>JABIWU010000023.1 GCA_018701395.1 Phycisphaerae bacterium | reverse complement strand
TGACCCATCTCAAACAAGTGGTATCCGAGCCCTGCAATCATCGCTGCGTTATCGACGCAATACTTGATATCGGGTAAGTGGATTGGAATGTTGTAACTGCCTGCGACTGCAGACAGTTTTTTACGCAGAAGTGTATTTGCTAATACGCCACCTCCTGCGACAATACATAGTACCCGATTGTTGCCAAGTGCGTGTTGAATTCCATTTATGATTGTATCAACGGCGGCTTCTTGAAATGAAGATGCCCAATCAAAAATTTCTTGTTCACTTAATTCGGAAATAGCTCTTGGAAAAATACTTTTTCCATCTTTACGAATTGGATTTCCTCTAACGCCGTACAAGAGTGCAGTTTTTAAACCGCTAAAAGAAAAATCTGGTCTGCTCCCCTTTGTTTTTGGTCTAGGTAATTGGTGTACAGGTGCGCCTTTCTTTGAAGCGGCATCTATTAATGCTCCGCCAGGCCAACCGAGACCAAGTATTGATGCTGCTTTGTCAAAGGCTTCGCCTGCGGCATCATCAATTGTTTTCCCTAAACAAACTGCGGTAGAAGCATCTGAAAGTAATAACAGTGAAGTGTGTCCACCAGAAACAACAATGCCAAGTGCTGGGTACGAAATTTCCGCCCCGTTTAATGCAGGGGCGCACAAGTGTGCGACGACATGGTCGACGGCAATAAGTGGTTTGCTTAATGTCCAAGCGAGCGTTTTTGCTGCAGCGACACCAACGAGAAGTGAGCCGATGAGTCCAGGACGATTTCCAACTGCGATGGCATCAATTTCATCCAGTGAAATTTTTGCGATATCAATGGATTCAACTATGACTGGAAGGATGCGTTCTAGATGTGCTCGACTAGCAATTTCAGGAACAACCCCGCCGTATTCAATATGTAATTCATCTTGTGAGGCGACAACATTTGAAAGAACCTCGCATCCATCTTTTACAACAGATGCAGCGGTTTCATCACAACTGGATTCAATACCTAATATGAGGGTCATTTGAACAGTACCCGAGTTTGAAGTTACTCTTTAATGTTATTTTCTTTTACTTCTGTTGTAGATTCAAGGCGTAGTGAATCTAGCGCATCTTCAATGTTTCCACTTGTTACTCGCCATGAGCCAATTGAATTGCCATGCTCATCTGTAAGTGTGACAACGGCGTTGTCTAAGTTTGTGTCTTTTGGAATGAGTGAAACCTCTTCCTCGTCTAGTTCAGTTTGCAATGTAGCAAGGCGATCGCTAACTTTAACGAGTTCTTTAAGTATTTCGATCCGTTCTATTGCAAGTTCAGTAACTGCTTCTGTGATGCCAGTCGCCACTGGATCTTCCTCAGATAGAATTGGCCATTTACCAGTTTTTAATTGTTCTCGCAACGCAAGAACTGCTTGTGCCAATTGATGGTCGTGCAATGTGTTTTCAATCCAATCTATATCCCCACAAGCGGAAGCTTCTGGCTCATCCGCAGTAATAATTGTGAACGGTTCACGGCTTTTAATTCGTTCAGTTGTTTCTTCTCTGGTTTCAAGAATGACAAGTCCTTCATTTGGATCAACACCCCAAAGGCCAGAATCTTCAGAAAGTTTTTTGTCGATGGTCCTTCCGTTTGCCAAGTCGTATCTTGCAGTTGTAAATTTTAACATTCCACCAGAAGTTAACTCAAGAACTTCCTGAACGGATCCTTTGCCGTATGTACGAGTCCCAAGGATTGCTACTCGGTCATTTGCTTGAAGACTGCCTGAGACAATTTCCGAAGCAGATGCAGAATTGTTATTTACAAGAATTATAATCGGAACATCTTGAAGTATTTGTTTTGAGTCTGCGTTCCACGAACGACTTGGATCGACTCGGCCAGTAACAGTCACAATGGTTCCACTTTCTAAAAACATGTCAGAAATGTGGATAGCGGCAGAAAGAGAACCGCCTGGGTTTTCCCGCAAATCGATGACAAGAGCCTGAATGACATGACGTTTTTCCGCTGTTTGAAGAGCGTTGATTAACTCAAGAGGAGTCGTATCATTGAATTGAATAATGCGAACGTATGCAATCCCATTTTCTTCGTCGAGGCACCATGTCCAATCTTGGTTGCGACGGATTAGTCCTGAAATGCTTTGCGATCGAATATGACCACGGGTGATAGTAATTTCTTCTTTTGAATCATCTTTATGTCGAACAGAAACAAGTACATCCGTGCCGACTGGACCAGTGAGCCGTTCGATCAATTTTTCAATAGTAGCGTTGGTTGCTGGCTCGCCGTCAATTTGTTCAACAACATCTCCTGCACGAACACCTGCTTTGAGCGAGGGCGAATTTTCCATCGGAGAAATAATGTACAACTCGCCGTCAATCATTCGCACTTGGGCTCCAATGCCAGCATAATCGCCTTCAAGGTCTTTGATAAATGCTTCTTCTTTTTCGACAGGAACGAATAAGGCATATGGATCATCGAGCGATTCAATCATTGCTTTGATAGCAGATTCTTGCATCGCCTCTTCGTCAGGCAGATTCAAGTGACGATCGATAAGGGCTCCTCGAACGTCAATAAGTGGGTCGAACCACTCGTAACTTGGCGTAGAACTTGAAATGGCAATGGAAAGTTGCACAATTGCAAGCGTTGTGAGCAGCAATAATAAAACTGGCATGAGTCGAGATTTTGGTGACATGCTCCTAGTCCTTATCCCCCAATAGTAGATTCAACAAAAAGTAATCGTATCGTATTTAATTCTCATACTACAATACCACGACTGAAAGAAAATCGCGAGTAAAAATGGGATACGATCAAAGAGAAGACTTAAATGTTGTAGCAGAGCGCGCAATAGTGGTTGCGTTGACACTACGTGGGGAGAGAATTTCTCTAGATGACCGATTTGAAGAAATCACCGCATTGACAGAATCCGCTGGCGGCACCGTGGTTGGTCATATAACACAAAAGCGAAGATTGCCGCATGGAAAGACATTTGTTGGCAAGGGTAAGGTTGCAGAAATAAAAGACCTCGCTGATTCTGTCGATGCTTCCATAATTATTTTTGATCATGACATGTCACCATCCCAAATTCAGAATCTCGAGGAAGCAATCGGTCGAAAAATAATTGATCGAAGTGAACTTATTCTCGATATTTTTTCTAGTCGAGCTTCAACTGCCGAGGCAAAGTTGCAAGTTGAAATTGCGCAACTGGAATATACCTATCCACGGTTGCGTGCGATGTGGGATCACCTTGGTCAAGTGACAGGCGGAGCGCCGGTTGGGATTGGTACTCGAGGTCCTGGTGAGCAACAAATCGAAATAGATAGGCGATTAGTGCAACGAAGGCTGAAACAATTGCGAGGTGAACTTGATGAAATTCAACAACGATCTGTTCGAGAAGTCGAAAAACGAAACAACGATTACTTTACAGTTGGCTTGGTCGGATACACAAACGCAGGAAAGTCAACTCTTTTTAATGCATTGACTTCTGGAGGTGCATGGGCACACGATCAATTGTTCGCGACACTCTCAACACGCATTGAACGGTGGGAACTTGGCGGTGGAACTGGCGTGATGCTTTCGGATACTGTTGGATTTATTAGAAGACTGCCACACCACCTTGTAGCGAGTTTTCGTTCAACTTTGGAAGAAACGGTGCATTGTCAACTGTTATTGATTTTGCTTGATGCATCCGACCCATCTGCGATGTCGCAACTCGATACTGTTGAAATGACATTGAAAAAAATTGGCGCTGAACATCAGCCACGTTTGTTACTTCTAAATAAAATTGACAAACTTGAAGATCCTTCGGATAGATTGGTTTGGGTTTCGCGATGTCCTGATGCAATTCAGATTTCATCTGTTACTAATGACGGAATCGATATATTGTCAGAAGAAGTTCGGATGGTTGTAATCGGTCCCGTTCGCGAGGTTGTAATTTCATTACCCACCCGTGCAAGTAAAGCGATTGATTTTCTAGAAAAGCGTACGAAAGTACTAGAACGTGCTTGGGAAGATGATCGATCGTTGTATACCGTATGCATAGGGCGCAATCAAATAGAGCAAGTTCTTTCCCGTGAGAGGGATGTATTAATTGACGGTGAGCAAGCAATCGAAGCGATAGAATCGCACTGGTCGTCTCCATATAAAACAGGCGACTGTTGCCATCTTCCACCGCACCGAATAGATAGCTAGACTATACGTAATGCATAGGAGAGAATTTTGACACCTGGCGATTTCGGTTTAGATAAATTTTCGCATGATTTAAACCCAGCAATTGTGGGGATGATTCGTGCTTGGCAAGGCGACCCGGAACTTGACCGGCTTTACCATCGGTTACAAGCAAGGAAAAAACGTCGTGGCTTTTTAGATTCCTTTGCTGAAGCACTCGTTGCTCTTCACGCACGAAAGCGGGGTTGTGCTATCTCGGTAGAAGTGCCAACTCCATCAGGCAAAACGTGCGACCTCCTATTAGAAAGAGACGGCGTGAAACTGTATGTGCACGTGAAACGATTAGGAAGCCGCAAATCAAACCACCGCCGTCTTAAAATTTCTTCCCGTCTTAGAATTCTTGAATGTATTCCAAAGCCTTGGATTGTAAAAATCCGTTGGAAGGATGGTTTAGATGAAGAAGCGATGCAAGAATTTGTTACCGCTGCTGCTACTTTTATTGAAACCGCTCGGTTAGGTGATGAACACGTTGTTCGCAATGCAAATGGTATCGACATTGGTGGTGTTAAAATTATGGCCCCCAATGATGAAAAAAGAGTTTCACTTGTCATCGGTTTGCCAACTGGATTTGTAGATGAAACGCCTCGAATAGCGCGATTATTAAAACGAGCTCAAAAGCAATTTATGCCGAAGGAAGCGAATTTAATTTTAGTTTGTACTCCAGACTTCGAAGGCGCCAACGATGTTGGGAACGCGTTGCTCGGTTCCTACATGGAGCGTTGGGATGTCAACCCAGAAAAGGGTTTTCGAGTAGCACATGGAAGGGGAGATGATGGTTTCTGGCAATCGAATCACATGCTGGAATCTCAAATGGCGGGTTGGTTCTGGCTGGCGCCAATGTATGGTGATTACCAAGGAAAAATGTGGTTGCGGGATGGGGGCAATTTACCAGAGAATGTTGTCGAACTTGCGAAAGACGTATTTTCAATGGAGTAATGTCTTGGTAGAATATCGTGTTCTCAATATATGTAAGGACTAAAATCATGGCTGACCCACGCTACACAAAACTCGCAGACCTTCTCATCAACTACTCAACTTGCTTGCAACAAGGAGAACACATTTTAATTGAAGCATTTGACATGCCCCACGAAATGGTCGTTGAACTTGTAATAGCGGCAACAAGCGCTGGAGGCCATCCACATGTCGCAATTCGTGATGCGCAAATTATGCGCGCATTGCATGAAAATGCGAGTGATGCCCAATACGAAGTGTGGTCAGATTACGATTTGGAACGCATGAAGCGAATGGACGCATACCTTGGTATGCGTGGCTCGCACAATGTTAGTGAAATGAGTGGCCTTGACGCCCAGCGGCAACAAGCATGGGGAAGAATTTACGGAACTCCTGTGCATATGAAACAACGCTTGAACCATACACGTTGGTGCGTGTTGCGTTGGCCGACTCCTGGGATGGCACAACTTGCAGGGATGAATACTTCTACATTTGAGGAGTTTTACTTTAACGTTTGCACGCTTGACTACAGTTTGATGGCTGAAGCAGCGGAAAAACTTGTCGATGTTATGAATGCAACTGACTTAGTACACATTCAAGGTCCTGGCGATACAGATTTAACTTTTTCAATTAAAGACATACCGGCGATTCCATGTTGCGGCAAACTGAATATTCCAGATGGTGAAGTATTCTCTGCGCCAGTTAAAGATTCAATCAATGGTGTCATTCACTACAACACGCCATCGATATATCGCGGGCATTCGTTTGAAAATATCCGTCTTGAATTTAAAGATGGAAAAATTGTTGGTTGTAGCGCAGATCAAGGGGGAGAATTCTTGGATGACATCTTTAATTCAGATGAAGGTGCTCGGTACGTAGGTGAATTTGCAATTGGATTCAATCCTTATATAAAGGAAGCGATGAAAGACATCTTGTTTGATGAGAAAATCGCTGGCTCACTCCACTTTACTCCAGGTAATGCTTATGACGATGCTTGTAACGGCAACAAATCAGAAGTGCACTGGGACCTCGTACTCATTCAACGCCCCGAATATGGTGGCGGGACGATTTCGTTTGATGGCGAAGTCATCCGTAAAGATGGGGTATTTGTCAATGAAGAATTGCTCGGTTTAAACCCTGAAAACTTGATTGGACAACCCTGCACGGTCTAATTTTAGCCCTATAACGATTGCAATCGGTACAAACGGCATCGCTTTACCCATCTAATTCTCGATAGCACGAACCCTCGTTGAGTTCCTATAGGAGCAAGTCGATGTTTGCGGTATGGAGCACATAAATGCATGGAAGAATAGTCGTACCCTACTCCTTGGTGAGGTACTTGTTGAACAGGGACTACTTAGTGAACTTGATGTTCGTTCAATACTTGAACAGCAACGCAAGACGGGTAGACCCTTTGGTGAAATCGCGGAGAAACTCTGTAACATTTCAACAGAAGCAATAGAGGAAGCATGGTCGTTTCAATATGCATGTAATGCACCTACGATTGACCCGTTGTCTTTCCTGCCTCGAAGAGAGGCAAAAGCTTTAGTTAGTTCTCGTCAGGCATGGCAATTCCGTTGTCTACCGATGAACATCGAGGGTAATACACTTGTTCTGGCAACAACTCAAAAACATTTACAGCGCGCATTAAAATTCGCAACAAGAGTGCTTGATCGTCCAGCATATTTTATGATGACTACAGAAGCTCGATTAGCAACGGCATTAAGTGAGCACTATCCGCTCGGTGGAATGAGTGCATCAAATGACACAATGAAGCGAATGATGCATAAAATGCGAACGGATCGTTTGCGAGAAGCTGGTTAATTTATTCAAAAATGATAGCGCGGTTGGCGTGGACGATGATTCTGTCTTCTAAATGCCAGCGTACTGCACGCGCTAGTACAGTTCGCTCGATATCACGCCCCTTGTGAACTAAATTTGGAATGGCATCTTTATGCGAAACGCGAATAACGCCTTGCTCGATAATTGGGCCAGCGTCTAATTCCACCGTTGCATAGTGCGCAGTTGCACCAATTAATTTAACACCTTTCTCGTGTGCTTGGTGGTATGGTTTTCCGCCAGCAAATGCAGGTAGAAAAGAGTGATGTATATTGATTATTCTTTCTTCATAACTAGAAATAATTTTCGGACTTACTATTCGCATGTATCTCGCGAGTACAACTAAATTAATGTTGTTTTCTTTTAGCCGTTTAAGTTGTTCTTCTTCGGCGGCACATGCGTCATCGATTGGAATGTGATGAAACGGGATGTTGAATTTTGCTGCAACGTCTTGTAAATCAAGATGATTAGAAATAACGAGTGAAATAGAGCAATGGAGTGCTCCATCTCTTTGAAGTAATAATAAATCATGCAGGCAGTGATCTTCTTTTGAAACGAAAATCGCAACATTCTGCATTTCTTCGCCCCACTTAATTTGTAAGTCAAGTTGTAGTGATTCAATGAGTGGGTTGAGCGCGAGTTGAAACGATTCTTGAGTAACGTTTTTATCTGTCCACGAAACATGAATCCTTTGCAAAAAAGTGTTTGTAGATTCTGACGTATGTTGTGCTGCGTCTAAAATGTTTCCGCCCGTATCATGGATTGCTGACGCTAAGCGGGCGACAATGCCTCTTTGATCTGGGCACTTGACAAGAATAACGGCTTGAGAGGTATTTTCCATAATGTCGTTCTAATGGCGAAACCCGGACTTGAACCGGGGACACCTGCATTTTCAGTGCAGTGCTCTACCAACTGAGCTATTTCGCCGTAACGGAATGGAAGCGTACCCTACAAAGCCGTTTGTATCAACCAAAGATATGTGTAACCTTGATGTTTCCGAGTAATTCTTTTCGAACATCATCAAGAGCTGGGAAAGATGCACGCCAATTATGGGCTATTTCTGGATCAATGGTTGCTGAAATGAAGTGGTTGCCAGATTCGGGTGCTTCCGCTAGTACTTCACCAAGTGGTGAAACAATTAGGGAAGAACCACCCCAGTGTGCAATCGCATCTTTGCCACTTCTATTACTACCAACGACAAATGCTTGATTTTCAATTGCTCGGGCGCAAATGAGTGTTCTCCAATGGTGAATTCGAGGTAGCGGCCAACTTGACGACTCTGTAAAAACATCGACACCCTCAAGGGCGGCAAGTCGCCACAATTCTGCAAACCGTAAGTCATAACAAATGAGCGGGCAAATAGAAATGTCATTTAAATGTAGAATGTAAAGTTCATTTCCTTCATCGTAATGTTTGTTTTCACCAAGTGGATTGCACGTAAATACTTTTGTGTAATTTGCAACAATACTTCCATCTGGCGAGCAGACAGCGGCGCAATTATATGCTCGTTCATTTATTTTTTTAGCCCAACCTGTTTGTATCCAAACGTCAAGTTTTTTTGCCAACGCCGAGGCCCACTCAAGAGTGCCAACATTTGTAATAGCTTCGATGTCTAATGACCAGCCAGTGTCAGTCATTTCTTGTAAAACGATATAATCGTTTTTGCAGGGTTTCGCCTGTTCAATGAGTTTCTCAACACATGCACGCGTGGCCTTGTAATCGCCAGTGAAAACATCATGTTGGATTGCGTGAAATTGCATGCTTATGAAGGTCTGGGAGGAGGGTGCTCACAGTACGTGCCGGTTTCTAATGAGAAGGGCGACCGACGGGACTTGAACCCGCGACTTCCAGGATCACAACCCGGTGCTCTACCAACTGAGCTACGATCGCCATGGGGGGGATGGGCAGAGTATCCGCAACGGGGGCGTTGGTCAATATCAACCCGTAATTTGATGCAATTTCAATAGAATAAAAAACACAAAATGACATTGTGTTAGGTAGAATATGCCGTTTCAGTCAAACGAACCAAGCCCTTTTTTAGATATGAGAAAACCATGAAAACTGCAATAAAAACGCTCGATTTTCCCGGTGTGAACATGCACTCTAATCATTCAACAGCCAAACTTGTTGAAATGTCACTCGCACGAGGCGAAGGTGTCCTAGCGGCGAATGGTGCACTTTGTTGCGACACTGGTGATCGCACCGGTCGTTCACCTAATGACAAATTCGTAGAGGACACTCCCGGCGTTCATGATGCGATTGCTTGGGGTAATACAAACCGACCAATTACTCCTGAACATTTTGCAAAAATTGAAGCGTTAGCAACTGAATATTTAGGCAATAAAGAGGACCTATTTCGATTTGACGGTTTTGCAGGTGCTGATGAACGCTATCGTTTAAATGTATCAGTTGTAACGGAAGAAGCATGGCAGTGCCTTTTCGCTTCAACAATGTTTATTCAAGGTGCTGATCTTTCAAACTTTTCTCCAGACTGGACAATCATAAATGCATGCAATTTGTTAATTGAAGATTATGAATCCTACGGTTTGAATAGCGGAGTATGTGTTGTTCAATCAATGGAACAGAAGAAAGTGGTTATTTGTGGTACTCGATATGCAGGCGAAATTAAAAAATCAATTTTCTACGCGATGAACTTTGATATGACAGAAGTCGATGTATTCCCAATGCATTGTTCTGCAAATGTCGACAAGGACAATTCGGCCAATGTTGCGCTTTTCTTTGGACTTAGCGGTACTGGTAAAACAACACTTTCTGCTGATCCAAACCGGCCTCTTATTGGCGATGATGAGCATGGCTGGAGCGCTGATGGCGTCTTTAACTTTGAAGGCGGGTGTTACGCAAAATGCATAAAACTTACACAAGAAGGCGAACCGCAAATTTGGGATGCGATTAAATTTGGTTCCGTTCTTGAAAACATTGTCTTGAATGACGAAACCAGAATTCCTGATTACGATGATGGTTCAAAAACAGAAAATACACGCGTTGCCTATCCAATCGATTATATTCCTGATGCGATTGTACCCAGCGTCTGTGGTCATCCGAAAAATGTAATTTTTCTAACGGCAGATGCATTTGGCGTTTTACCTCCAGTAAGTAAATTGACTTCCGAGCAAGCGATGTATTACTTTATAAATGGGTACACATCTAAACTTGCTGGCACTGAAGCGGGCATCACAGAGCCACAACCAAACTTTAGCCCTTGCTTTGGTGGCCCATTTTTACCACGACCACCCATGGAGTATGCGCAGTGGTTAGCAAAACGAGTCGAAGAACAAGACTCTCATGTTTGGCTTTTAAATACTGGTTGGACAGGGGGTCCTTACGGCACTGGTGAGCGGTTTAGTTTGAAATGGACCCGAGCATTCGTGACAGCGATTCTCGAAGGTTCGCTCGCTGAGTCATCATTTAAGAAACATCCAATTTTTGGACTTCATATTCCTGAAACTGCCCCAAACGTTCCTTCAGAAGTACTAGACCCACGTCAAACTTGGGCTGACGGAGATGCGTATGATGTTATGGCTACTGAACTTGCGAACAAATTCAAAACGAATGACCAGAAGTATGACATGACAGATGCAGTAAGAGCTGCCGGCCCAACAATCTAACAAACTACCTATATTTCCAAGCATATACGTTATCGGTCGTGAGGATTGCAATATCCATGCGACCGAGCGTTTTTTCAGCATAAACATTGCCTTCGGAGTAAATCCACCACCTTGCATTGACGAAGCAATCTCTGTCGTCAACCCGCGTGGAGACGCGGCGTAACTGAACTCTAATGAAAGGTGATTTGGAAATGAATCCATTCGATAAAGATGTATTAACAACAGGTGAAGTAGCAAAAATTTGCAATGTGGCTGCACGAACAGTCAGCAAGTGGTTTGACTCTGGTCAAATTGATGGCTACAGAATTCCTGGATCAAAAGACAGGCGTATACCTGTGCAATCCTTAATGAAGTTTATGCAAGAACACGGGATTCCACTTGACGGCTTAATGGCTGGCAACACCCGAGTGCTTATTGTAGATAGCGATTCTGATGTAGTAAATACACTTGAACGTGTGTTTAGTGACCAAACAGAATACATAGTGCATGCTTGCACAAATCCTTTTTCTGCTGGCGTCGAATGTGAACGATTCCGTCCGCACGTTATGCTGTTTGACCTTTCATTTTGTGGTGAAGACTATTCTTCTTTTACAAAAGGATTCCGAAATGGCGAAGAAATGCAAGCAACAAAAATTATTGCAATGAGTGGTAGATTGACCGATGGTCAAATAACACGCCTTACATGCAGCGGCTTTGACGGGGTGCTCCGCAAGCCATTTACAGTGCGTCAAGTGATCGATTCCATCGAAAACGCAGTCGCCCTTGTGTATTAACTCTTAACTCCTTTCCTTTCTGGTTTCTCCGAACCAGTGTGTGATACACGAGCTCGTTTTTAGCGGGCTCGTGTTGTTTGATACAATATGAGTCTATGCACATTGGCATGATTCAACTCAATCCAACTGTTGGCGATGTTACAACGAACACAAATAACATTATTGAAGCAGTTTTGAAAATGGATGCAGATTTTATTCTTACCCCAGAGATGTCAATTTGCGGCTATCCACCAAGAGATTTACTGTACTGCGATGGTTTTATTCAAGCATGCGAAGAAGCAGTACAACGGATTGCACAAGCATGTAGTGATCAGACAATTCTCGTTGGCTATCCTCGGCAGGATTATGGAACTGGGAAAATACGAAACAGCGTGAGCGTGTTACATAATGGGGAAGTTCTAACCGTTGCAGACAAACAATTATTACCAAGTTATGACGTGTTTGATGAGAAGCGATATTTTGAACCTGGCGAAAATTTTTGTATGTTTGAATTGTTTGGCGAAAAAATTGGCATCGCTATCTGCGAAGATTTTTGGCGTGGTTTTGATTCCAGTTCTGCTCCGACATACGAGCATAATCCAGTTCGCCAGCTACTAGATGCAGGATGTTCTGTTCTCGCTTCGCCAAGTGCTTCACCTTTTGTTGCAAGCAAACATCAGTCACACCTTGAGTATGCACTTGATGTCGCAAACGAACATTCCATAACCATTGCGGTTTGCAATCAAGTCGGCGGAAATGACGATTTAGTTTTTAACGGTGGCTCGTTCGTCGTTTCCTCGGCTGGAGTACTAGGCACTTTGCCGCTGTTTGAAGTTGGTGCCATGAACGTTTCTTTGCAAGGCGATTCTGTGGAAGTGGTAAATGAATATTGCAATGATGAGGAACGGTGCAGGGCAATTATTCTTGGAATCAAAGATTATTTTTGTAAAACTGGACATTCCAAGGCGCTATTAGGGCTTTCTGGTGGAATAGATTCCGCTCTAGTGGCAACACTTGCAGTAATTGCTCTTGGAAAAGATGCAGTTACAGGCGTTTTAATGCCATCTCGTTATTCTTCCATTGGTTCCGTCGAAGATGCAGAGCAACTTGCAGCAAACCTTGGGATTGCAACTGTAACATTGCCCATTGAACACATGCATGCTGCATTTGAACAGATATTTCGAACTAGTTGCCAAGAATCAACGGGACTTGCTGAAGAAAATGCACAAGCTCGCATTCGCGGGTTGTTATTGATGGCACTTTCGAATCAGCAAGGTAGTCTTTTACTTGCAACAGGTAACAAATCAGAATTGGCGGTTGGTTACAGCACGCTGTACGGCGATATGGCTGGTGCTGTTTCAGTAATTGGTGACATTTATAAAACAGACGTTTGGTCGATGTCAAAATTACTTAATCATACGCATTCGTTGTTCGGCTTTTCTTCTGCGCCAATACCTCAATCTTCGATTACTAAGCCACCAACTGCCGAGCTTCGGCCGAATCAACTTGATCAAGATTCACTTCCAAGTTACGACGAGCTTGATGCAGTTCTTCGTTTACACATTGAATTAGATTTAGGAGTCGATGAGATTGAAGAAGAACTAGACTGCACAAGAGAGTTTATTTCGAACATAATTCACATGGTCGACATCGCGCAATTTAAACGAGATCAAGCATCGGTGATATTTAAAACTTCGCCGCGTACGTTCGGGCGTGGCCGTAGAATGCCAATCGTAATGAAAAGAAATTGGGCAACGAGCAGAGAAATAACATGACAATCCGAAAGTTGCCAACAGTTTTAATTAACCAAATTGCTGCAGGTGAAGTGGTGGATCGGCCGGCAAGCATCGTCAAAGAACTTGTTGAAAATGCAATCGATGCCGGCAGTACTCGAATAGATATCCAATTGTTACATGGTGGGAAAGATTTAATTCGAGTTAGCGATAACGGAAGTGGCATTGCTTCCGAAGAATTAGAACTTGCTGTAACGCCACATGCCACGAGCAAAATTACAGAAGAAGCAGATTTGTCAGCGATTGCTTCCCTTGGTTTTAGAGGAGAAGCGCTGGCGTCTATTGGTTCAATTAGCCAGTTGCTACTTAGAAGTAGGCAGGAAATTGCGGAATCTGGAACGCAAATAGAGGTAGATGGCGGAGATTTAACAAAGCCAAAACCAGTTGGTGCAAGTGTAGGGACAACAGTCGAAGTAAAACGATTGTTTTTTAATACGCCAGCAAGACGTAAGTTTTTAAAATCAGATGGAGCTGAGACTACGCGAGTTCGCGAAGTAGTACAACGTCTCGCAGCATCGCACCATGCTGTTGCGTTTACATTTAGAAGCGGCGATGCTCTTCTTTTAGAATATCCTCAAGCAACATCAAAAGAGCGAATCCTTTCCATCTTTGGGTGCGAGCTCGATGGCGAACTTATCGAAATTGATGGTAGCATCGAGGGAATACATTTGTGGGGTTTAGTGGGCAAGCCAAGTGTGGCTCGCCCAACATCGAGACATATCAGAGTGCATGTAAACGGAAGGACTATTTCAGATAGTTCGATAACGCATGCTCTTAAAGAAGCGTTTCGTGGATTGATTGAACCGAAGCGTTGGCCAACTGCCGCTTTGTTTTTAGAAATGGACCCAGCGCTCGTAGATGTGAACGTACACCCACAAAAAAGCGAGGTTAGGTTTCGTGACAAAGATAGTATTTGGAGATTGGTTAACAAAACAATTACAAAAGCACTTCTTGCACAAGATATTGTTCCTGCGTATCAACCGTCAGAACAATTGCCATCGTTTGGCAGCGGTTCACATCAAGCGTCATTCGGTCCAACAAGCACGCCGTCCTTTGATATTGAACAAGCACGCAATGCCGTATCTGGCATTGAATTGCCAACACAAGCAACACCGCTTCCTACTATTCTCGGCCCGGACGCCATCATGCAAGTTCAGAAATGTTTTCTTGTAACACAAGACGAGCAGGGGATTTTGATTATCGATCAACACGCGCTCCACGAGCGAATTATGTTTGAGGAACTTTCAAAACGAATTGCAGAAGGTAATCTAGAGTCGCAACGAATGCTTGTGCCGGATTCGTTCGAAGCTGACTGTGGGCAACTTGAAGCGCTGGAAACCCACGCTGGGTTGTTCGAAAAGTTAGGCATAGATGCATCGGCGTCTGGTCCTGCATCTATTTCGGTCTACGCATTGCCAACATTACTCGTTTCAAGAAACGTAAATGGAGCAACCTTCATTCGAGAGTTATTAGATTCCCTTGGCAATAGCGATTTCCCATCGAGTGAAGAAGAAGCGCTTTCAGAAATTTTAGACATGATGTCTTGCAAGGCAGCAATAAAAGCAGGCGATTATTTGAACCCTCGAGAACTTGCCGACTTATTGAGAAAACGAAAAGAAATTGAACGAGGAAGCAGTTGTCCGCACGGAAGGCCAACTTCGTTGCGTTTGTCAATTGAAGAATTGGAAAAACGGTTTGGCAGAAGATAGCATCACATGCAACATCATGTTTTTTGGAGAAGCAGCACAAGCAATGGATTGCAGAGAAAAGGAAATTGCAGTCCCCATTGGCACAACTGCTGGCGGTGTAATTGATTTGCTCTCAACTGACTGTGCTCAATTAAAAACGATTGTTTCTGTTTGTGCAATTGCAATTGATGGGCAACTCGCAAAACGAGATTCTGATTTGCAAGAAGGATGCACGATTGCACTGTTGCCACCGGTGAGTGGTGGGTGATGAACAAACTTCCTTCATACGCTCAAGCATTAAAAACAACACGGTCACTCGTTCAGCAAACATGTGTAACTGAGCGAATTCCGTTAACTTCTTCGATTGGTCGAGTCGTTGCAAATGAAATTGTTGCTGACCGAGATTTGCCTCCATTTAATCGAAGTCAAATGGACGGCTACGCTGTCCGAGCAAGTGAAGTGCAAAATGGAACATCAATGCAAGTGGTTGGGCAAGTTTCTGCAGGGACTGTTTTTAACGATTGCGCAGAAGAAAAAACATGTGTTGCGATTGCAACGGGTGCACCAGTGCCAAGTTGTTTTGATGCTGTGGTACAGCACGAGTGTACAGACAACGGAGAAGATAGAGTTGTTTTCAACTGCGGGGCTATCAAGCCGGGCAAGTCGATTCATCCTTGCGGTGTTGATGCAAAAGCGGGAGATGTGCTCATCGGAAAACATACAGAATTATTTCCGCAGCACATCGGTATCGCAGCGAGCGTTGGCGTTTCAGAAATAGAAGTGCTTTCAAAACCAAAAGTGATTGTCTTGACAAGTGGTGACGAAGTTGTCGATACAAATACCAAACCACTTGCGCACCAAATACGAAACTCAAATAATCCAATGATCGAAACCGCATTCACTTCGATGGGTTGCGAGGTTATTGAAACACATCATTTGAAAGATGATTTTGATGCAACTTGCAGTGAAGTCATTTCGGCACTTGATGGCAGATGCGATCTTCTTGTAACAGTTGGTGGAATTAGTGCAGGTAAGCGTGATTATTTTTCAACATCTTTCGATCATGTCGGCGTTGATATTTCTGTCAAAGGCGTGGCTATTCAGCCTGGCAAGCCAGTCATTGTTGGCATGAAAAATACAACGGTAGTACTTGGGCTTCCTGGCAACCCAGTATCAGCACTTGCGTGTAGTTGCATCTTCGGTTGGCCAATTGTTCGAGGGTTGCAAGGTGTATCTGCAACATTGCCTTGGCAGGAAATGTCACTTCTTAAAGAAATAACGCCAAATCCAGATCGATTAGCTTTTCGTCCGTGCAGTATGCGTGATGGGAAAATTACAGTTCCAACTTGGCATGGCTCAGGAGATTTTGCACACACTGCAGAGACAAATGGGCTTAGCCAACTTCCTCAATCAGAGTCGAAGTTGCAAGAGGGCGCAGAGGTTTTATTCTTACGATACCCTTGGTGTTAATGTAGTTTTAATGTGCGTGGGTCGTATGCGCTGTCATCACTGCTTAGAAAACCAACAAGTTCTTCATCGCTGCAATTATTATTGAACATAGCTTCTTGCGTGTTGACATGTCCGTCAAGCCATGCAACGACGGTTGCGTTGTTATGCCTAAACGCTTGCCTTCCGCCGCAACGAATAGACAGACTACTAAGTGTTGATCGCATAAATTTATTGTTATGACCATCGCCAAACATTGCGCATTGTGCAGGGTGTGAGCAACTTGAGGGGGGGACTCCTTTACGTAGAATTCCACTGCCAATAATGCGTTCATCTCCAATGAATGAAGTGTTGTAGTTATAGCCAGTTGTCGAAAAATCAGTGTGCGTATGTTCTGGGCAAACCATTTTTTCTTTTTCTACGCCGACATACTGCCAAAGTACAGTTTCGTCATCCCAATGTACGAACATCGAAACGACGGCGGGTGGAAATGTGTTATGGTCATTGCGATAAGAAGCGCCAGCAACTACAAGTTGCCGTTGCACATTCTTGCAGACCGTGGTCCGTGACAAACTGTAACCACCGCTGATTGCTGGAACCATCACCGAGGCGAGGATTCCAATAACAGCAATGACTACTAGTAATTCAATGAGTGAAAAGGCGCGTTTCAAGACCAGTTGCCAATCAGTTCTAATAAATCGATAACGTCCACAATGTAATCGCCGTTAAAGTCTGCCAGAGGTGTGCCAATTTCAAGTGGTCCAAAAGCACTGATAAGTTCAAGCAAATCAGTGACATCGACTACGCCATCCATATTTACATCGCCTTTAATTTGTGGACTTACATCTGCGAATCCATCAATTTCAGGCGATAGTTTTGAACTTGCATTTACCGAGATGCGCACAAAAGAAATTGAGCTCAAGCCAGTCTCTGCAATATCAATGGGAGTTCCTCCGCCAGAGTTTCTATACAAAACCATGAGTACATCGTTGTCTACTAACAATACATCATCAAGTGCAAGTCGGGGGTCAACTGGCATAGTAAAGTCAGTTGGTATTGTTCCTTCAACAGTGTCATAGGGCTGGCTGTCAATAAAACCACGGGTTGGCCATAAACCATCGGCGAACGTTGTTGAGATTGTGAACCACTGTTTCCCATTTTGCGACACTTCAATTAAGCCGCCATCATCACTGTAAAGACCGCCTACAACTCCGTTGGGATATGAATTGTCAGTGCAACCTGTATTGCTAAAGATAATAAGATCAATTCCCCAAGGGTTTGCAGGGTCGTCTTGAATTGGTTCGTTGAATGAAACAACCACGGAACCACCTGCACCAAGCGATACGATTTCATCTGAAAGCCATGCTGAATTAAAAGGGCTGACGACACAAGGCCAAACATTTTCGCCTGTAAATCTGCTTGGTTCACCTAAAGCTGTTTCTGGAAGGTTGTACCCAGCGCTTCCGCCGATTCCCTCGTCAAACGAAACGATAGAATCTGCCCAAGGGTTTGCAAAAAGTGAAATAATGATAATTGTGAGTGTCGACATGCGCGACCTCCATATTTGAGCCGTGCGATGGTCACGAGAAATGCCAAATGGCACAGCGCCGTGGCCCGATTCGCGCGGACAACACTGATTGTCGGGGAGGTTTTCCGGCTCCGAGTCAATTTGCTGCCTTCCCGCTAAAAAGCAGTGGCAAAATGCAAAAAGTGTCAACTATAGGAATTGGGCTGACTTTCTCGTTACGGCGGCGCGTCCGCGGTGGTTTTTCACCACCTTCCCTTTGGCATGACAACATGCCAATCTTGCAGAACAACTGCAAGACGCCCTGACAATGAGGAGTATATGCTCTATTTGACCCTTCGTGGAGGGAAAAAAGGGTAAGATACGACCTCCATATCTGCATACGACCGTTGTGGTCGTTTTAAGTTATCTCAACGGAGTTCTTGAATGTTCAATATTAGAAATCGTTTTATTGTCGCACTTTTTTCAATCACTTTTGTGATGTTTCAGCCGGTTGCCTTTGCGCAGAATCCCGATGCTGAGACTGCTCTAGACGACTTTATCCATTATGCACTTATTGCAAATGTAGAACTTGCAGATGCGTACGCTCTCATACTTATACGAGATGACATGTCAAACGAAGATTTCTACAAAATGGTTATCGAAACAAAAGACCGACATGAACGTTTCGATCGAGCAATCGGTTGGGCGCTTTTTGTTGAAGACCTAGAACCACTTGCTTCAATATTAGAAGACCGTTTTGAAACTGGACGAGTAAGTGTTGTTCGAAATTCCGCAAACTTAGCAGAGTCAATTGAGTTATTAAACGGAACAACTAGGCAACGAATTCTTGCTGACGAACGATTGCAAGAAGCTGGAGAATACGCAGTTCCCCTTTTGCTTCGACAGTTGCAAAATGCGAGCACTGCTCGTGGCACAAAAAATGCAAAAGAAATGTTGGCACGGCTAGGGCGCGATGCAGTTCTTCCGCTGACAGTGGCGTTGCCAAATCTTAATAACGAATCAAAAGTACACGTAGCTACAATTCTTGGTGACATAGGGTACAAACACGCTGGACCAGCACTGATTGTGTGTGCTACGGATTCGCAGAATCCTACTGTTGTACGGATTGCCGCATCGACAGCACTCGGCAAAATTGGCATGGATGCAAACCCAAGTAATCTTTCAGCACAACAAACAGTTGTAGCAAATAGATTTTATGCTGGCGAAAATTCACTTCAACCACAACCAATTGGTGGACTAAATCTATTCTGGAAATGGGATGGCGAAAATCAACTCGTCGCGCTTGATATTCCTGAAGAGGTATTTTTTGACGTGATGGCTATGTACTATGCATCTGAAGCACTCGGGACGGATGTAGATAATGCAACTGCGATGAGTACATTTGTTGGTGCAAACTTGCGTCGTAATCGAGCGCTTGCTGGCAGAAACGATTTAGTTTACGGCGACCTTGCATATAGTCCTGAATTCTACGCAACTGTATTCGGACCAAAAATTGCCCAATTAGTTTTAACTACTTCATTACAAGATGGCGATACTCCGCTTGTTCTTGATTCCATTACAGCACTTTCAAAAACTGCAGGCGCAGATGCGCTACTTCAATCGGGCTCACAGCCAATTGTTGTTGCAATGCAGTATCCAGATAGACGAGTGCAATATGAAGCCGCGCTCACGCTTGCTTCAACGTTGCCTAATTCCTATTTTGAAGGCAGCTATCGAGTAGTTCCACTGCTTGCATCTGCGATTCGTCAGCAGGGTGAAGAGTTTGCAATAGTCATTGGTGATAATGCAGATGTTCGCCGAGAAATTCGCGCTTTCTTGCAATCAAATGGTTGGACGGTTGTTGGCGAAGGCGTAACTGTAGACGAAGCAATGAACGCTGCGGGCGTTGTTGCAGGAATCGATCTTGTTGTTGGTGTTTCGCGGAGTGCAGACCACGGACAACTGCTTGCAGATAATGCGGCACTCATGCCAAAAACAATGGTTAGCCCAGTGTTATTACTTTGTGATGGCTCAGACGAACAAACTCTTTCGAATGCTCTTGCAAATTCGTCGATGGTTGCTGTAACGCATATGGATAAATCAAATTCAACTCGTCTTGCAATCATTGAAGATTTAATTCACTTGACCGCTGGAGGAAGATTGAGTTACGAAGAGCAAGATGCTTTTTCATCTCGTGCACTATCCGCTCTTCGAGATATTGCTCTTGCGGATTGTGTATTAGAAGTAGAAGACGCAACTGGCCCATTGATTGTAGCGCTACGATCTGCTGATGAGGATTCTCAAACTGTAATTGCTCAAACACTTTCGATGATTGAAAGCGTAGATGCGCAAGGTGCACTTATAGACGCAGCTCTTTCAAGTAATTCTTCAGACTTGCAAGTCATGCTTCTTGATGAAGCTGCTGGCTCTGTAAGACGATGGGGAAATCTGGCAGAAGATTGGCAAGTTAATCGAGTTATTGACCTTGCTGAAAACTCAAGTGGTTCACTTGCAGATGCGGCTGCTCGCTTAAACGGTGCGCTAAATCATCCAAATACATCTGTGATGATTTTTCTACCGTAATCTAAATCTACTACATACCGAATTGCATAAAAAAACCGCCACGCAATACAGCGGGGCGGTTTTTATTGAGCTTGATCTATTTATTCTTGATTATTTCCAACTGCACCGCCAACAATTGCGCCAGCGCCTGCGCCGATTAAAGTTGCACCGGTGTCACCACCGATTGCCTGCCCAGCGAGTGCCCCAACAACAGCGCCAATACCTGCGCCTTCTTGTGTTTTAGTGCAACCAGTCATTGAGATAATGATTATCGTTGAAATTGCTAATGTTGAAATAATTTTTTTCATGGTATCCGGTCCTTTTTGTTTATTCGTATCTGCGTTCTTGTTCTGCGATGTAATCGCCTTGTTGCACTCGCTCTTCTTGCATTGCTGCATCGGTTGCGAATGTCCCATTTATAATTGCATCCATGGGTTGTGTTCGTTGTGAGTTAGTTGAGGTTGTTTTAGTACAACCAACAAAGAACGAAGTAATGACAAGACAAAAACCCAACTGCAACGCGTGTTTGTTCATCGTTTGTAAGTTAATCTTCAAGACCTGTGTAACCAGAATTAGATTGGCTAGAAGTGGTGGTCGTAGTGCCAGTTCGTGTGATTGTGCCATCTGGGTTCAGTGTTTCATTAATAGTAGTTCGATGAATAGTTGAACCGTCTGCTTGTTGCTCTTGTCGTTGTCTTTGTTGTTGCTGTTGCTGATCGTTGCCAATTGCACCGCCAACAATAGCGCCGATTCCTGCGCCAATCAATGTTCCTCCTGTGTCGCCGCCAATTGCTTGTCCAGCAAGCGCGCCGATTCCAGCGCCCCAAGTTGCGCCTTCTTCAGTTTTAGTGCATCCGATAAGTGAAGTGGTTGCTAATGCTGCAACTGTTAATCCGAGTAATGAATTGTTCATGTTGAGTCTCCTGTAATATGAAGTTTTCGGCGAGTTTGATTTGTGTCATTAGTACAACGCCTGAAACACTTCGTTTGTTTCATCTAACATGCATGATACGCTGATTATGTCAGCATTGCGGATTAAATTTTTAAAAAAGAAGACTGGGACGGCTCCTCTCGTATATCCCGAAAACGGTACTTCAATGAGCCCGTGTTGCCCTTTTGGGCAATGGTGTAGGAATCGTCCCAGCCTGGGAGTTCGTAATTTATATGGATAGTATGCATTATTTTTAAAATGATGACGAGAAAACTTTACATTAATTTGTGTTTTTTCTCTTCTTACTCAAGAAACGAACCCACATTTGATGCTGTATAATTGTCGATTCCATGAAAATCCACGAATACCAAGCACGTCAACTTCTTGCTGAAGCAGGAATTCCAGTTCCTTCAGGCACGATGGTAACAACCATTGATGCTGCCAACGAAGCAGCAAAATCACTCTTTGATGCTGGCGCAACTCTGCTCGTTGTGAAGGCACAAGTTCACGCAGGTGGCCGTGGAAAAGCTGGCTTTGTGAAGTTGTGTCGAACTCCAGATGAGGTTAACGAAGCGGCTACATTTATGTTTGGGAACAAAATGGTTTCAGTGCAAACAGGCCCAGAAGGTTTAAAAGTCACGAAAGTTTTAATCGCTGATGGCGTCGATATTGCGAGTGAATTTTATCTCGCAATAACTACAGACAGAGCAACAGGCACAAGCGCTTTAATCGCTTCTAGCGAAGGAGGTGTTGACATTGAAACAGTTGCTCATGAGACTCCTGACGCAATCAAACATGTTTGTATAAATCCACTTGCGGGATTGCAACCATACCAAGCTCGCGAAATGGCATTCAATGTTGGTTTCACTGGGAAACAAGTTGGACAGGCAATTAACATCATGTTAAAAATGTCAAAATTAGTGGAAGAAACAGATGCATCTCTTGCAGAAATTAACCCACTAATCGTTACGCCTGCAACGGATGAACATCCAGATGGACAAGTGCTTGCCATTGATGCCAAATTCGACTTTGATGACAACGCGCTATTTCGACATAAAAATTTGCAAGAGATGTTCGATCCTTCTGAGGAAAATGAATCTGAGATTAAAGCAGCACAGTTCGGACTGAATTTTATTGCGCTCGATGGCAACATTGGTTGTTTGGTAAATGGCGCTGGGCTTGCAATGGCAACGATGGACATTATCAAAATGCACGGTGGTAGCCCCGCAAACTTTTTGGATGTTGGCGGTGCTGCAACCCTTGAAACGGTATCTGAAGCATTCAAAATTATTTTGTCAGATGAAAAAGTTGAAGGCGTTCTTGTAAACATATTCGGCGGGATTATGCGTTGTGATGTGATTGCTGAGGCGATTGTGGCAGCAGCAAAAGAGGTCAGTTTCTCTGTCCCGCTGGTTGTTCGACTTGAAGGAACAAATGTGGATGCAGCACGCGACATATTAATAGCCGCTCAATCAGACTTGCCAACAATGCAAACGGCTACTGACCTTGAAGATGCAGCTGAAAAAGTTGCTAACGCAGTTTTAGTTGCAAGCGCATAATGCTCATTCTATTTGATATTGATGGAACAATGCTTTCTTCGGAAGGTGTCGGTGTTCGTTCAATGGAAGAAACAGGAGAGTTGATGTTTGGAAAACCATTTTTACTCTCTGGTATTTCATTTGGGGGTTGTTTAGACCCACTCATCTGGAAAGATGCATGCAAACTTCATGGGATTGAAAATCACGCTTCGCATCATAAAGAATTTCGTGAGTTGTATACGGATTTGCTCCGCAAGAATATTTCAAAAGTGCAGGTCAGAATATTGCCCGGTATTGAAGAGCTTCTTGAAGCGTGCATTGAAATAGACAACGTCACATTGGGGCTCGTCACAGGTAATTACAAAGAGACAGGATTGATGAAACTCCAAGCAGCAGGAATAAATACCGACATGTTTGTTTCAAATGCTTGGGGTACAGATGGCGAGCAACGGGTTGACCTACCACCTGTTGCAATTGCTGCTCACAAAAAGAATGAACCAGCCGTCCTGATTGGAGACACAATTCATGATGTGACGAGTGGTCAAGCAGCGGGATGTCGAGTCATTGCAGTCTGCACGGGGTCCCACGACCGTGCTACACTGCTTGAGTCAAAACCAGATCTTCTAGTAGATGATTTGAGCGACACTGAGGCAGTGCTCCATTGGATATTCAACGCTCAAAACCAGTAGCCCTTAGCGAACGAATAGCTTCGCTGGATGTTTTACGAGGTGTTGCGGTGCTTGGCATTCTCTTGATGAACATTGTCTCATTTTCGATGGTTACCGCTGCGTATGAGTTGCCAACGGTCTACAACGACATGGCAGGACCGGACTGGTGGACATGGTTGGTATTGCACTACATCGCAGATACAAAATTCATGTCAATATTTTCAATTCTGTTTGGTGCAGGTGTTTGTATTTTTATGGAGCGCGCCAATTCGAAAGGGCATTCTGTATGGAAGTTACAAACAAGCCGAATGGGTTGGTTATTCGTTATTGGAATATTGCACGCTTATTTGCTGTGGTTTGGCGATATTCTTGTGACGTATGCAATTAGCGGAATGCTTATTGCGACAGTTCGAAACTGGAAGCCAGCAGTTTTATTCATTCTCGGATTTGCATTGATGTTTATTATCCCGATTGTGTTTAAGCTGTTTATATTTTGGACGATGCAATTTTGGCCAGAAAAAGATGTGTTGGCAATGCAACAATCTGTAATTTTGGATTCACCAGAAGTCCAACTTGAAATCGCCGCGTACACTGGTTCTTGGTTAGACCAATTGCCGCATCGAGTTTCAATTGCTTTCATGTTGCAATTTATTATTCTGCCATTGTATTTATTGTGGCATTGTGTCGGGTTAATGATGGTTGGGATGGCTGCGTATAAATTGAACATTTTGTCTGCATCGAAATCCGTTCGATTTTATATAGTGATAATTGCTTTGTCTGCTCTTATAGGTTTTCCACTCATAGCAATTGGAGTTTGGCAAAAACAGCTACATGATTGGGACCCAGCAACGGTGCAATTCTTGGTTAGTAATTGGAACAGTGTTGGCGGTGTGTTTATCGCCTTTGTTTGGATTTGTCTGGTTATGCTTGTTTGCAAGCTTGGCATGTTGACCTATGCAAGAAAGGCATTAGCAGCTACAGGGCAAATGGCTCTTACAAATTATCTTGGCCAAACGATTATTTGCACATTTATTTTCTATGGGCATGGGCTTGGTTTGTTTGGACAACTAGAACGGGTGGAATTACTCTATGTTGCGGTTGCAATATGGGTATTCCAAATTATATTTAGTATGTTTTGGCTTTCGAAATTTCGATTTGGTCCTTTTGAATGGCTTTGGAGATCGGCAACATATTTGAAATGGCAACCAATCGTTCGGAAAAACTAAAAAAATATCAACGAGGCAACTTAGTTGCTTAGTCAATTTCGGTGGTTTGCTATCATGCACATACGATGCATTCATTCGGCACACTTTGTAGCGATTTTTACGTAAATCAAAAAATCAAATTGAGTTTGGATTTGCCAAAGATCCAAGAATCTGCGACGGATATGTTTGAACGGATTCGTCGCGAAATTCCAGAGTTTGAGCGCATTAGACCTTTTGATGGTGAAGTAGCACTTGAAACGGCTGAAGTTGAAGGGCGTTACCAGTGGGTAGGATTGCGACCAACCGCAATTTCATCTGGATTTGTAAACCCGAACCACATCGAAGCAGCCTATAGCCTGCACCGTTTGGTTCTTGATCTTGCTCCGTACTATCTTTCACTGACTCCACTCCATATTGAATATATCGAGCTCGTCTACGGCTTCGACCTTCCCGCAAGAGAAAATAGAAACAGTGTAGTTGCTCAGTCTTTGTTAGCAAACACACCACTGGCTTCACTTGTAGATGAATCTATGGAACCACTGCTTGATGTGCAGCCTCGCATTGGTTTTGCATTAAATGAAGCGTGTGACTTGCAAGCATTTGTTGAAATTAAGACGCGCACTACTGCTGTAGAAGCGGCGACTCAAGTTTTTGAAAATGAACCGATAAGTGTTTTTTTAACAATTCGAAAACACGGACCAATTCAAGCGCTTGAAGAATTAGAATCTACGTTTAGTCGACTCGCCGGGCATATCGAACACATTGCTGAGCACCGAGTCGTGCCTGATATAGTTGTTCCGTTGCACCAAGCAATTGGCATTTAGTTATTTGATTACGAACCAGAAAACATAGTCAGAACTCTACTTGGCTGTTCTGCTGCACCAGTAAGACAACTTAGTCGTGCTGCTTCGCATAATGCGAGAACACGGGGTGCATCTGCCATTGTCGTTTCGCAAGAACTAATGCCATCAGCTATGAGTTGAGGTAGTGTTGTTTCATGGTCACCAATACTGATGGAATGATTTTCACTAATCATGAGTGTCTCTCGTTGCCAAGTGGATTGATCGCTTAATAACATGGTTGCTACTCGTTGTTTTTGAAATTGCAAATTCACTGTCATGTGCCCGCGTAAATCACTCGGCTCTTCAGGTATGTTTGAACTATGCAAAAATGCTTGCACTAATTCAGGAGTACCAAAGAGCCCATTGATAAAATCCATCGCATCAAACAATCTTGACCAAAGTGTTCCTTCGATAGAAGAACAAGTCATAGTGCATTGAGCTGAAATGGCAAGCCCAAATTGCTCGATGTCATCTGTTGCTTCACCGTAACTGGCACTTCTTCGCATCAGTGGAATAAATTTTGCAGCTGGGGTTTTGCCTGCTTCTTCAACTAACTCATCCATAGAGCCAGAAAGTGGTGTAGTCGTCACTGTTTGTGTAGTTCTTCGCCGTAGTAATTCGCAAAGGGATACTTCGTAAGATTGAGGTTCAGCAATCCAGAGAATGGCATCGTCATACGTCGCGGCAAGCGTGCGAATATCGCTGCACGTAGCAACTTTGAGTGTATTCCCAACTTTTGGCAAGTCACTTTGGTTAGTTGTTCCAACAGCTACGAGTTTCAATTTCGCTAATTTTGTGACTTTTTTAACGAGTTCTACTTGTTCTGGAGCAACCCATGCGACTAATTGCTTTTTTCCTTCTGCCATGTACGCAGTGTATACTTAGGGCGTACAATATGTATGTGGATAGACGGTCGCGGGTTTCTTTGTAATGAAGAATCGCGAGGAAAGTCCGGACACGATAGGAAACGGTGGTGGATAACGTCCACCGACCTTGATTGCAGGTTAGGGCTTAGTGCCACAGAGATTAAACCGCCGATGGTCATGTTTACATGACACAGGTAAGGGTGAAAAGGTGCGGTAAGAGCGCACCGCTGGTTTGGTGACAAATCAGGCAAGGTAAACCCCACCGCGTGCAAACGCAAGCAGTTCTCGATTCACTTTTGTGGATGTCCTTGTCCGAGGAATGAGAACGGGTCGCGTGCAAAAGTGTGCTGGCAACAGTACACGTAGATGAATGACCGTTCACGACAGAATCCGGCTTATCGTCCACAGGCAATCACTTTCGGGGAATCAAACATCCCCTCCTCTTAATAGAGGAGGGGATGACTTTTTATATAAATGTTGTTTGTTACGGAGCTCGCAGTGTTACGTCTACGATAATATTTTCACCACCGCGTTGTATGGTTAATTCAACAATATCACCTGGCGATGATGCTCTCAACAACTCCATAAGTTTACGCCCACCGGTTAGTTCTATCTCATTCCACGCAAGCAGAACATCTTCTGCTTGTAACCCTGCATCTGATGCACTTGTGTCTTCGCTTACTCCCGTGAGCAAAATGCCTGTCTCTAACATTTCAGAGTAAGACGGATGCACTCCAAGTCGAACAGGGGATGGCATGCTCGAGGATCTACCAGCACCACCTTTCGTGTTCGTTGAAAAAGTAAGTTTTTCATCTTTGAGTAAACGCATCGCAAACGTATAGGCGAGTTCTGTCACAATTGCACCACCGGAAGGGTTTGTTGTGTACGCTTGGTCAGCCGGTGTGTGGTATTCAGGAGTCATGCCAGTAAAGAAAAATAATACAGGGATGTCCTTTGCGTAAAAGTTCGTGTGGTCAGAAGCTCCAGTTCCACTAGGTGTTAAGCTTGCAGTCAGAGTTGTTTGTTCAATTATTTCGGGTATAAACACATCGAATTCAACTGCAGTACCTGTACCAGAAATTGAAATGGTAGAATTTCTAAGACTACCAACCATGTCAAGGTTTATCATTGCATTCACGGAATCTAATTCCATGGTTGGTTCTTTTGTAAAGTGTGCTGAACCGCGCAGTCCGGCTTCTTCGCCATCGAAGAAAATGAAAAGCACTGAACGAAGTGTTTCCTCTTCGGTAATGGAATAATAATCAGAGAAAAGCCGAGCAAGGATTAAGTTTACAGAGGTTCCAGAAGCATTGTCATCAGCACCGCGGTGTAAAATGCCGGGCGATGATGTTCCTGTGTAACCGTAGCCAACATGGTCGTAATGGGAACCAATGACAAGCCATTCATCTGCAAGTTCTCCTCTTCCTTGTAAATAGCCAGCGATATTTTGCGCTTGTAAATCAGTAGATTCAACCTCCGTAAGAAGCGATGCCTTCTGGTTCAGTGTTTTTGTTGAAATTTCACCAGCGTCTGCAAGTATTTGCAACTCTGCAATCGTCGCTTCACTGCCAAGGGCAATATTGGCAGCATCTTCAGTGAAATGGACAATTGGAATGTTTGTTTTACCGAATCTGCTTGAACGGTTTTTTTCTAAGCCTCTTCTTCCGTCTCTGCAATTTGGTGGGTTCACGAGGATTACGCCAACCGCACCTCGATCAATAACTGCTTTCATTTTATCTTTAATATTTGAATGTGGTCCAAAACGTCGGCTTGCCCATTGGCTAACACCAAATTCATCGAGTGGCTCGTAGCGGAGCATCAATGCAACTTGCCCAGTTAAATCTGTGTCTTCGTCGAAACTGGAATAGCCATTTTCACCATCATCGATGGAGTAGCCAACGAACGTAATTGGAGCGGAAATATCTCCCGAACCACTATTACCAAGGACCACGAAATCGCGTTCGTCGACAAGTGCCATATCTTCAATCGCTACAAATGCCTTTTTGACAACTGGTGGTGTTCCGTCGACATCAAAAAGGAATGGTTGATACCACGATGTATGTGCATCAAAAGCCGGTGTAAGCCCAGACCGTTCTAAGTTCCAAGTGATGTATTCTCCAGCACGTTTACTGCCTTGTGTTCCTGGTTGTCGTCCACCTAGCCAAGAGTTTGAAAGTAATGAAATGTGTTCGAAAAATTCAACTGCAAGCGGGCTTGCGCTTTCAAAATAGGATTTGATTACGCCATCTTGCGGTGTGCTTTCTGGTCGAAATGACCTCGCGGAAAGCGGTCCATCGATAACTGATGCCGTTGGTTGTGCAAGTGCAGGAAATGAGAAAAGAAGTGTTGATAAAATGAGTCGTAGCATGCATAAGAGTTTATACTTACCGCTCTAAAACAGCGAGTGCATATCATGGATTACACCCAATTAAATTCTACCCAAAGACAAGAAATGTTCGATGCGATTGGTATTCAATCAATCGATGAGCTATTTGACGTGATTCCAACTGAAATACGGTGCGAAGATGAGCTTGATTTAATGCCAGCACTGAGCGAGTTGGAATTACAAAGAGCAATGGCTGAGATGGCTTCCCACAATCATGGGGCGCACGATATGCCCTGTTTCATGGGTTGCGGTGCGTATGACCACTTCTACCCTGCGCTGATCGACCAACTTATTAGTAGAGGTGAGTTTCTAACATCCTACACGCCGTACCAAGCGGAAGCTTCTCAAGGATCTTTGCAAGCGTTTTTTGAATTTCAAACACAAATTGCACGTCTCGCAGGTTTAGATATTGCAAATGCAAGCCTGTACGATGGTGCGACTGCGGTTGCAGAAGCGGCATTGCTCTCAACAAATACAACTCGCAGAAATGAAGTACTTGTTGCTTCAACTATGCATCCTGAGTATATCGCAGTTTTGCGAACAGTACTCTCTGATGTGCACATAAAAATTACGATGCTTGATGCTACTGATGGTTGTATTGCACCAGAAACTGTTGAAGCAGCAATGTCCGACAACGTGGCTGGTGTAATTGTGCAATCCCCAAACATCTGGGGACAAATTGAAGATTGGGATGCTTGTTTTGCTGAAGCACATAAAACGCCAAAAACCGCAGGAATTGCTGTGTTTAATCCAATCGCTTGCGCATTACTGAAAACGCCCGGCGAGTGTGGCGCTGACATTGCAGTTGGTGAAGGACAGCCACTTGGGAATGCGCTTAACCTTGGTGGTCCCTACCTTGGGCTCCTTGCGGCAAAAGAATCTTTTACTAGAAAAATGCCTGGGCGACTTGTTGGTATGACGACGGACGAAGAAGGCCGAAGAGCGTTTTGCTTGACATTGCAAACACGAGAACAACATATTCGTGGTGCAAAAGCAACAAGTAATGTGTGCACCAATCAAGGTCTGATGGCAATGCGTGCGACAATGTTTATGACAACGTTTGGTAGCGAAGGCATGTGTGAAATGGCTTCGCAATGTTGGCATAAAGCACACTATCTTGCTGGAGAAATTTTAAAACTAGACGGTTGGAAATTAACGTACGATGGCGAGTTTTTTAACGAATTCACGGTGGAATGTCCTTGCGATGTGACAAAGGTTGTCGACTTTTGCAAAGTGCGAGGATTTCTTCCCGGCGTTGCGGCCGCAGGACGGCGAATGCAAGGATTGTCCAAAGGGAATGAGCTTATTATTGCAGTGACTGAAAAGCGCACAAAATCTGAGATGGATGGGCTTGTTGCTTTATTGAAAGAGGTATCACTGTGACAACTTTAGAAGCAGTTAAAAAACAGTCACGAGGTTGTAAACCAACTGAACCGTTGATTTTCGAAAAGCATGTTGAACATATTATTGGCGTGGATTTACCGCCACTTGATGTCCCAGAGACAAAAGTGCCAAGTGTGTTTGCAGGTGGATGCAAAACTTTGCCTTCGTTTGGGCAACACGATGTGATGGCACATTACACACATCTTTCGGACAGAAATTTTTCAGTTGACGGCAATTTTTATCCACTTGGCTCATGCACAATGAAGCACAACCCACGAGTAAATGAGTGGGGCGCTGCGTTGCCCGGCTTTGCATGTTTGCATCCATTGCAAGATGAAGATACTATTCAGGGTGCGCTTCGTTTGTTGTATGAAACAAGAACCATGCTTGAAGAAATTGCAGGGTTGCATGAAGTTTCATTACAACCCGCAGCAGGAGCGCATGGTGAGTTCACAGCGTTGAAAGTAATTCGTGCTTACTTTTCTGATCATGGACAACCTGAACGAACAGTAGTTTTGGCAGCTGACACTGCGCACGGAACAAACCCCGCATCTTGCACTATGTGTGGTGCATCTGTGCAAATTGTTAGAACAGTTGACGGACAGACGGACTTAGAGCATTTAAAAGAAGTCATTGAGGGTGTTGGCGCTGAAAACATTGCAGCATTTATGATTACAAACCCAAGTACCGCGGGATTGTTTGATGCACATATCAAGGAAATTGCTGACATTGTGCATGCGGCAGGAGCAAAACTATATCTTGATGGCGCAAATATGAACGCGTTGTTAGGCAGAGTAAGACCTGGCGACTTTGGCGCAGACGCGATGCATTACAACACCCACAAAACATTTAGTACACCTCACGGTGGCGGAGGTCCAGGCAGCGGACCAATTGCGGTGACCGAAGAACTTGCACCTTACTTGCCTGTCCCTCAAGTAATGATGGCGGATGACGGTAGTTTTTATCTAGATAGAGACCGTGAAAAAACAATTGGGAAAGTGCGTTCCTTTATTGGGCAGTTTGGGGTACTAGTTCGATGTTGGGCGTACATTTCTGCTTGCGGACCAAATGGATTACGCAATGTTTCAGATACAGCTGTTCTGAATGCGAATTACATTGCTGCGAAATTATGTAGTCGCTATTCCATGCCATTTTTTGATCCGAAGAATGGCAAGTTTTGCGCACATGAATTTGTAACAGTTCCACAGGATTTGTTAGATAAGGGCGTGACTCTCATTGATATTGCAAAGCGAATGATAGATTACGGTGTGCATCCTCCGACGATGCACTGGCCGATACATGATTGCTTAATGGTCGAGCCAACAGAGACCGAGTCTAAAGCCGCATTGGATAGTTTTATTGATGTGATGCTTCAAATTGCAGATGAAATTTCCTCCGAGATTGAACTTATTTTGAAATCTCCGCTTGAATCAGATATCGCTCGAGCGGATGAAGTCACTGCGGCCCGAAAACCCATCATCACTTTCAAATAAGTTAAGTCCGGCTATCTAGATTAGTTGGGTGGTGGCGAGGTATACAATGGTGCCTGAGACAATTCCAGCGAGGATGTCGTCCATCAACACGCCATAGCCAGCTCGCAAATGTTGCGATGTATTAATAATCCAGGGTTTCCATATATCAAATAGTCGGAACAGCAAAAACGCAAGTACGGCAAGCCCAATCCATTGAGCAGGGCTGGTATCAATTTCAGGAACGAGCCAAACCATCGCCAAAAGCGCTATAGATTGCCCAGCGACTTCATCGCTTACAACTTGTGATGGGTCTTTTTTGCCAAAATAGACGGAATACCAAGGTGCTAGAACGACTGTAACTATAGATGAGACAACAAGTAAAGAAACAAGTATGCAAATGAGCCACCAAGCACTAACGCTAAAATGCCCACAACCCAGAACAACAAAAAGCGGGAGTAATGAACCCCAAGTGCCTGGGGCTTTGGGAAGAAGTCCAAGCCCTCCGCTTGTGCAGAGAAGCAGAGGAAGTTTTGAATTCATGAATCTTTACGCATAACAGCAACGAGACCAGTGATGTAAGGCAAGCCAGACCAGACAGTTACGACGAGAAGTGCCCAAGCCAACGCATTTATTGCAAGCATTACGCCTGCGTATTTTTCTGGATTAAAATTGACGACCAAAAGCAAAATTAAGGGAAGAATGAACGATTGAAGAATCATTTTCATTTTTCCAGCCCATTTTGCTCCAGTTGTATGCCCCATCGATTCCAATATGCCTCGAATTGAGGTAACCAACAATTCCCTAGCGATGATGACAACAACCATCCATGGATAGATTCCTGTTGCCATAGTGAGCAGTTTTTCACCCTCAACCCAAGCTTCTACACTGAATCTAGGGCCAGCAAAGTAGATAAACGTGCCAAGAATTAAAACTTTGTCACAAAATGGATCCATTAGTCTCCCAAACATTGAAATAACGTTCCATTTTCGTGCAAGATAACCATCAATAAAATCAGTTGTGGCAGCAAGCACAAAAAGGGCGATTGCCACATTTCCACAGAGAATTCCTTGCTCAGGGAAGCGGTACCCTCCAAGTACCGCAAAGAATGCTGCAGCAATTAGAATCCGCAACATGGTGATGGCATTGGGTATTCGACGTTTCATCGCTTGGTCCATAAAATCCATTCTACCTTTAACCGCTGCCGAGGTTGCGAATCAACGCTAAAGGACATATCTTGCCCATTTTTAGGCTATAAAGTAACTCACTCATTACAAAGAAATATATTCATTTATTCCTATGGATTCGTTCCTACCTTACATCGCTTGTGTGATGCTTGCATTGACCGTGTACGCAGCACTCCGCCCAGCACCTCCAACGGTGCAAGTTGGGTTTATCGCTGTTGGCGTTGCAGCTTGCGGTTGGCTCATAGGAATTGTCATTGGTTCGTTTACACAATTTGGTGATGTGAGCCACGGAATATTCTTTATCATTTTCTCGCTCTTTGCAGTTGCAGCTGCATTACGAATGGTGACTCATGATCGACCGATTTATTCCGCGTTGCATTTTGTTTTAGTTGTCATTTCTTCTGCTGGCTTACTGTTAATGCTCGAAGCTGAGTTCATGGCTTTTGCACTCATCATTGTTTACGCTGGTGCAATCTTGATTACGTATATGTTCGTGCTGATGCTTGCTAATCAAGCGGAGAATCCTGAAGAACCACTTTCTCAATCAACGTACGACAGCATTCCACGGGAACCTGCGGCAGCAGTTGCCGTTGGCTTTTTACTGCTTTGTTTGATAAGTGGAACGGTCATCGGTGGAACATCTGAATTGGATACAACAGAAAATGTAGACCAACATTGGACCGTTCTTGAAAAACTCCCAAAACAATTTGAAACAAATGTAATTAACATTGCGCCAGATTTTGCTTGGCCACCGGTTACAGAAGATGGAAATACTATTCGCCACGATGCAAATGGCCCGTATATTGTATCGGTAGACGGCGTGGTTTTATACCTCGATGCTTCCTCGCTTCCAACAAATACACAACTTGTTGGATGGTCGCTTGTAAACGATTTTCCTGTCACAATTGAGTTGGCCGGTGTAATATTGCTCATGGCAATGTTTGGCGCTGCGGTTCTTGCACGGCGTGCAATTGAATTAACTGAGCGTGATAAGCGCAAAGCAATATTAGGGTTTGATACTGAAGAAACAGGGGGTGACGCATGATGACATCATTCGCGCCATCTGCTCTTGCTGGTTATTTAATTGTTTCAGGGTTGTTGCTAACGATTGGGATGATTGGTTTTTTAGTTCGCAGAAACTTAATCGTTATGTTTCTGTGTACTGAATTAATGTTCCAAGGTGCAGCCATCGCATTTGTTGCAGTTGGTCGTTATTTGCTTGATTACTCAGGGCAAGTTATGGTGATTTTCATTCTCACAATCGCAGCAGCAGAGGCAGCGCTTGCGCTTGCTCTCGTCGTTCTTTTGCATCGGCAAAAAGATACACTTGATGCTGATGCATACGGAGAACTCCACGAATGATTGAAACGATTTCCATTTTTTCATCATTACTAACAATGCCTGCAGTTCCTGCAGCTGAGGTGCTGTACCCATCAGATCTAAGTTGGGCAGGTTTCATTGTCTGGATGCCGCTCGTCTCACTTGTGCTTTGCGGTTTATGTGCAGCGTTCAAAGTGCAATCAAAAGCACCAGCAATAATTACAATTATTTGCCTTGGCACTTCCTTCCTGCTCACACTTTTGCTTTGGAATGGTTACACCCAGCCAGAAACGATTCATCTCTTTGATTGGTTGCAGGTGCATTGGGATGGTGGTTCATTTGTTGCAAATTTTGCACTGTATGTTGATTCTTTAACCCTTCTTTGGATGCTATTTGTAACAGGCCTTGGCACCATGATTGCGGTCTATGCATCGGAATACATGGAACAGGATGTCGGCAAGGGCTACACGCGTTTCTTCGCAGGTGTTAGCGTTTTCCTTTTTGCAATGACCTGCTTAGTTATGGGCGACAATCTCCTTATGCTCTATCTTGGCTGGGAAGGTGTTGGTTTTGCATCGTATTGGTTGATTGGGTATTTTTATCAAAAACCATCCGCAGTTGCCGCTGCTAAGAAAGCATTCATTGTTAACAGAATTGGCGATGTTGGTTTGGCGTTAGCCATTTACTTTATCTGGTCTACCTTTGGCACGGTTCAGTACGACGAAATTACAACTGTCTTGCAATCGACTGACTTGCAATCGAATAGTTTGGACGTATCTTATGGTGGTTGGACTGCGCACGCGATTCCATACTTACTCATGCTTGCTGCGTTTGGTAAGTCTGCACAATTGCCGTTGTATGTTTGGTTACCCGATGCGATGGAAGGGCCAACCCCAGTTTCTGCCCTCATTCATGCAGCGACAATGGTTACTGCCGGAGTTTATTTAATTATCAGAACGTATCCGCTTTTTATGTTGGACGAGTATGCGTTACCCACTGTAGCGTGGGTTGGTGGTTTGACCGCCTTTTTTGCTGCGACAATCGGCACGGCACAGTACGACATCAAGCGAATCATGGCATATTCAACCATTTCGCAACTTGGTTACATGTTCCTTGGTTTAGGAGTAATCACATCTTACGGCGCGGCATACCATGTCTTTACGCATGCATTTTTTAAAGCAGTGCTCTTCCTTACATGCGGTGCAATTATGCACGGCTTCGCTGGTCAACTTGACCTTCGTCGTATTTCTGGTCTTCGAAAAATGAAGGGCTGGAAAATTGTAAGTTACACAATGTTAATTGGTTGCCTTTGTTTGGCGGGGTTCCCGTTTACTTCGGGGTATTTCTCGAAAGATGCGATTCTTGCTGAAGCATTTGTTGCCCAAGGATCAGGGTTTAAATTTTTAGGTTGGCTTGCAATTTTCACCGCTGGTCTAACCGCGTACTACACATTCAGAGTTTGGTTTAGAGTGTGCGCAGGTCCCGTTCATTTTGAACCAGGGGATGAATTGCACGGTGATGATCCAAATTCATTCCGCCCTCACGCACCTCGATTTGCAATCAATTTTGTATTGATTACTATTTCGCTCGGTGCGCTTCTTGCTGCTCTTCCTTACTTCGTCCCGAATGAAACAGAAACAATTCAGGGTGGTTGGATTGCTGAAATGGTGCACGATTCGCCAGCGTCTGATGGCGTGCCAAAAGTAGCGCAAGCAGCCATTGACTCTCGCGATGCTGGACATGGCACGATGGAGCAAACTATTGGTCATGGCGACATTCTTGGAATGGACCCACACAAAGCCATGTATTACATTTCTGCGATAGTTGGTTTTATTGGAATTGCCATTGCATTGTTCTTCCATCTCTTAAATCGTGGAGCAGCAGATAAATTGCGAAGCAAACTTTTGTCAAGTAGATCAACTCGTTGGCTTCCAACTGCGATGGAAAATAAATGGTACGTAGACGAAGTGTACATTGCACTCATCCGTTCTCCCCTTTGGATTTTGGGTAAATTCTTCTCGCTCTTTGATAAGTATATTATCGATGGTGCTTTAGTGAACGGCATTGCAGCATTGCCACGAGCAGGTGCGCGTTGGTTCTCGCCACTGCATAATGGCGCAGTCCAAAGTTATGCAATATCTATGATGGGTGGCGCAGTGTTAATTGCATTGCTAATGCTTTACATGCCAGAAATTGTTTCATATTTACAATCACTTTCTTCACAACAAACAGAAATTGAAAAAGCAATGTTGTTGATGGGAGGTACGCCATGACTTTGTGGTTACTTTTACTCATTCCTCTTGTAGGCGCTGCTTGTATTTTTGTAGCAAAGGCATCAATTGCAAAGTGGATAGCACTTGGTGTTTCGTCTTTGGTATTAGTTGTCAGTATTTTGATGGCAGTGCAATTTGATCAGTGGGGAACGTCTCAAACTGGCTTAGTGTCGCATGTTTCTTGGCTAACCCAACTTGGAGTAACACTTGATGTTGGTGTCGATTCAGTAGCTTTGTTGCTGGTTCTGTTAACGACATTATTAACACCACTTTGTGTGTGGGGCTCGTTCACGGCAATTACATCGCGAAGAAAAGAATATTATGCTTGGTTACTTATTCTTGAAACAGCAATGCTCGGCGTGTTTAGCGCACAAGATTTAATTCTGTTTTACGTAAGTTTCGAGTTAACACTCGTGCCAATGTTCTTCTTGATTGCAATTTACGGAGGTAAGAACAGAGCGCACGCAAGTGTCAAGTTCTTTATCTATACATTTACAGGCTCACTCTTTACATTGGCAGGATTTGTATATGTCGCTTGGCTATATCAAGTTTCACAGTATGGAGTTTGGTCATTTGCAATTCATGATTTAGCTCAATTCGCATCGACGAACCTTGAGTACAGTCAACAGTGTTGGATATTGCTTGCTCTGTTGGCTGGGTTTGCTGTGAAAATTCCAGTATTCCCAGTGCACACTTGGCTTCCACTTGCGCACACCGAAGCGCCAACAGCCGGCTCAGTTATTCTTGCTGGAGTACTGTTGAAACTTGGTACTTTTGGTGTGTACCGTTTTGTATTACCAATGGTTCCAGAAGCACTTGTCGCGTATGCACCTGCAATTGCAGTGCTTGCAATCATCGGCATTTTATATGCCGCACTCATTTGTTGGGTACAGGATGATATTAAGAAATTGGTTGCCTATTCATCTATAAGTCACCTTGGATTCTGTGTCCTTGGATTGATAGCACTCAACCCAATCGCACTCGAAGGCGCTGTGCTTTATATGATCAATCACGGACTTTCAACTGGCGCATTGTTCTTTTTGATTGGCATGATGTACGAGCGGTATCACACTCGCGACATGAATTCTATTGGTGGTCTCGCTAAGAAGATGCCAGTTTGGTCATTCTTTATGGTGTTCTTTGTTCTTGCAAGCGTTGGTCTTCCCGGCTTAAACGGTTTTATAAGTGAGTTCATGTGCTTGATGGGCACTTTCATTGCAACTGCGGATGCCCCGCAATGGCCTGGCGTACTTGGCCCAGAATATGCAGCAATTGCCGCAATCGGCATGGTGCTCGCTGCGATGTACTTACTCATCATGGTTGGTAAGGTTGTCTTTGGAAAACTCAAAGAGCCTAATCAAGATGGAGCGCTCAGTTCACTTCCAACAGATTTGAGCCCTCGCGAAATTGGCATACTTGTTCCACTTGCTGCACTCTGTCTTTGGATTGGTGTGCAACCAACCGTATTAACAGACGCGATCCGTGGTTCGGTTGAAGAAGTTCTTGCCCCGTATCCTCGTCTTGTTCAACCAGAACAAGATGCAACAAGTACACCAATAGTGATAGAGAAGGAGGACCAACATGGCTGATCGTCTCTGGTTCTTAATTCCCGAATTAATATTGCTTGTTGGTGCTATTACATGTGCGATTGGTGGTTTGGCTAACACTGCTGCAATACGAAGGCACGTCGGTTTTATCGCTTGTGCATTCCTCGCAGCGGCATGTATCTCAATCCCATTTGTTTACACAACCGAACACGTCGCAACAGCTGATACGCTGCTTCCAAATATTGGCAAGTACGTCAAGTTCTTTGCAGCGTTGATTGGCATTCTGCTTGTTATGACTTCAGGTGGGTTGATGGATAGAAAATATGAACACGCTATTGCAAAAGGCAAAGCGACATTCAGCGCATTACGAACGAGCGGTGGCGAGTACCACGCATTGCTTTTATTAAGTATTGCTGGCGTCATGCTTATTTGTGAAGCTCGCGATTTGATTTGGTTGTTTCTCGCACTTGAGTTAGTTTCACTTCCAACATACGTGATGGTTGCAATTAGTCGCTGGTCAAAAGTTGCTCAAGAAGCGGCAATGAAGTATTTTTTCCTTGGCGCGGTTTCCGCAGCATTGATGCTTTACGGATTTGCATTGCTTTATGGTGCAACGGGAACTTTTGTATTCACAGAAATGGTCGATGTTTTTGCAGCCCAACGAGCTGAAGGCGGCATAGCTGTCTTCGGACAAATTGGTTTGTTGCTTGCGATATTTGGCTTGTGTTACAAAATTGCTGCAGCGCCAATGCACTTGTATGCACCTGATGTGTATCAAGGAGCTTCGGCAGCGGTCACTGCATTCTTAGCATTCATTCCAAAAACCGCAGGTATGCTTGCAATTATTATGCTCTGCACACTTGTAGGTTGGGACGAGAATAGACTGCCACTTGCAATTGAAACGGCATTATGGGTTGTTGCAGTCTTGACAATGTTGCTTGGTAACATTGGCGCGTTGCTACAAACATCTGCGCAAAGAATGCTTGGATATAGTTCAATTGCCCACAGTGGATACATGCTTATTGGTGTCATTGCTGGTCCGCCACTTGGTATTGTGGCAGTGCTTGTGTACTTGGTCATTTACGGCGCAACAAATACTTCAGCATTTGCAACACTTGCTTGTTTGTCTCGTGATGGAGACAGTGTTGATTCCCTTGAAGATATTTCAGGGTTACATAAACGGAACTCACTAGCGGCAACATCTCTTGCAGTTTCGAGTGGTTCCTTGCTTGGAATTCCGCCGCTCTTTGGTTTCTGGGGAAAGTTGCTTTTATTCGCCGCAGGTATTGCAGCAGGGCAAATATTGCTCGTTTTAATCGCTGTAGTTGCTAGTGCAATTAGCGCTTGGTATTACTTGCGATTGATTGGTCTTAGTTTGCTGTCCTCAACAACTCCTCGAAGTGAAGGCGTTTCAGTTACATTGAAATGGCCACTAATCGCTGCAGTGCTATCTGCAATTATCGCAATCGGCGGCCCGCTTGTTCTATCATCTCTCATGGCATATGCTGAACAAGCAGTTGTTATGCCAGAAGAATAATTCGCTTGTAACCAAAAGAGTATTACTATTCTGCGCGGAGCAATTTTGGCGACTTCTTAAAGAGTGTTACTTGCAAACCAAGTCCTGCAATTGCGATACAAGCGATGGTTACGACTAATACCGTTGGGGTAAGTTCAGCCATAGAATTCTGTGACCAAATCAACGTGATGCAATTTCGCACTGCCTCCACAAGCAATATGCTGCCCCCAATGGATGTCACAATAACCGCTGAGTAAAATGGCATGAACGTCGAAACTAAGAGCCCTAATAATAGACCTGCAATAACAGATCCGACCAACATCATGCGGGGCCCGTTCGGAACAGTGTTCCAGGCAGCAAGTGCGCGTCGTTTCCCAGTGCCTAGAACACGCGAAGCATCGCTACTGAGCATTGAGATAGCAGTTGTCATAGCATCTTGCGTAAGAGCAAGAGCACGTTGGTCTTGGTTTACTGGCTGAGACTGCTCGTCCGGAGTCGTCGCTGCAACGTAGACATCCTCAGCGACTCTTTTGCCGTCGTCTAGCCCAGCGATGTACCAAGTGGCTACGGGTAACACGCAAGCAAACGAAATACTTAACAAAAGCATGATGGCAAATTTTGCAATGTACACAGCCACAATGGCACAAATGATGCCAAAAATGAGTGCGAGTATGAATGGAGATAAATCGACTGAAAGTGCTGGAGCGAGCATCAGCCCAGCACCTGCCCCTAGTAATCCAGCACTTAGCCCAATTGCAGATTTGAGAAGTTTTCCGCCCGCAACTAATAAAATGAGCGCAGTAATCCCTGTGATTGCAGGTACGATAAATGGGACTAAGGTGGAGGTTATTTGATCCATTGCTTTTCTATTATCGTCATTGGGATACGAACCCACCTTAATTTCATAAATTTATTTACGTTCGGTGCACTTCACTCTTTTTGGCTCCTGTGCTAGCATAGTGACATGAAAGAATATCTCTGCATAACCATCTTTGGTCTATTTTGTGTACTTCCATGTTTTTTATGTAATGCATCAGCAATGGGCCATGAAAATGCTCAACCTGAGCAAGGCCCACGACCAGCGAGTGCTGGACGAAATCACTTGGGGGAGACAACGAGCCCGTATTTACTTCAACACCAGTACAACCCAGTGCATTGGTATTCTTGGGGCGAGGAGGCATTCGAAGCAGCTAGAGCCCAAGACAAATTAATTTTCTTAAGTATTGGGTATTCCACCTGTTATTGGTGCCATGTTATGGAACGTGAATGTTTTGAAAATCAAGAAGTAGCAGACTGGCTGAACAAAGATTTTATTGCAGTTAAAGTTGACCGAGAAGAGCGTCCAGACATTGATGAAATATATATGACTGCGTTGCAATTAATCACAAGAGGAAGGGGCGGTTGGCCGATTTCGCTTTTCCTTGAGCCAAACGATTTAAAACCAGTTTGGGGAGCGACTTATTTATCGAAACCAGACTTCATCAACTTCATGAAAACGATTCAAGCCAAGTGGGTAACAGATAAAAAAGCAATAATCGACCGGGCAAATCTAGTTGCCAATGCAGTGATCTCACGATTGACGTCACTGCAAGCCCCAGTTCCTTTGACCAACGATGTTGTAACCAACGGTGTCTCGGCATTGCTTTCCCGGTTTGATTCTGACCTTGGCGGTTTCTCAGGAAGACCTAAATTTCCAATGCCAATTTACAGCGACTTTTTAATGTCGGCTGGTTGGGACATTCCGCAAGTTCACAAAGCAGTTAAGAAAACACTTGATAGTATGTTGATGGGTGGAATGTACGATCAGGTCGGCGGTGGTTTTCATCGTTATTCAACTGACGCAAAGTGGCTTGTTCCTCACTTTGAAAAAATGTTGTACGACAACGGGCAACTTGTTTCAACCTACGCCAAAGCGTATGAATTGACAGGTGACCCGTCGTTTGCAAAAGTAATCGAAGAAACACTCTCGTATGTAGATAGAGAACTCAGCGCTCCTGAGGGTGGGTTCTTTTCGGCGCAGGATGCTGAAACAAATCATTTAGAAGGCGAAACATATCTTTGGCGAGAAGCACAAATTCGTGAAACATTAGAAGCAGCTGGAATGGAAGACGAAATTGATTTCATCCTATCTGTGTATGGCGTAAATAATGGTACAAACTTTCAAGACCCACACCATCCAGAATCGCCGCCTACAAATGTTTTGTATTTTACAAAGCACCCCGAGAGGCTAGCTTCCAAAAACAAGATGTCGTACGAAGCATTTCGTGCTCGCGTTGACGCAATTAACCTCGCATTACTGAAAGTTCGTGACACACGCGACCAGCCGTTAACTGATGATAAGATTATTACTGCATGGAATGGCATTATGATTGCTGGTTACGCACATGCAGGCAAGGTAATGCAAAATGAAGTTTGGATTGACAGAGCTACAAAGGCGGCAAATTTTATTTTGTCTGAAATGAAATTAAGCAATGGAAAATTGCTTCGCACTTGGCGAAATGGAAAGGGTGGAGCTGAAGCTTTTCTTATTGATTATGCGTCGCTCATTCGTGGTCTGCTAGCAATTTACGATGCTAACCGAAATCAAAAAATGCTTGATGCAGCAATTGTTTTGTACGATAAAGCGCGAGCATTGTTTTACGTTGACGGAGAGGGCTGGTATGACACCGAAAAAGGCAAGTCAGATTTGTTTGTTCGCACGAGAGCGCTTTCCGATGGTGCAATTCCTGCTGCAACTTCGTTTATACTCGGTGACTTAATCGCGTTATCTGATGCGACTAACGAAGCACGTTTTTTAACTGATGCAATTGCAACTGTTGACAGTGAGTCTCAGATGATTAGTTCTCAACCACTCGCAGCAGTCGTTGCAACGATGCACTTAAATACGTTGTTTGGTTCACACCCAGAAAAATTTAACCTGACTTGGGAACCATCCTTGGGAGACACATCCATGGTTCGGATGACTTGCGAAAATGCATCGTTACAAGTTGCCAAAGGTGAATCAGTTACATTTAATGTGACCTTGCAAATGGCGAAAGGTTGGCACGTTAACTCAAATAACCCAGGGAGTGAATTTACAGTGCCTCTTTCATTCAAATCACTTGACGATAATGTAACACTGAAAATAGATTGGCCAGAAAGCGAATTAATGACTTCCGCTGGAGAAAAAGTTGCAGTATTTGGCGGATCAGTTTCAATTCCAATTACTGCCACCGCAAATGCAAATGCAAATGGAATGGTAACAATCATGGCAAGTTGGCAATCGTGTAATGAGAGCACTTGCCTCGAACAAGAAGATACTCGTGTACCTTGTGCGATAATCGTGGAGTGATTTCATTGGAAAAGCTATTTCAAGTCGCCATAATTTCAACTGGCGGAACAATCGAGAAAACGTATGATGCACATGAAGGCATTCTTGCAAATGGAACTTCAGTGCTTGAAATTATGCTCGGTTCATTACAACTTGAAGGTGTTGATATAACGCGCGTTCAATTGATGGATAAAGATAGTTTGGATATGTCAGAAGAAGACCATAGAGTGATTGCCATGAAAGTACAGGAATGCGCTCAAACTTTTGATGGAGTAATAGTTGTTCATGGTACAGATACACTTTCTCAAACAGGAGATTGTATTGTTGCCTTGCAACCTGCAATTGCCGTGCCGTGCGTACTTACTGGTGCGATGCGACCTTGGATTATGAAAAACACAGATGCACTGCAAAATCTTGTTGAATCGCTTTCCGTTGTAAAATTACTTGAAGCTGGGGTGTATGTCGTGATGCATAATCGCGTATTGAAATTCCCAGACGTTGTAAAAGATAAAGAAAACTTACGTTTTATTAAAAAAGAGAGTTAAACACAAATGTCGAACAATTATTTAAATGCTCCTGTTTTATCAGAGAAAATGCCACGTGGCATTCCGTACATCATTGGCAATGAGGCTGCTGAACGGTTTAGTTTTTATGGCATGAAGGGCATTCTCGTTATTTTTATGACGCAGTATTTGTTTTTACTGCCGGGGTCTGGCGCTGAAGCAATGTCTCGACCAGCAGCGATGGAAAATTACCATCTCTTTACAACCGCTGTGTATTTTTTCCCAATCATGGGCGCATTGATAGCGGATATTGTTCTGGGTAAATACCTAACAATTATGTTACTGAGCGTGGTTTATTGTGCAGGGCATGGCGTGCTTGCAATGATGGGTTCGACGGCGTGGTTGGACATGTCCCCTGGAATTGTTTTAGCGATTGGCTTAGTTTTAATCTCAGTTGGTTCTGGTGGAATTAAGCCTTGTGTTTCTGCGCATGTTGGCGACCAGTTCGGTTCGAAGAACTCCGTACTGCTTGAAAAAGTATTTGGATGGTTCTATTTCTCCATCAATACTGGTGCATTTTTGTCAACGATGCTAACGCCATGGCTGTTAAATTGGTACGGGCCACACTGGGCATTTGGTGTACCAGGAGTACTAATGGCTATAGCCACAATCGCATTTTTTATGGGCAGAAAGGTATTCATTCATATTCCTGCAGGCGGAATGGGTTGGTTTAGAGAGACATTCAGCGGTGTTGGATTAAAGGCTATATTGAAATTATCGATAATTTTTATATTCATTGCAGTATTCTGGGCTTTATTTGACCAGACGGGTTCATCGTGGGTTTTGCAAGCAGAAGATTTGAATCGAAATTGGCTTGGCATGCACTGGCTTTCATCGCAAATTCAAGCGGTTAATCCAATTATGATTTTACTATACATTCCAATTTTTCAATTTGCTGTCTATCCATTGATTAATAAAGTCTGGAAGTTGACACCAATTCGAAAAATTTCACTTGGGTTATTTATCATGGTTGGTGGCTTCGCAATGGTCGGCGCTGTTCAAGGATGGGTTGATGCTGGCGAACGACCATCAATCGGTTGGCAAGTCCTAGCGTACGCAATCTTAACTGCGTCTGAGGTAATGGTTTCTATTACAGGGTTAGAATTCGCGTATACACAAGCACCAAAGAAGATGAAATCCGTCATCATGGCGTTATTTTTGATGAGTGTTTCACTTGGCAATTTGTTTACCGCTGGCGTGAACCATTTCATTGTTGTTCCTGATGGACTCGCTGACGCTAAATCACTCGTTGCAAAGTGGGGCGTTGAAGAATCAGATACAGAAGTAACACAAGCAACGCATGATAAACGCAAGCAAAGTGCTGTTGAACATGGCATGGTGTATGCACTATCTGAGAATGGATTTGAATTACTTATACAGGGTTGGGAAAAATCAATAGGCGAAGACGATATCCGCGTTGGGTATGCGCCCGACTTATCGAGACAATCGCTTGTAACTTCTGAAGTTGCAGTTATTCAAGAAGCCGTCGCCAACATTGGGCAGTTTTGGGATCAGTACGATCGACTTCCATTTGAAGATGAGGGTACGGCAGCGATTAGAAACCTAGAAGACCCATGGGGCAAACCGCTTCATTATCATTTAGTGAATCGTAAAAACTTTGAAATTTCAAGCGATGGTCCTGATCAGATTTTCATGACGACGAATGATGTGCGGGCTCTTGTGGAGGTAAAATCTTACACCGTTGAGCAGCAAGAAGAAATGGCAGCTGAGGCAAAAGTTTCTGCAGTAGAACCTGGCGTTCAGCCACAACATCCGTGGCTTGTTAAACGAATTGCGGAAATTGCAGCTGAAAAAGCAATTGCAACTGGAGACACTACGGCAACTTGGGAACAATTTCTTCCAACTTCAGATGCAATGCAAGCAGATGAAATCGCTAAGCAGAATCACAATTTTGCAATAACATGGCAAGTTGGTGGCGCGACTACTCTTGCGGGTGCGTCTTATTTTGAATTCTTCACTTGGTTAATGCTAGGTACTGCGATTATATTTGTAGTTGTTGGTTACTTCTATGTTCCAAAAACATATATTCAAGATGAAAGCATGCTTTCAACAGCAACAAAAATTGAGTAACAGTTCGTTACTCGCCAATATTGATAGCGCGAATTTGAAGACGGTTACCGTCTGGAATAAGAAACAAGTGTGTCCATTGTAATGAAGTTGTAGCGATTGGAATTGCAAACCGATTACGTAAGTGGATGCCGTTTTCGCCTGTATTTGACTGACGGATTACTCTAGTTGTTGTTGAGACAAGCCAAGAACCATCTGCTACCGGTACGGCTGCTATGCTGTTTGGTTCAAGAGCAACGGTATCTACCACGTTGTTTGGTTGCCAAACTACCATTCTCTTTCGGACAGGATGATAAAAAGCGGTGGGTGAATTTACTGTCGTTCCAGAATTTGTCGTTGCAATTTGCCACGCAATTTCACGAGTCGCGCCCGATTGAATAATTGGAAGTGCAATGGAAGTTTGCATTGAGTCCGTTGCTCGAAGGTCAAATTCAACAAGCGTAAGGCGGCCGTTTAAAATTTGAAAAGCGCGAAGTCGACCATTTCCGACAAAGGAAGGTAAAAGCCAATCGCTAGAACCATCATCTATGACTCGTTGCCCGCGTGAGGTTTTTACAACTAGATGGAAACGATTGTCATCTTGTTCCCTTCGTGACCATGCAATATCTCCAGCAGGGTTGGTAGTTGAAAAACAATTTATGGCATCATCTGAAACAATCCATCGAAGAGAGCCCGTAGCCCAATCGATTTCTCCAATCCACCGACCATTTTCACCAGCGGGCAATTCAACAAGTGCAAATTGGTCGTTTGCACCTCTACCTATGACAAGACCTTTTCTATCAACGACCAGTGGCGAAATTCGCCTTCCTTGCAATGGATCAAGCGCGTATAGCTCAACAGATGTTGTCGTGACAGGAGTGTTCTCAAGCCCACAGAGGATATCTAGTCCAGGCGTTTTCCCTAGTTGAACAATGGCATGTAATCCGTTAGGCGAAATTAATGGGAGGGTGAATCGGTCCCATGGTAAGTCGCCAACAGGCCAATCGATGTCGTTCGAAGTGATCACAGTTGCCGAAGTGGACGGTTTTATTATTGCATTGAGTGTTTTGATCGCAGCAAGCTTTGTTTCGGTTGTTGCAAGAGGTTTAGAAGTTTTTTGTGATTCGCCACAACTCGCTAAACCAATAGCCATGAGGAGGAATGCCGATTTACTTGTTATCTGGTGAATCATGTTTTGAATTGTAGTCTGCTGCTGGATTTCTCAATCGTTCGGAAAGGAAATCATTTTCACTTGATTCAATGTTTTCAATTTGTTCATCAATTGGAAGAGAAATTTCTTGAAGTCTCTCAAGATATTCGAGATTGTAATTCGCGTCGTTCTCTACTAATCTTGAAACAATTGTTGGGGTTATGAATATTAATAATTCTTCTCGGATAGTTTGTTCTTCAATAGAATTGAAGATTGCACCAATGATTGGAATATCACCAAGAAGAGGAAATTTTCGTTTAGTCTTATGTTCGCTTTCTTTCAAGATGCCACCTATCAGAACAGTTTGTCCATCTTGAAGTTGAACTTGGCTTCGAACTTGGCGTCGCGAGAAAATTGGGTTGTCGCCAACACCAGAACCATCTATGTCTGATAATTCAACATTAATTGTTAAATCAACATCGCCATGGGCTGTAATTCTTGGTCGAACATTGAGCATAACGCCAACGTCACGATATTCAAAACCGCCTTCAACTAAACCACTACTTGTTGTGTTAGTTGTTGTTTTTGTCGGTACTTCTTTACCGTTAAAGAAGATGGATTCTTTATTGTCCGAAGTAAATGTACGAGGCTGTTGAATTACTCGAACATTTGTTAATTTGTTGAGTGCGTCAAGTGCAATTCCAACGTTGTTGCCAGCGCCTAACGTGAATACTGCACCACCTGTGAATATACCGCCAAGAATGCTGTTGCTACTACCTGTTAGATCTCCATTGAAGCCAATGGAATTTTCGCCGCTGCCCGATACGCCGGAACCCCAGCGAAGGCCAAGGTTCAAATCGTCGGTTAATGTAACGGCAGCAATTGTTGCTGAAATCATAACTTGCCGAGTAGGTCGGTCGAATTCATCAATTACATCCATAATATGTTGCATGTATTCTGGCGGCGCTACAATTGCAAGTGCATTCTGACGCACAATTGGAACAAGGCGAATTTTCGCAATGAGCGATGACTCTGGAGATTGGTCGTCTGCGTTAGCCCCGCCTTGTTGCCAAGGGAATCCCATTTGCCCGCCAGTTTCATTATCTGTTGAAGTCGCTGAATCACTAAATCCTTCACCTGAAAGACCTTCGTCAGGGCGTTGAATTGTTGCAGAGACACCAGGAGCTGCGAGTAGTGCGTTAATTTCTTCAGAAAGCGAAACAGCATCCGCGTGCTTAAGCTCGACAATTCGAGGAAGCCCAACATCACTTGGCATATCCAATGACTCAATTATGGAGTCAAGAAACGCAAAACTTTCTTCTGTCTTTGATAAAACAAGTAATGCGTTTTTGTCAGGGTATGCTTCGAACCTATACACGCCACTCATTGCTTCAGTTACATCTGCTCGTCCAGTTTGACCACCTCGGGCACCTCCTCCGGTGGAACTGCCATCGCCGAGAATTTCTTGGAGTAGGTTTCTGATTTTAATTGGATCGCTGTACTGCAGAACATACATTTTGCTAGTTTCAGTTGGTCGAGGCAAATCCCATTCGTTGATGAGAAGTTCTTCAATGTCCTCCATAACATCGGGTTCTGCTTGAACAGTGACAGAGTTTTGTTGCATGTTTACGGTTAAACGAAGTTCCACTTTTTCTGAGTTTGTGGTTGTAGTGGTTGTTCTTGCACGATTTTGATTTCTATTGCCCTGCGTTCCACTTGATGTTCCTGATTCTTCGAAAAGGTCAAGAATATTTGTGCTTATTTCAGATGCGTCAGCATATTTAAGTCGGAATGTTTTTACTTCGCCACTTCGCCAGACTCGGTCTAGTTGGTTAATCAAATCTTGAATGCGCTGGCAAAGGCCAACATCGCCAAGCAAAACTATTTGGTTAGAAACTGGGTAAACCGTGAGTGAACCATAATCGGGGAACATTTCATTGATGCGTTCACCAATGACAGCAGCCTCTGTGCGCTCAATGCCGAAAACCTTGATGACCAGCGTGCCTCGGTCTTGGCGATTCATAACGTCATCATTTACACCCAGTACAGGTATATCACCAATGTCACTCAGCATTGCATCTAGGGGGCCAATGATAATAATGTCGTCGCGTTCAATAACACCAACTTGATTTAATCTAAATGCATGAAACAAAAGATCCAGCGCAACGCTTCGATCGACAGGCTCATTATTTCTTAGAGTTATTTTTTTTGCACGAAGGGAAGTGGCGCTGACTGGGATGACTACTTTGCCAGTTAATTGAGCAATTAATCCAAGCGTGTCTTCAATAGCCACATCGTTGAATGAAAGAATAACTTTTCCAGTTGGAATTTCTACTTTGAGTGGCCAACGCACCATTTTTGCAGCTCCTGGCCCAGTGATAATCTCCACTTCATCTGTTTCTGAACTTGGAGTTGTTTCACTATCAGGTGTAATTGTGATTTCCGCAGTACTAACAACTTCGTCTTCAGTATCTGTGGCATCAACTTCTGCTGGGACCGCAGGAAACTCTATTTTTGGCGCTGACTCGGGCACGGGTCTCTCTTGCGCGAGGGTTGAAATGGAGAACAGAATTGTTGCGATTAGGTTTATTGGTACCACGTTTAGTATGCTCACTTTTGTATTCCTTATCTACTTTTGGTTCTTCATCTAAGTAAGAACCGGTGATGAGAATAACGTCATGCTAGGGGGATTATTACGTCTATTTGCTTTATCAATTTAAAAGAAAAACTATCGGACTATCATCGGCAAAATAGCGTCCCTAGTAATAGAAAAGCGACATTTTACGCATCAATGAACGGATTAAATTATCAAAACTGAGGGAAGAGTGTCAGTTACCCCTGGACCTCTTGCAAGAAATCGTTTGAGGTGGGAGGAAGTGGTTCTTCACGGAAAAAATCTTCAGCAGATTCAAACAAAAGTATTGAATAAGTGCCTCTTCGGTGTTCCACTGTTACGAGCGAAGGCCCGGCAGTACTAATAACTTTGATTCCTTGAGATTCTTCACCGATTTTGATTCTTAGAACTGCGTCTGGGCCAGTACCACTGCCTTTGAACCATGCTTCGTCGTCAATTATTGCGATTAGGGCTGGCCCCATATAATTTGCAGGTGCAGGAGGAGGCCCCTGTTCGATGATTGTATCTGGAACTTTTGGAGTGTCATCTTCTATTGGTGGTGGCGGGGGTGGCAATGGAACTGCAATTCTAATTGGTTTGTAAAAGGCAGATCGTCCATTAAATCGTGCAATGTCCATCGCAATGTACGTTTCGTGTTGTTTGAGAAGTGTATTTGAAGTTGTCGAGATTGCCGTTGCATTAGAACTCCCAAGCAAGGGTGAAACAATAGACGAAATTCCAATTATTCCAAGAACAAGAAGTAGGGCAATGGAAAGAATACTCATGCCAAGAGGACCTTTTAGTTTAGAAGTGTCAATCATCTTCGACCTTTCTTTTTCGAACTTGAAATAACCCAAGCTTCGACGGCAAGGTCAACTCGTATAAGCCGTCCTTCTTTACGAGTGAGACGAATATTAGACACGACATTTATTGCTGGACTACTTTCAAGCGCTGAGATAACTTTTAAAATGTCTTCCTGCATTGCTTCAAATCGGATATCGCCGATTATTTGTTCAATTTGTTGCCCAGATTTTCCAATTCCAGGCAATGAGCCAGATTTCATCCGGCTTGTTTTGGTTCGTGTGTATTCGTCATTTTTGACATTGTGTGAACTTAATATTTGATGCACTGCTTCAGTCATGTCTGCAGTACCATCTGATTTGGCTAGTGGCAAACGGACTTCTCCGTATGAAGAAATGTTTTTCTTGTCGCTGGAAGTCAGGATTACGGGTTTGTTGATTTCATTAATTTGCATTTCAATTTGGTTAGCTTGTGCAGACCAGTCAGCGCCAATGTTTGCAATGGTAGCATCCCATATAAGGAACGCGAGGGTGAATACTCCAGCCCAAAAAGCCCACTGCATTGCGCGAGACCATGTAGAAACTTGCGTTACTAATTGTTGTAGTTGATTACCCAATTGGTAGTTCCTTTAAGTGATCCATTAAAAGTCGAAACTCTTTTTGCAGTCGTTCTTTTACTTCTGGGTTAGATCTGCCAACGCGTTTTTTAGCTTCTGCGATGTCTTTAACGGCAATCATTGTTTCATTGCGATTCATCAACGCAATTTCTTCTGCAGTAATTGGGTCTGGTACACGCATTATTGGACTATTTTCACCACCGCGGTTTCCACTATGGGATAAAGCGCCACCAGAGTCGCTGTTCATTGGTCTTGGTCTATTATCAATGCGCGTATCAGAGTTCTCGAGCGTTTCAATTGGAGCGGTATTGTTTGGAATGCTGTCGTTGTTTGCTTCATTCATAGGCGATGAATTTGATTCAACGGCTCTGGGCTTGGTTACATCGGCAATTTCGTCTTCTGGTTCAATGCCTGCTTGGCGCATTGCAAAAGTCCATTTACCAAAGTCTTGTTCTTTTGTGTAGCGAGGGCGGCGCAGTGGGTCGGTCACTGTCGCCCAGAGATCAAATTCACGGCTGCCGTATGTTCCAGCAGGATCATACGCAAAGGTAATTTCTTTGAAAATGCCAGTTCCTTGCAAATTAGTTTGCATTAAAGCAATAAGTTCTGCTGCAGAATTTCCATCCTCGTTGCGGGCTCGACCTCGAACTGAAATTGGTTGGCCGATATCAATACGAATGGATTCAATTTCTATTCCGATTGGAATATTATTCGTAAGGTCGGCAATGACTTTAGTCATTGGCCAGGAAATTTTTCCAAGTTCTTTGTAAACAATTTGTTGTTTGCGAGATTCAATTAGTTCTGTATATTGTGAACTGATTTCTGGATTCATCATTTCAAGAATGGTGAGACGAACACCAGAAAAGAGCGCAGGTCCGATTGCAAGAAGTAATGCCGCTGTAATAAGAAGTCGACCCGCAAAAGACTTAGTTTCAAGCCGTGCAGTTACTTGTTCTAAAAAGGATGGGTGTAACTCGGGTGATTTTTGACGTATCGTCGTGAGCGTTTTGAGTGGGCCTGTTATTGCGAGTAAAGCGCCAGCCGTTATTCCCCAGTTGTTCCACCAAACAGTATCTTCAGCAGGTGCGCCAGTAATTTGTTTTGAAGCACCGCTCATAATAGTGTCTGGCAAGAGTAGTACTAATGAATCGTTGTATTTTGCATCGATTTCATGTTGTAGTTTGGAGGCCATCTCATTCGTATACACATCAGTATGGTTGTGCATCGAAGCGGTTTCTTGTGCAATTCGAACGATACCACGAACGAATGATTCTTTATTTGAGAAATCTTCACGCGTTGCTCGAAATGCAGCGCCATTTGGGTGCGAAATGGAAAGAGTAACGGTGCCGTCAGTTGGGTCTGCAAGAACACTTGGTTCTGTAGACCTGAATCCATTTATTAACGCAGCAAGTGATACAGCGTCAGGAATATAAAAGGCATCTTCTAAGCATGATGGAAATTCGCTTTTTGAATTTTCTGGCCAAGCAACTATGAGACCGACTCTATTTGTTTCGCCGACCGCAGCTTCGAGTGGCGCTATGGCTCTGCGAGATGGACTCGTATGCCCTAAAAGTTTTGCTTCTGCTTGTAATCGAAGTACTTCAAAGATTTGTTCTTCGTCAATGTCTGGCAGAGTTGTTGTTCTGCAAATGGTTGACGCGCCTGGTAGGATTGCATATACCGTAGTTGGAGCTTTTGCTTTCAATACTTGTTCTAAAGCGTTGTCTGAATCTACTTCTAGAGTTTCAAGAATTTCAGGTTGTGCCGCTGGATTCGATGCATTGGTTGCTGCGATTAAGCATCGCCACAACCTGCCGGCTCGATGCGCGACAAGGATGGTTGTTTGGTGCTCGTTTTCACTTATAGAAGTTGATGTACTCATTGTTCTCTGTATTCCAGTATCGTCACAGGCAGGGTAGAACGATCGACGATAACAATAATTTCCTGTTCTACGCCACTTCCTTCAACTTTTCCTAAACTTGAAATAGTAAAGACATTGCTGCGGGTGTCAAAAAGACTATATATAAACTCTACCATTGTCGGCTCAATCCCCGGTATATCAAGATAATCAACAGGGCTTGAGATGCCACTAGCACTGTTGTTTCGTAGATAAAGCAATTCTTCGACGAGTCTTGAATTTTCAGGGAATAATCGGTACAGAATTACAGAAGAAACCGTATTGATATTCATCTTCCCAGGAGGTGCTTCGTGTGGGTGAAAGAGGGCGGTTTCTGCGAAAATGATTCTCAATTGATCATCAGTTAAGTTTGATACACCCTGGGCATCGCCTGATATTGAGCGAAGTGTCTGGGTGAGCAACGTAGAAAGCGTTGCGGTGTCACTTTTTGCAAAATCGAGTAATGCTTGTGCTTGGGCTGGTTCAATACCGAGCCGAAGTTGGAGTGTTTCTGAATTTTCTCGTTTTAAATTTAGTCGTGGGTAGCCGCTGTCTGTCGCACCACCACTGACGGATGATGTGGTGAGCAAAGAAGCCCAGCCACCATCAAGGTATTTATCCGGTTCGTCCCACGGTAGACTTTCGCCGCCATCGTCTTCGTTTGCGTCTAATCTGAAATCTAAATCCCAATCTTCACCTCGAACATCGTCAGGCATTACGCCCGCAATGAGTTCAAGTTCTGCGATGGATTGAAGAAGACCATTCCGTGGCTCGTAGCTTGTTTCTAAACCCAAATAATAATCGCTTTCAACGCCTAAAGTCCGTGGCTCATCATCAGAATCAATCCAGTCAAGGATGGATTCCATCACGCCGAATGCAAGGATTTCATCAATGACAAGTTGGAATACCGCATTATTTTCAGAATTAATATTGAACTTGCTGTGTTCGTCCATTGGACCGGTCCAGTCCTTACCATCTATGTGATGACGTATATCCCATGTTGCTTTTCCCGCATCACCTTTTGAGATGAAGTCGAGATTGTCAACCAGCGTAATCGCATTGTTTGGAACAGGTCGAGCAGTATGATCTGCCATCATGGCGATGGTTGAGTCAATGCCAGCTCTTGCTGCCCATCGTGCTTGAATACGGTCATGCACTTCGATGCCAAGTAAAGATTGGCGATGAGAAAAAACTTGAATTGACGAGGTGACAATCGCAGCAATACCCAGCGCCCACAACGAGAGAACAACAACGGAGCCATGATGTTTTCGTTGGTGCATCATGGGTTTGGTATCTCGTGTTCATTGCCATCTGGATCAACAAAAATGGTTGTGCCTTTGCCGGCGTTACTCACACCACTTGAACCACCGCCACCGACACCGCCACCGCCACCGTCATTTCCTGTGCCAGCAGGGTCGCCCTTGCCACCTGTCGTGCCAGTTCCAGAACCGCCGCTTCCGCCGCCACCTTCGCTGCCTTCGCTGCCTTCTCCATCACTAGCACCATCATCTGTGCCGGCACCGCCGTCTCCTAAGCCGCCTTCACCATCGCCGTCTAATTCTCCGTTTTCAACTCGCTCATCATCTATGAGTTGTGCAATGAGAACAAGTTTGTCTTGCGGCGAGCGGACTCGATCAAGTGGTACGATTGTGCGAAGGGTTACATTACGTGTAGACACATCGTTTAACTCCATGCCAGTAGAAGTAACGGTGATTCGAATTGCTTCTGGGATTCCACTTTCGTCAGAGTCCCATTGCTCAAACCAGGATGCGCCATCAAATGCTTCAATTTGAAGAGAGACAATTCCTTCCGCGATTGGTGTGGCAACACCTCCGCCGATTGGATTGTCATCGAGGATTGGGTCTCTTCTTTTCCAAAGGCTTAATCCAGTTTCACCATCTTCAATTCTGAATTGCGATTCATATTCGATGCCCTCGCCGTTAAAATCTATTTCTTTGTTTGCGCGCAAGTTGCCATTAAAAATAAGTAACTCGTCTCGTTGCACTTGCATTCCATCATAACGAGAAGATAAATCTGAAATTAAAATTCTTGTATCGAACAAATCGCCTCTACGAAGAACAGTAATGGTTTCTCTACGAATTGTTCGTAATGCCGCATCGCATCTTGAGAATGCTTCAAGACGCTGTCGACTTATTGCTTTTGCAGAACCAAGTTGCGAAAGTGAAATCGTAATTCCACCAAGCACAATAGTTGCCATCATGCCAGCAACTAAAAGTTCAATAAGTGTAAAGCCACGGCGTGTCAATTTGCGTCCCTCGATTCTACTTTTTCCCAATATCTTGCTTCGCGGTCAACTGCTTCGGCTGGAAGCCGGTCAGCTTTTTCGCCGTGCAATCGAGCGATTTCAGTTTCAAGATTTATAGAATGTTCTGCGCCTGCAGAATCCCAAAATACTTTTACAACAGTATGCACAGGTAAATATTCAGAGTCGCCATCGAATGAAATGTCATATGAAAACTGCGAGAAAGGAGGGTCGAAAGAATCTGATTTTGGAAACGCCTTTTCGTATTCGTCTGGACCGACAACAAGCGCCATTGAGATTAACTCATCAGCAAGCCAAGCCGCAATAATTTGTTGTTCTGCATTTGTTTGCCTAGTTAATGAGCGACTACTAATTGAAATAACAACAGCAAGACCAACCGCTAACATCGCTGAACCGATTATGACATCAAGTAATGCAAATCCTTTGCGTTGCTTCACCATTCTTCTCGCCCTCTGCCTTCAGCGTCTAAATCAATTGGCATGACTGGTTCGACGCCGCTTCCATCAAACCAAACTTTTGGACCGATTGCGTGTGATGCTAGTGAAATCAAAGCGGAGCGATCTTCCCAACGAATCACGATTTCTATCAGCGGTCTCGCTTCGCCAGGCGAAGCGGTTACTGGCCACTGAGAAGTGTCTGTTAAATCTCCGTCTACATAAATAGTAAGTAGATCTTCATTTGCCCAGCTTGGTAAATTGATTGGTTTTGCTAGAGGGTCAAAATCCCAAAAGCGGTCGCCTTCTTCTTCTTCTTCTACTTTTGTAAGCAAGGCAAACTCTTTTGCTTCGCCGTTGTACTGCAAGGCAGCAGGTTGGTTACTCGTTGTGTTTCTATGTGCATACATCAAAACAACATCTGCAACACGCTCTACGATGAGTGTAAACTCTTGGTTTCTTGTGCCAACTAAACGCGGTAATACTATAGAAGACATAATTCCAATCATGATTACAACAATGATTATCTCAAGTAGCGTAAATGCCTTTCGAATGGAAGCAGTCTTTGATCGCATTGGTTATTGAGTGATATCAGCGTTGATATCCTCGCCTCCTTCTTCGCCATCTTCTCCAAAACTGATGACATCGTAATTAAAGTTCACATTCCCTGGAACTAAAATTTCAAATTGATTTCCCCAAGGATCGATGATGTCATCTGCTTTTTGTAAAAAAGGACCACCTGGCGCTCCGCCATCATCAGGCGGCAGCAATAAAAGTTCTAGGTCAAAATCATCTTGAACTTTTGATAAACCCTTTTCGAGGTGGTACAACTCAACAGCTTGTGCAATGGCACTCGCCTTCGATTGTGCTGCTGCATGTTTCGCAGTTCCAACTCTGCTTAAAAGTTTTGGAGCGATTAAAGTCGCAAGCACAGCGATAATCATGACAACGACAATAATTTCAAGAAGGGTGAAGCCACGGCGTGCTATTTGTTGGTTATTTATTTTGTTTGTCATACTATTTCCTATAACGTGCTTAGCGTACGAGTGATTGCAATTCGAGTAGAGGCAAGAGGATGGCAGCAAGAACAAAACATGCTAAAGATGCCATAACAATGAGTAATATAGGCGGTAGCGCCTTTGTAAAAATATTTAATGATGCATTAACTTGGCGGTCAAATGCTGTTGCAGAGTGCAAAAGCATATCTTCAAGTTTACCTGATCGTTCGCCGAGGTTTACAACTTGAACAAGCAATGGCGGAAAAAGACCAGAGCGCTCAAGTGGGTCTGCAAGTGGTTTACCACTGGATACTTCTTCTTGTACGGCGTCAACAGCCTCAGCGAGTGCAGCGTTTCCAAGTGTGTCTCGGGTAATTCGAAGTGCGTCAAGTATAGGTAACCCTGCAGAAGTTAATGTTCCAAGTGTCCGCGTAAATCGAGCAACGGCAACATCGCGAAGAAGTTTTCCAAGCAGTGGCATGCGTAGTTTTGCTCTGTCAACTTTAAACCGATTCTCAGGAATCGAAATCCAACTTTTCCATGCGATAATCAATGCACCGACAGAAACGATAATCCAAATCCACCATTGCAAGATGAAAGTTGCGAATCCCATCACAACAACAGTTGGCCATGGGAGAACCATTTGCCCAGCGAGTGGTTCAATTAATCTGGGGACAAGAACAGTCACAAGCACGATACCGCTTATTGCAATGAGACAAGCAATAATTGCTGGGTATATAATTGCGCCAAGTAATTCGCGTTTTAATTCGAGTGACCTATCCATCAAGTCTGCAAGTTGGTGAAGAATGACACTCACCTGCCCAGATGCATCGGACGCACGAAGCATGCCAACAATTAAGTCGTCGAATGGCTCTCCCCAATCAGCGGCGGCTTTGTACATTGGATCACCTGCTTCAACGCAAGCGATAAAATGGTCTAGAACGCCACCCGCTGCAGGTGCGGCTTGCCTACGAATGGTGCGCAACGCTTGCATTAATGGAAGGCCAGCTTCTTGGGCTGTTGCAAGTTCACGGATCATCGCCGACATCTCAATTTTTGACAGTCGACGTTTGCGTGTTTTTGTTACTGCAGTCAATTTTTCGGAGTCTTTGATTTTTTCGACTTTTGTAGCGGTTTCACCACGGCTACTAAGTTGTTGGATTACATCAGCGCGGTCTCTCCCCTTTAAGACTCCACTTCGTGATTCTCCACTGGTAGTAATAGATTGAAATCGATAATCAACCATGCTCGTTATAAGTCACTGTCAACGTCTTGTGTTGCGCGTAAGACTTCTCCAATGGTAGTAACTCCTTTAGACGCTTTGCTCATGGCGTCTTGCCGCATGGTGACATGAGAATCAGATAGCAGAGAAGTCAAATCAGATGCTGTTCGGTTCTCTGAAATTGCGCTGCGAATCTTCGGGTCTATCGTTACTAATTCAAAGAAACCAACTCGTCCGCGGAAGCCAGAATTACTACATTTATCACATCCTTCGCCAATCCACATACTATCATTGAAAAATTGACGTTCTTCAGGGGTCAAGCGGTGGGACAAATCCGGTGAGAGTGGTACTTGTTTTTTGCAATCGGTACAAATTTTTCGACCGAGTCGTTGAGCAAGAACGCCTTCAAGGACAGAAGCAACAAGGTAAGGCTCTACACCCATGTCGACAAGTCTGCCGATGGAACTTACTGCGTCGTTTGTGTGAATGGTTGAAAAAATCAAGTGCCCTGTGAGGGCGGAACGAATTGCAATATCTGCTGTTTCGCCATCTCGAATTTCACCAACAAAAATAATGTCTGGGTCTTGACGAAGAATTGAACGTAAACCAGCGGCAAATGTAAGGCCACGTTTTGGATTGACGGGAATTTGGTTGATGCCATTGAGTTCATATTCAACTGGATCTTCAATAGTGATAATCTTTTTGCGTGGGTCATACAATTTATTTAACGCAGCGTAAAGAGATGTTGTTTTGCCAGAGCCAGTAGGGCCAGTTACAAGCACAAGTCCATGCGGCTTAGCAATCAACTTATCCATTTTGTCTTGCATCGCTTGGTCCATGCCAAGTGAAAACAAGTCAAGTGGAAGCGTGCTTTTATCAAGAATACGCATGACAACAGATTCGCCATACAAAGTTGGAACAGTCGAAACACGAATGTCAACTTTTCTTCCTTCAAAACGTAACGCGATGTGTCCATCTTGCGGAACGTAGCGTTCTGCGATGTTCATCGATGACATAATTTTGATACGACCAGTTAAAGCTGGCTGCAAATGTTTTGGCGGGGGGGTTTGCTCAACAAGTACGCCGTCAACTCGATACTTCACTTTTAGTTCACTTTCAAATGGTTCAATATGAACATCACTTGCGCGCTGTTGAATTGCCTCAAGCAAAAGAAGGTTAACAAGATTGATGAGGGTTGGTTGTTCTGCCATGACAAGAATATTGTCAGTTTCAATCGCATCAACATTATGATCAATTGTATCTGCTTCATCCGCAGCGCCACCTAGGCTTTCGGCCATTCTCGCAGCAGTGGTGCCATAATAATTGCGCATGAGTTCTGAAAAAATTTGTTTATCCATTCCACAGCGTGTAATTGGATATGCAGTAATAGTTGCAACTTCGTCTGATGCTTCAATGTCAGTCGGGTTCAGCATTGCAATTGAAAGTCGGCCAGATTCAATTGCGATAGGTAAAACCCTAAGGCGTACAGCAAGTTCAGCATCTAACAAGTTGATTGTTTCAGCATCAACTTCAGGTGCTACATCAATCCAGTTTAGACCTAACTTTTCGCAATCAATTTTTGGGTCTTTGTTTGAATTGAATTCAATGTTATCTACGCTGGGTGTCATGTTTGCATCAAGTTCCATTTTTATAAGTTCGTCTTAACTTCCTGGTTTGCCTTTGTTGCCAAAGCCGGAATTGTCTGGTTTGCTATCCTTGTCGCCTTTACCTTTTGGATCAATCGCTGGTGCGGTGCCACTTTGGGTCGATAATCCGTTTAGACCACCGCCTGGCGCAGGCGCAGTAGTTGGTACTGAGGTTGGCTCGTCACGGGGGATCCATCGTCGTGAACCATCTAATTCTAAGAATTGTTCAGCAGACAGAAGTGCTCGAAGCATTTCGATGTACTCTTTGCCGAGGGCTTCGCGTTTTTTAAATATTTCACGGGTTGGGTCATTCAATTTTTGAGGAGTCCCACCACTTTTGCGAACTTGCCCTGCTTGCTCACGGTGAAGTTGCAATTCTGGTTCGTAATTACGAGTGAGGTCAAGAAGTTGGAAATTGACACTCGCTAATTCTTGAAGGTAACTTCCTTCGATTGAGTAAATTTGTGCACTAATTTCTGGAGAGTACGAAGGGTTTTCTGCAGCTTGGCGAATGATACGTTGTGCTGGGGTCCTTCTATAAATTCGTGTGTAGCCACGTTTTAGTGCTCGGTTTCTAAAGTTCTCGCTATCAACAGGAACGAGTTCGCTTGCAATTATTTCTGTGTACCTGTCATTGAGGTCTCGTACCTCTATGCGTGCTTTAACAAGGTCGACGCCGAGACTTGAATCTCTTTTGTCATTTCCTGAGAGGATGTTGTCAAATAATTTCTTTGGGTTGCCACGAAGAATTGCATCGCGGTTTCGCATTGCAATGTCTAAAGCAACTCCGTATTCATCGAGGGTGTCCGAAATGGTGCTCTCAGCAACTGGGCTTAGGTCACAGTCTCGCGCGATAAGAAATAAGTCGACAGTCTCGCCACTTAGTCGCCCCCGGTTCATGTGTTTTTCTCTGTATAGCCGTTGTGCGAATGCAGGCCAAAGTGCTCGTTGGTCACTTACTAAAATTGCTTGGATATTTTCAAGAAGTCCCTGGTCAAGTTGGCGTTTTTCAATAAGCCAATCACCAAGTGTGTTGAGAACTGGCTCAAGCGTATCGAGACTATTGGCTGGTGGCTTCTCGCGCATCTCTTCAGCAACTCTATTGAGTCGTTCTTGCGTAGTTGCCCAACCCAATTCAAATTCATCTTCATACGCGTCAAACATGGCTTCCATGATGACTTCCTGCGTATCATCAAGGTTTAGACCCTCTGCAAAGACGACTAAATCGCGTGATAAATATGCTGGTTGCATCGCTTCGGCCATGTATTCCATTTGGGCATTTGCCGTTGAAGATAATGAAAAGGGCGAAAAAGCCGCTATTGTGGCAAAAAGTAGTGTTTTTAGGGTTAATTTGGTCATTCTATTGGTCCTTCTCATTGCATTTCTATTCTCTGTGTAAAGCATATCGACAGTCTTCTTTCGGCCGGAACATACAGGCAGTTCAACGCACTTGAACAATAAATATGACGGATAATTTTGAGCTTTATGCTATCGGACGGCATTTATGAGGCGGTTACCGTTACTTGTTCGATGCGTTTTTCGAATGTGCTTTGCACTATTCGATTTATATAGATAGATGGAGTATGAATCTGATCGGGGTCAAAGGTGCCCACTGGTACGATTTCTTCAACTTCCGCGATGGTGATTTTACCGGCCATTGCCACCATTGGGTTGAAGTTTCTTGCAGTTTTCCGATAGATCAGGTTACCTGCCTCGTCTGCTTTCCATGCTTTTACAAGTGAAAGGTCTGCAACAATACCGCGCTCAAGGACACACGTTTCACCGTCAAAGGTCATTGTTTCTTTGCCTTCTGCAACAACGGTTCCGACACCAGTTTTCGTGTAAAACCCACGAATTCCTGCGCCGCCTGCACGAAGTCTTTCAGCAAGCGTTCCTTGTGGGCAAAATTCAATTTCTAATTCGTCGGCCATAAACTGTCTTTCAAATTCAGCATTCTCGCCAACGTATGAACTTAGCATTTTATTAATTTGCTTCGTTTCGAGAAGAAGTCCAAGCCCCCAACCATCAACGCCAGCATTATTTGAAACGCAGGTTAAATTTTTTGCGTTACTATCGCGCAACGCAACAATGAGGTTTTCAGGTATGCCGCAAAGACCAAAGCCTCCAACTGCGACCATCATGCTATCGGTCGTGAGCCCTTCAAGAGCAGACGCTGGCGTCGAATATATTTTGCTTGCCATGCATGGCATCATACGACAAATGAGTGCTTAAAAGTGCGATTATCCTTGCTTGATCCATAGAACAAGTTGAAGCAGGCTCGGCGGTTTGCCTTGCATGAGGATGCCAATCCTGAAAATTCGAGCGCACATCCAAACCATTGCTAACACAGAGGCAAAACCTATTCCTATCGAGAGCATAATTTGCCATGTTGCAACCATTTCTGTCGAAGCGGTCACACGGATAATCATGATAAATGGAATGAGCGGCGGGGTTAAACTTGCTATCGTTGCAATCATTCCATTTGGTTGGTCTGAAATAATCGGCCAGAGAGCAAACGGAATAATCAAAATTAACATCGCTGGACCCATGAGCGATTGTGCATCACTCAACTCACTAACGGCACTGCCAATTGCAGCCATAATTGTTGCAATCATAAAGTAGGCAATAACAAAGTACACCGCAAATAAAACCAAGTGCGAAAATGGAATCAAGTCGACAAGTGCAAATGAGAGCAGTCCAGCAAATGCCGCAGACCCGTACATACAAAGGATGACAGCACTGACTCCTGCTTGACCAAGTATTTTCCCGCCAAGCAATTGAATTGGACTAATTGCGCTGAGTAATACTTCCATAACTTTGTTGCCTTTTTCTTCTATGGTAGTAGTCAGTAAGTAATTACCACTTGTAAATGTTGCAATCCACAGCAACATCATGAACGCCATTGGAATGATTTTCCGAGCAATTTCATTATCTTTCGCTTCTGTTCCATCATCAGATAATCGAGTAGCGATAGTTCTTGGCCGTCGAGTTAATTGTTTTATAGCATCGGGGTCGTGACCAAGCCGTCGTAATCGAGCGTCGACAACCGACTTTGATGTAAGAGAAGTTAAAATGTCTGTGTGCTTTGGGGAAAAGCTTTTTGCGATAAAAACTTCTAGGCGCACATCACTTTGTTCAGTTTGTACTATTTCTTCTGGGACAATGATGAGCCCGAGATAATCGCCATTGCGAACTTGGTCTTTTAAAATGTCTATGTCTTCTTCAGGAGCGACAATAATTTGAAGGTCAGTTTCTAGTTTTTTAGGTCTTAGCGCTCCTACAAGAGGATCTTGCGCGATGATTTCAGGCAGTTGGTCCATTATTTCTTGTAGTGAGTTGTCTTCTTCAGAAATTTTAGACTGCAAAACAGTAACGACATCCTCAGGACCCAAAACTATAACTGTTCCTTTAAGTGGATCTTCGGTTGTCTTCATTAAAGGGATAACAATTATGAATAGGCCCATCATTAAAATTGGCATGACAACAGCGCCAAACAAGAATGCTTTGGTCATCGCTGTGTGTCGGAATTCCCGCCATGCAACTGTGAGCGTTTTACGCATTCTCAAACTCCATTCGGACAGCATCAGCAGCGTCAGCACCTCTATTGCGAGCAACTTGTTCAATAAAAATTTCGTCAAGTGTAGGGCGCGCAAGTTGCGCTGAAATTACCGGTGTATAGGCGACAACTCTTTGCAAAACATCGGTCGGGGTTGCGTCTTCACGAATTCGCAAATTCACTTTGTTGCTTTGTTCGATTGGTGTAGAATGTTCAACACCTTCAATCGAATCGAATGAAATTGATTTATTAACTGGTTCAACTTGAACTACTCGCGGGTCAAACTGTTCTTGAATTGAGGAGATCGAACCATCCAATACTTTCGTCCCTTGGTCAATCATAATAATTCGATCACAAATTTGCTCTGCCTGATACAGAATGTGCGTTGAAAACAAAATAGTACGGCCTTCTTTGTGCAAATCGTTAATTACTTTGCCAATTACCCGTGCATTGACTGGGTCTAGGCCAGAAAAGGGTTCGTCTAAAATGATTAGTTCTGGTTCATGTATCACTGCAGCGAGAAACTGTACTTTCTGCTGCATGCCTTTACTCAGCTCTTCACATTTTTTGTTTTCTACATTTGGAAGCTCAATGCGTTCAAGCCAATCAGGAATAATTTTTCTTAGCGATGGACCATACATACCCTTTAGGTTTGCGATGTATTCAATGAATTTGCAAACTTTCATTTTTCTGTACACGCCTCGTTCCTCAGGCAAATAACCAATGCGATCTTTTGCGTTAAGAGCGTTTGTTCCTAGAACATTTATCGAACCAGAGTCTGCGTGGATGATTGACATAATCATTCGGATAGTCGTGCTTTTACCCGCGCCATTTGGTCCAAGAAAACCACACATCGATCCTTGTGGTATTTCTAAATCAAGATTTTGGACTGCTTTTGTGTCGCCGAAAGATTTTGAAATGTGTTGCAGTTCAATCGCTGTTGTCAATTTTAATTTCCATTTCTTCTGCCAATTCTTTTACTTTTTCTGGCAACTGGAATAATGAATTAGGCAAAGCATCAGTATTTATTTGGTCGAATTTCATGCTTACTTCAGAGCCATTTCTGCTGTAAATTACTGTGTGAAAGAGAAGGAGATCGCCAACGCGTTGCCAGTCTCTGAAGAATACATCAATAGTAGCATCTCCGTTTGGAGTTTTTTCAATAGTGCGTCTACCCCGAGGTCGATATGTTTCTTTTGAAAAAAATGCGTACTGATCTTTTTTAGAATCATCATTGTAGGCGATGTTTATTCGCCAGCAATCTTCTTCGTCGAATTCTTCTTCGCCGTCAACTTTCATGTAACTAATATCTTCTGGCAGCATGGTGAACCATTCCAGCCAATTGATTTGCCGTACTTTTTGGGTAAGAGCATCATTGTTGATTAATTTCCAAACTTGTTCATTGACGCTGTTGAAACTTTGTTCCCATGTAATGGTGCCATCACTGCCGAACCTTGATTGCCCAACACCAATGAAAGTCATTACGCAAAGTACTTTTCCGCCAATGCTTGTTGATAAATCGATTTCAACAACTGGTTGACCGTCCGCGAGCCTAATTAGACCGTGCAGTTTGAAAGCATGCACTTCTTCAAGGGCCTTATGACCACCAATTGACTGGACCGCTTTTACAAGGATTTTGTCCGGCGATGGGTCAATTGGTTGAGGAGGCGACTGAATTCCTGCTATTGAGGCAAATAATAGAATTGGAGTAAGGATGTGTATCACTATGTTCATTCTAATCGTAATGTTCTATTTTAGGCATAAAATCCCTTTATCCGTTAATCCGGATATACGGTTGTAAGACTCGCCAATTTCGGTTACCTTTCCATAAGATGAAGAAACACATTACAAAAGCGATGCGCGAAGGTATTTTTGTCATTGACGGTGCCATGGGAACGGCAGTGCAAGCAATGCAGATTGATAGTGAAGCGGATTATATCGGCAGAGAAAACTGTACAGATGTGTTAACACGTTCAAGGCCAGACCTCGTACGTGCTATACATACTTCGTTTCTTGAGGTTGGGGTGGATGCAGTTGAAACAAACACGTTTGGAGCTAACCGTTTAGTGCTTTCGGAATTTGACGAAGAAATAGCAACGTGGGCTTTTGACTTGAACAAAGAATCTGCGCAGCTTGCAGTAGAAGCTTGCTCAAGAGTTGAAGGCGATAGATACGTTCTAGGATCGATGGGACCAGGAACAAAATTAATTTCGTTAGGTCAAACTACGTGGGACAATATGCTTGACTCGTACACCGAACAAGCACGTGGTTTACTTGAGGGTGGTGTTGATGCGTTTATAATCGAAACGTGTCAAGATATTCTACAAGTAAAATGCGCTATAAATGCTTGCTTGGATGCATTGGCGTTTTTCGATAAGACTACAGAAAGCATACCAATACTGGTTAGTATTACGATTGAAACGACTGGCACGATGCTCGTTGGAAGTGATCTTGAAACAATCGTTCACGCACTTGCTCCGTATCCAATTTTTTCTCTTGGTTTGAATTGCGCGACAGGTCCTGAGTTAATGGAGACACACATTGCTTGGCTTAGCGAGAACTGGAGCGGGGAAATTTCTGTAGTTCCAAATGCTGGTCTTCCGGAGTTTGTCTCAGGTTGCGCTCATTTTCCTTTGTCAGCGCACGCATATGGTATGGCGATGAAGCGATTTGTTGAGAAATATGGCGTACGCATTATTGGTGGATGTTGCGGAACTACACCGAAACACTTAGCATCTTTTATTAAGTTAAAAAGCGAATTGTGTGTTGCGAAACGAACAACGAAACAACTTGCTCCAAGTTCGACTAGCTTGTTTACTCCTGTTGAATTCAAGCAGGACACATCAATTTTAATTGTAGCTGAACGAACTAATGCTAATGGTTCACGAAAGTTCAAGCGATTATTAGAAGAAGAACAATGGGATGGTTTGGTTGACATGGCTCGCGAAGAATTGTCGGGGGGCGCGCACGTTCTCGATGTTTGCGTTGATTATGTTGGAAGAGATGGCGTTGCTGACCTTGAAGAGATTGTTGGAAGATTAGCGCAACGGGTTGATGCGCCGCTTATGTTGGATTCCACAGACGCAACTGCAATCGAATCGGGGTTAAAGCGAGCGGGTGGTCGTTGTATTGTGAATTCAATCAATCTTGAAGATGGCGAAACGAGATTGGACGATATTTGCCCTTTGCTTAAAAAATTTGGTGCTGCTGCGGTTGCTTTAACAATCGACGAAGAGGGAATGGCGAAAACTGCTTCTAGAAAAGTCGAGATTGCTAAGCGTTTGCATTCTTTATACACAGAGAAGTGGGGTCTGAAATCTTCAGATCTTCTTATTGACGTTTTGACTTTTACTATCGCTACTGGCATGGAGTCCGACCGTAAATTGGCTGTTGAAACCCTCGATGCTATTGAGATGATTTCAAATGAACTTCCAGAATGTGGATTATTACTGGGTGTTTCTAATGTGAGTTTTGGCTTAAAGCCGCCAGCTCGACGTGTGTTGAATTCAGTCTTTTTACACGAAGCAATTCATCGGGGTTTGACTTCTGCGATTGTTCACGCCTCGAAAATTTTGCCGAAACACCGTATTGAAGAGCATCACTGGGCCGCGGCAATTGACTTAATTTACGATAATCAAACAGAGAATAAAGACCCACTACTCTATTTTTTGTCATTGTTTGAAACGGATGTTATTGAAGAAGATGTAGATCAAACAGACAGGCCTCTTGGTGAACAACTTCGAGGTTATATAGTAGATGGGAAAAAAGAAGGCCTACAAGTAGTTCTTGAGGAAGCACTGAAAGAGTGGTCAGCATTAACAATAATAAATGATCATTTACTCGATGGCATGAAAACTGTTGGCAAGTTATTTGGCTCTGGTCAGATGCAACTGCCATTTGTGTTGCAATCTGCTGAAGTAATGAAAAAGGCAGTCGGAATCCTTGAGACACACATGGAAAAAGGCGAGGTGGTTGATAAGGGGAGGATTGTCCTCGCTACTGTTGCTGGCGATGTGCATGACATCGGCAAGAATCTTGTTGACATTATTCTGTCCAATAATGGATACACGGTTTTTAATATTGGCATTCGTCAAAAAATTGAAGCAATCATTGAAGCAGCGACTATGCACAATGCAGACGCTATTGGTTTGTCTGGTTTACTTGTTAAATCAGTAGGTGTCATGGAGCAAAACTTGCATGAACTTAATACTAAATCAATTACAATACCTGTTCTCCTCGGTGGCGCAGCGCTAACTAGGCACTGGGCTGAATCGCACCTTCGTACCATTTATGATGGGTCGTTGTACTACGGCAGAGATGCATTTGAAGCACTTTCGGTTTGCGATAAATTAGTTACTAATAAACTTGGTGATGTCGACGAGCAAATAGAAGCAAGATTGAAAAAGAGGGCAGAAGTTGAAGCAAAAGTGCAATCAGGTCGTACCGATAGAGTAGATAAAGTTCGTTTAGACGAGAGTCACTCCTTGGACACGGTTGCAGTTCCAAGCGCACCTTTTTTTGGATCAAAGATTGAGACAGAAATAGATTTAGATTTAATCTATCCTTATATAAATAAAACTGCATTGTTTCGTGGGCAGTGGGGTTTTAAAAAGGGAGCTCTTAGTCGAGAACATTTTGACAACTTAGTTGAGGAAACAGTAGAACCAATTTTTGAACGATTGAAAAAATGGTGCAAGGAAGAAAATGTATTGCGACCAAAAGTTGTGTATGGCTGGTGGCCCTGCGCTAGTGACGGCGACGACGTAGTTATTTACGATAGTGATGACCACGATAAAGAAATTGCGCGTTATGCATTTCCGCGTCAATCAAAACGTGCTCGGAGATGTTTAAGTGATTTTTTTAAACCAATTAATTGTGGCCAGAGAGATATAATCGGGATGTCTTGCGTAACAGTCGGCGAAGAAATTAGCAGGCGCACACGTGATTTGTTTGACAAGGATGAATACACCGAATATTTATATTTGCATGGAATCGGCGTTGAATGCGCAGAAGCACTTGCAGAATATTGGCACAAGAAAATGCGTATAGAAATTGGCATTGCTGGAGATGACAAGTCCACGGCAAAGGAACTGTTTGCGCAGGGATATCAAGGAAGTCGTTACAGTTTTGGTTATCCGGCATGTCCAGAAATGGAACAGCAAGAGATAATGTTCAAATTACTTGAACCAGACCGCATTGGTTGCACACTCACGGAATCTTGGGAAATTGTGCCAGAACAGTCAACCAGTGCGATTATTGTGCATCATCATCAAGCAAAATATTTTAGTGCAAAGTAAAAAATCGGCTCCAAACATTGAGCAGGTTAAGATGCAGTAATGCTGACGAATCTGAATACGTTAAGTCAACGTAAGAAAGCAGTGTTAGCGCTCTGCTTGGTTTTGCCAGCACCGCTGGTAGGCATTTTGTCGTCGCTCTATTTACCCCAACAAGTAGGCGATTTACAGATTGGTCAAGTAATTTGGTTCGTGTTGAAAGTCTGGATGGTTGCACTGCCAGTACTCTGGCTTCTTTATCTTGAAAATGGAAAACTCAGTTGGTCGCCTACATCGATGAAGGGTGTGCTCGAAGGATTACTTTGGTCGATACCTATTTCGATTCTATTGCTAGTGACATATTGGGTTGCAAAAGGGGGGTCATTTATTGACCCAGAAGCAAGGCAAACAATTGAAGCACTCGGCATTTCATCGCCTGCGAAATTTCTTATTTTTGCTTCTGCTATGTCGCTGGGTAATTCACTCATGGAAGAGTATGTTTGGCGTTGGTTTGTATTTAGTAAGTTCAAAGTTCTTGTCGGCGTTTGGCCAGCTATTGTTCTTAGCGCAATTTTCTTTACAGTACATCACACCATTATTCTTTGGAATTTTGGGTCGGTATGGCTTCTATTGGTTGGATCTATAGGTTTAATTTCTGGCGGTATTATTTGGGGTTGGCTTTACAATAAATACAACTCCATTTGGCCTGGCTGGATTTGCCACGTTGCTGCAGACACCGCTATCATGTGGATAGTATGGTCCATAATTACAGGAAATTAATATGATTTATATGGCTTCTGCATTTTTAGCTCTCGCTCTTTCAGCAACGGGTTTTGCTACTCCTGGCTCTAGCGATGATTCTAATTGCGAAACACTCGATACAATTCCTAACGTCGTGACAAACGATATTAAAGCGGGAATAGAAAAACACATTGAAGAGTTGTCCGAAGCAAATGGTGGCTTTTTCCCAATCGCCTTTGATGGTAAAGAGATGCAATTAAAACTTGTTCGTGTCCATATGGAATACTTAGCGAACCTTGGACCTCGCCGCCACTTTGCTTGCGTTGATTTAGCAAGCGAAGAGGGAAATGTCTACGACGTCGATTTTTTCCTTTCGGGTGATCCCGGTAACATGAATGTTACCGAAACGACAGTCCATAAATTAAATGGTAGACCATTTTATTTATGGCGCGAACAGGAAGATGGCGTTTGGATTCATGTTGATGCTGATGATGCATCGCAGGAATTGCTCGGTGTAAAAGAAGGTGATGATCATTTTGAGTTTACCTACCAAGCGACCTTGCCTACAATGACAGAGTCCGCCAAAATGTGGATTCCAATTCCAAGTGATGATGATTTTCAAGCCATCGTAATAAATCGACTTGAAATCCCAGGCAAGCACGAAATACTTCTTGAAGAAAAATTTGGTAACCAAATTTTGTATGTTGAACTAGAACCAGAAGACAGCGGTAAAACGATGGTTCTTCACTTCACTGTGAAAAGACAAGAAAAAACAGTGCATAAAGATGATACTAAACCAGAGGTATACCTACTTGCTGAAAACATGGTTCCGCTGAACGATACATTTAAAGACCTTGCAGAAGAAGCTATTCTTGGAAAAAATGGTGGAGAGTTAGTGAAAGCACGAGCGCTTTATGACCACACAATAGATAGCATGAAATATGCGAAGTACGGCATCGGTTGGGGTAACGGCAACGCGGAATTTGCATGCGATTCTGCTCGGGGCAACTGTACAGATTATCACTCGTATTTTATCGCTTTGTGCAGGTCTGTAAATATCCCTGCGCGGTTTGCAATTGGCGCTGCTGTTCCATCAAGCCGAGATGATGGTGGTGTCAATGGCTATCATTGTTGGGCAGAGTTTTATGCAGAGGGTAAGTGGTGGCCAGTTGATATTAGCGAAGCAGACAAATATACATCGCTTTCCACCTATTATTTTGGACATAATCCAGCAAACAGAGTCGAGTTTAGTCGTGGCCGCGATCTTGTTGTTGAGCCAGGGCCCGAATCTGGTCCAATTAACTTCCTTGCGTATCCATTGCTTGAAGTTGGCGGCGTGCCAGTAAAAGTAAAGCCACAGTTTGGATTTCAAAGAATAATCAGTTAAGAATTTTATCGTTTAATTTTTTAGCGAACTTGACGCTTAGGACAAGCCCAAGCATAAGTACGAATCCTTATCCTATAGAACCCCATACTGCTGTAATTGACAGTGCAACTGCCATCGAATAATTCATTGGTTCAGTTTGTCATTAAGAAATGCAACTGCTTGGTCAATGTTAATTCGCTCTTGCGTTGCAGTGTCACGGTCTCTTACTGTGATTGTGTTATCTTCAAGTGTGTCACCATCAATAACAAAACAGTAAGGTGTGCCCGCTTCATCCATTCGGGCATAGCGTTTACCGATAGATTGCTTTGCATCGTATTGAACAACATGTTGTTTACGCATCTCTTCATGTAACTTTGTTGCAATTTCTGGCATCCCGTTTTTGTTTACCAGAGGAAAAATAGCAGCCTTGATTGGTGCAATGCGAGGGTTGAATTTCATAAAAAGTTTTGATGGTCTGTCGTCTGGTGTGTATGCCTCGCAAAGTAGTGCAAGCGTTCCACGGCTAAGTCCAGCAGATGGCTCTATAACGTGGGGTGTATACCGTTCATTTTTTTGTTGGTCGAAGTAATTGATTTTCTTACCACTAAATTCAGTATGCCTCGACAAATCGTAATTACCTCTGTGTGCGACTCCTTCAAGTTCGCCATAACCAGGGTCAGTAAATGGAAATTTATATTCGATGTCAAATGTTCCACAGCCTTCTTTGGCGTAATGTGCTAATTCGTCTGAATCGTGTTGCCGCATCTGTAAATTGCTAGTTGTAAGCCCCATTTTTTGCCACCACTTTTTCCGATAATCACACCAAAATGCATACCACTGTTGTGCTTCGTCTTCGTGGCAAAACCATTCTAATTCCATCTGTTCGAATTCACGACTTCTGAAAATGAAATTTCTTGGTGTGACTTCGTTGCGGAATGCTTTCCCGATTTGTGCGATGCCAAATGGGACCTTCACACGCATGGTGTCAACGACATTCATGAAGTTTAGAAAAATACCTTGGGCAGTTTCTGGTCGTAAGTATGCTTTGTTTTCTTCGCCACCGGTTGCACCCACAGTTGTGTCAAACATCAAACTAAATTGACGTGGCTCTGTAAGTGTGCCAACTGTTTTTGTATCTGGTCCAACAGTAATGGCTAATTCTTCAACTGAAAGTTCTGTTAACGCGCATGTGTTTATTTCTTCTGAACTGAGTGTTCGTTTTACATATTTTTCAAGTTTTTTCTGAGCAGATGCAAGAGAGTCGTCATCATTTTCAATGTAAGCATAGATTTGACCACTGGTATCTCCTTTTACTCCAAGACAGAGAAGATGGTCCGCGCGGTATCTTGCTTTTGATTCTCGACAATCAACCATCGGGTCGTTAAAACCGCCAACGTGCCCGGATGCTTCCCAAACTTTTGGATTTTGGATAATGGAAGAATCAATCCCGACAATACTCAGTGGTTCGCCATCAGGGCCCATCGGGGGGCAGTGCACCATGTCATGCCACCAAGCGTCTCGCAAATTGTTTTTCAGTTCTGTACCTAAGGGACCGTAATCCCAAAAACCGTTGATTCCGCCATATATTTCACTTGCGGGGAAAATAAATCCTCGGCGTTTGCATAGTGAAACAAGTTCTTCCATTGAATAAGGTGTTGTCATAAATGCGATTTTAGCATGGGGCGGTGAGATGGAGTGGTTACTAATTGGTAAGCAAGTGTAATTGCATGGTTTAATGAGGTTGCGTCAGCTTTGTCAGTGCTTGCAATATCAAATGCAGTCCCATGATCTGGGCTTGTTCGAATAATGGGAATTCCAACCGTCCAATTTACGGCTGATTGTGGTGAAAGTAGCTTCATTGGAAGCAGTCCTTGGTCGTGGTACATGGCTACGATGACATCAAACGTAGAGGTATCCCTGAACATGGTGTCTGCAGGAAATGGCCCTGAAACATTCAGGCCATTATTTTGAGCCACCTTTATTGCTGGAATAATTAAACGAGTTTCCTCATCCCCAAGCAATCCGTTTTCCCCAGCATGTGGATTGAGGCCGGTGACTGCAATTCGAGGGTTCTTAATTCCAAGTTGTTTGCAACTCTCTGCTGCAATGTCGATGGCATCGTGGACTTTTCCAATGGTGAGTACATTTCGAATATCCATCAACGGAATATGACAAGTTGCAAGAACGACTCTTAGTTTTTCTGAAACGAACATCATTGCGTGTCTTTTTGCTTTTGTTCTTGAAGCAAACAGTTCGGTATGTCCTGGCCACTTATAGCCTGCTAATGCCCAACTCTCTTTGCAAATTGGTGCTGTAACAATAGCGTCAATTTTTCGGGGGTTAGAAGAAGGCAACAGCGCATCTGTAATTGCTTGTTCGACCCACCGTTTTGAAACTATTCCGCCAAGTTTAGACGGTTTGTGTTTGAGTAACGGCAAACCATCCTCGCCATCATCAAGCACAAGAATGTTTGAATGTATTCTTTGAGATGCACGAGCTGAATTCGCATCAACACGGTCCCATCTTGTGTGCAATTTACACGCATCGGCGGCTAATGTAAGTGACTCGTTTGCGCCGTAAATTATAAATCGCGCTTTTTGCGTTAAGGCAGTGTTTTGCAGTGCTTTTGCAACTATTTGTGGTCCAATGCCTGCAGGATCGCCCATCGTAATGCCAATGGTTGGTTTGTTCGTCAACCGATACCACCCTTCAATGGTCCGTTGCCAAATTTTTCTCTCAATTTGCGCATTGCATTATCTTCTTCACGAAGTGGAGCATCTTCGCCATCGTAATTTCCAACGGCTTGTTTAAGGGATAACGCAATTCGCCTAGTTGCCGGATCCACCGACAGAACTTTTACTGTTATGACTTGTTGTTCTTTGACGACATCCTTCGGAGATTTAATTCGATGGTCTGCGAGTTCGGAAATATGAACAAGGCCTTCAGTTCCAGAACCAAGGTCGACGAACGCGCCAAAGTCTGCAAGTCGCGTGACTGTTCCAGTCACCGTTTCGCCAACTTCGATGGTTGCCATGGATGAGACGAAGGGGTCTTCAATAAGTTGCTTCATCCCAAAAGCAATTTTTGGTTGTTCATTTGTTAGGTCAATGTCGAGAATTTGAATTTTGACAATGTCACCAATTTTCACAAACTTTGATGGGTCAATATCTCGTTCCCAGGTCATTTCTGATTTATGGATAAGCCCCTCAATCCCACCGATGTCTGCAAATGCACCGTAGGGTTGCACCGAAGTAATCGTCGCATCGTAGGTGTCACCTGCGTTTAGAGTTTCAAGCATTTCCTCTTTCGCAGCTTCACGCTCTGCGTATAGCACTTTTTTACGGCTTAAAACAATGCGATTCGCTCTTCTGTCTAGTTCAATCACTTCACAAGCCATTTTCTGGCCAATCATGATGTCTAAATCGGGAAGGTGGTGGATTGCAACTTGACCTGCAGGCATAAATGCCTTGTGGCCAGCGACTTCCATCTCCAAACCGCCTTTATTCGTGCCACTGCATTTTGCTTCTACCACTTGTCCTGTCTCAAGTGCATCCCAAGTCGCTTTTTGAACGGCGCCTTTTCGAGACAAGACTAACATGCCATCAGAATCTGTTCTCTCGACTATAAAGTCAAGTGATTCCCCGACTTGCGGCAATTCTTCAAAGTGAGATTTAGGACAACATCCTTGCTCTCTTGGACCAAATTCAACGAGAACATTGCGACCGTGAATTGCGGCAACTACTCCAGAGCGAGCGGATCTACGTGTAGGGGTAGATTGCGCTTGAACATCGAGCATATCAGCGAAACTACCATCGCCAATTGCATTCAATATTTCTCGATTTAGTTCGTCATTGGGTATATTTTTTGCCATTTGTACATCGTACACCACGAAGCCAAAAAAATATGCAAATTCAGCACATCAAAATTGTCTACTTACGTACACTTTTTGATGCCCTCGCTTTGCGGTCATAAGGGCGGTCATCGTGTATCATCGTGCCTCAGTGCTGACTCGCGGCGCATTTGTTTATCTAGGAATCAAGGAATACCAATAATATGGCACATCCCTCAGCTGCATGGGGCATAGAAATAGGTCAGTTTGCTATCAAAGCTATCCGTCTTGAACGCGATGGCGACAACGTTAGTGTTACAGATTTCGCCGTCCTCCCGCACCGAAAAGTTTTATCAACACCAGACATTGATGTCGCTGAAGTAACACGACTAAGTTTAGGTCAATTGATTAGTGAAAAAGATTTAGAAGGCGAACATCTCGTCATTTCTGTTCCTGGACATTCAGCGTTTGCACGTTTCGCAAAGTTGCCACCAGTTGAAAAGAAAGACCTTCCTGAAATTGTAAAGTTTGAAGCGGTGCAACAAATTCCGTTTCCAATCGAAGAGGTTGAATGGGATTACGAAGCGTTTCACCAAGAGGGTTTGCCAGAAGTTGAAGTTGGCATTTTTGCAATTACGAGAGAAAGGGTAAACGAACGGTTAGATGTTTATGGCGAAGTTGGCATTAGTCCTGAAACATTAACACTAAGCCCGGTGTCATTGTTTAACGCTATGAATTACGATTTGAATCTCAGTGGCGCAAAAGACCCAGTCGTTTTTATTGACATCGGAACCCAAGCAACAGATGTTATTATTGCTACAGGCGATCGTTGTTGGATACGCACATTCCCACTTGGCGGAACGCATTTTACTGAGGCAATTGCTTCAACTTTTAAAATTACGTATGCAAAAGCAGAGCGGTTAAAACAAGAAGCAGCAAGTAGCAAATATGCAAAACAAATTATGCAAGCGATGCGTCCTGTATTTGCAGATTTACTTCAAGAACTACAGCGCTCATTGAGTTACGCGTCATCCTTGGGTGAACTAACATCAATGGTTGGGTTGGGTTCTACGTTTAAAATCCCAGGGCTTCGAAAATTTATTGGTCAACAGTTGCAAGTAAATGTGACAAGACTTGATGAATTTAAGCGAATTGATGTAAGCGGTAGAGATGCAGCATCCTTCGCAGAACATTGTGTAAACATGGGGACTGCATATGGTTTAGCATTGCAAGGTGTTGGTTTAAGTCAAATTGATATTAACCTTGTGCCTTCTGCAATTCTTCGAGAACAAATGTGGCATGCCAAAACTAAATGGTTTGTTGCAGCGGCGAGCATTATTGTTCTCGGAAGTGCACTCTCAATTTTAGGACCATTCATGCAAGAGAGGCAACTTGGAACGGAAGGTGTTTCAGCGAAAGTAAAACAAGTAATCGACAAAGGCGAGAAATTTAAAAGAGCATTCGACAAAGCAGAATTGAGTGGTCGGGTTAGTACTGATGCTGGGCAAATGATTTCGCTCTTTGAGTATCGAGATATTTGGCCATATATCGTACAAGACGCCGCAGATTCACTTGCTGCAGCGGGTCCAGAAGACCGAACGATGAATTTGTCTGATTTTCTTTCTGCATTTCCAAATGCAAGTGATAGACCCATGGTGCAGTTGTATTATCTTGGTGGTGCATTAACGCCTTCCACAAATGAGAGTCCAACAACGGTTACTGTTTCTCTCGAAGTGAATTTGAGTCATGCTGACCCAATTGCTTTCTTGAATGAACATGTAGCAGGTTGGCTTCGTGAACATACAGAACCAACAGGCGATCGGGAGAAAGTTCCCTATCGCATCGTGAAAGAAAGTGTAAGTTGTAATCCGCAAGCACTCCAGACTATGCTGCTTCCAGATTATGTCGCACCTAGTACAGGGCGCGGTGGTGGAAATGCTCCAAGCGGCGGTGGCGGAACACCGATGGGTGGCGGCGGAACACCGATGGGTGGCGGCGGAACACCGATGGGTGGCGGCGGAACACCGATGGGTGGCGGAACACCGATGGGTGGCGGTGGTGCTGGCGGGCGTGGTGGTGGCCGAGGTGGCAGCGGTGGTAGCCCAAATAATAATGATGGTGAAATAGATGAAAATGTACCATTTGTTCCCGTTATAACTTCTTCATTGAATACTTTGGCACCATTGCCAGAACATACTGAAGCAACGTTACATCCAGCAGGAGAAAAATGGTATCGAGCGTTAG
>JABIWU010000022.1 GCA_018701395.1 Phycisphaerae bacterium | reverse complement strand
CGCGACCGAGTTTCTTTTTAAGAAACACAAGGGCTGGTAGCTCAGCTGGTTAGAGCGCACCCCTGATAAGGGTGAGGTCGGTGGTTCGAGTCCACTTCGGCCCATTTTGATACAACCTCCTGTTCATGCAGGGGGTTGTTTTATGTGGGAATGTAACTGCTAAAAGCGGATGAGCGGTTACTGGCGAATAAATTAGCCGGAGGTTAATTTTTAGGTTTGTTGTTGGTTTGAAGCGCATCTTCATGCGCTATCGCGGTGTCGTAGTACAACATTGCCTTGGGCATCCACCTACGAAGTTGTTGTATTCTGGTTTTTGAAGATGGGTGTGTAGACATAAATTCAGGTGGAGCACCTTTGTTTTCGGTACCCATGCGTTTCCAAAGTGGAATCGCTTGGCGTGGGTCAAAGCCGGCATCTGCTGCAATATACAAACCAAGTTGGTCTGCTTCCGTTTCTTGGGTTCTTGAAAAAGGCAGCGCAACACCAAGCCCGTACGCGCCAAGCACAACCGACCGATCGCGTTTGTTCATGTCTGCCATCGCCATACCCGCAACAACAGCTGCGCCCACCATGCTGTGGCTTGCTCGCTCAGCGCCGTGCCTGGCAATAACGTGCGCTACTTCGTGTGCCATAACAATCGCAAGCCCATCTTTGTTCTTTGCTATTGGTAACAACCCCGTGTACACCGCGCACTTACCGCCAGGCAATGCCCACGCATTCACCATGTCCTTGTCTTTAATGAGTGCAAATCTCCATTTATAGCCACGGACTGCGTTTGGATACAGGCGACTTGCTGCAAGGGCGACCTTTTCGCCAACCTCTTGCACCATTTCATACTCTTCGCCTGAGGATACTATTTTTTCTTTTTTAAGAACTTCGGCGAATGCTTCGTGTCCCAGTGCGATTTCTTGTGAGGAAGATAGCATTATTAATTGCGTTCTACCCGTTTCGGGAGCATGAGAACAACCCAAGAAAAATATACATAAAGCTAGAGAAAAAGAACGTATCATTTATTTGTTCTTACTAATGCTTGTGGTATTTGTTTCAACATAGGTACAGCATATCCACAGTGGTGGAATTGAATCGTGTAGAATAGGGTGTTCTTAGTGATTTTCTAAAAACAACCAACTCAAAAAGGTGTAGACCATGCGAAGAGCAAAAATTAGCGTTATTGGAGCAGGAAATGTTGGTGCAACTTGCGCTGTTTGGGCAGCATCAAAAGAACTTGGTGATGTCGTGCTTGTTGACATTCCGACTTCTGTCGGTGTTGCGCAAGGCAAGGCTCTTGATTTGTTCTGCGCGGGTCCAATGGAGCGGTTCGATGCAAGTATAACTGGCACGTGCGACTACAAAGATGTAGAGGGAAGCGATGTTGTCATTGTTACGGCTGGCATTCCTCGAAAACCGGGCATGAGCCGAGATGACCTAATCGCAACAAATGTAAAAATTGTTAAATCTGTTTCGGAACAAGTTGCACAAGCTGCGCCCGGCGCAGTCATGATTATTGTTTCCAACCCACTTGATGCAATGGTGTACACCGCTTGGAAAGCATCTGGCTTTCCAACAAACCGAATCGTTGGTCAAGCGGGCTGTTTAGATGTTGCACGATTTAGAGCGTTCCTTGCGATGGAACTTGACGTTTCTGTTGAAGATATTCAAGCATTGTTGCTTGGTGGCCACGGTGACGATATGGTGCCATTGCCGCGCTATACCTCGGTACACGGCATACCTGTTTCACAACTACTCCCTGAAGAAACAATTAATGCTTGCGTTGATCGTGCCAAGGCTGGTGGTGGTGAAATTGTGAAAATGATGGGAACAAGTGCATACTACGCACCAGCAAGTGGCAGTGTACAAATGGCAGAAGCCATTATAAAAGATAAAAAACGAATATTGCCGTGCGCCGCATACTGCGATGGTGAATTTGGAATTAACGGACTTTTCGTTGGCGTTCCTGCCGTTCTAGGAAAGAACGGAGTTGAGCGAGTTGTTCAAATTGAATTGAACGAAAGTGAACAAGCGATGATGGATGAGTCTGCTTCACATGTTGCTGATTTGGTCAACACAGTGAAGACAACTTTTCCTGAGTTGGGTTAATCGTTTTCAGACATCATACGCATCATGTCGACGCAGCGGTTTGAATATCCGGCTTCGTTATCGTACCAACTGACTACTTTAAAGAAGTTATCGCTCAAGCCAATACCAGCACCTGCATCAAAGATAGAACTTCGTGGGTCACCAACAAAGTCGGAGCTGACAAGTGGTTCTTCTGTGTACCCTAGCACGCCACTCATGGAGTCGCCCGCTGCCGCTTTCATTGCACCGCAAATATCTTCATAACTTGTTGCACTCTTTGTGCGAACAGTAAGATCAACAACCGAAACATCTGCGGTTGGAACTCGCATCGACATACCTGTAAGTTTGCCTTGCAAATGCGGCAAGCAAAGACCAACTGCTTTAGCGGCGCCCGTGCTTGCAGGAATAATGTTCATGTACGCATTACGCCCGCCACGAAAATCTTTTTTGGTTGGACCGTCTTGAGTTGGTTGAGTAGCGGTCGCTGCGTGAATTGTGGTCATCAAACCCTCTTCAAGACCAAACGAATCGTCAATAACTTTTGCAATAGGCGCCAAACAGTTTGTTGTACACGAAGCGTTTGACAAAACCTTATGTTTTGCTGGGTCGTATTCGTTGTGGTTCACTTTGTAGACAAATGTTGGCACTTCATCCGGTGTTTTTGTAGGTGCTGAAACAAGCACGCGTTTTGCTCCCGCCTCAACGTGCTTGTGAGCACCGGCGTAATCGGTGAAAAAGCCAGTTGATTCAAGCACATAGTCGACGCCAAGGTCGCCCCATGGCAAAGCGGAGGGGTCTCGCTGGCTTAAACATTTTGTTTGCATGCCATCAACATCAAATCCGTCATCCGTCACGGTAACTTTCTTTGCAAACGTACCGTGCATCGTGTCGTACTGAAGCAAGTAACCAAGGTTGTCTTGTGGAACAAGGTCATTGATTGCAACAATTTCAAAATCGCCTGATATTGCTGCTGCCCGATATACAAGTCGTCCAATTCGTCCAAACCCATTGATGCCAATTCGAATAGTCATAGATTAATCCTTGTCTGTTCTTGGGTGCCATGGTATATCACCAATACCAGCCATTTTGTTAATTGATCGCGCCATTGCAAACAGTAAGTCGCTGGTTCTATTTAAAAATATTAATGATTCTCTTGAACAACCACCCTCTCGGTGAAGTGATGTCACGCTTCGTTCTGCGCGACGGCAAACCGTCCGTGCAAAATGTAGTCTAGATGCAAAATCACAGCCGCCGGGAAGTATAAAGGTTGTAAGTTGTTCGTTACTTGATTCTGTTGTGTCAATCCATTGTTCAATATGATCGATGTCTGATTGATTAATTCTTCTTGTCTCGTTTGTATCGGGTGATGCTAAATCGGCCCCAAGTTCAAACAAAAGTGCTTGTAGTGGTTGGAGATTTTCGTCACCCACCACTCCAAGCGATGCGTTAAATTCATCAACATCGCCAACCGCATGCATTCGAATAGTATCTTTTTCTACACGACCACCACCAGCGAGTCCCGTAGTTCCATCGTCACCAGTTCGTGTATAGATTGGCATTTGCTTTACTCGAGTGCTGCGGCTCCCGAGATAATCTCGGTGAGCTCAGTTGTAATTTGTGCTTGACGAGCTCGGTTGTAATCTCGTTTAAGATCTTTACCAAGTTCGTTTGCGTTTTCGGTTGCCGCTTTCATTGCAATCATTCGCATAATATTTTCGCTAACCACGGCGTCGTTAAACATTTGAAATAGTGTTGTAATGACACTCCGTGGAATTAAGTCGTCTAATATTTCTTCCGCAGAAGGTGAGAATTCGTAATTTGCAGTACTTGATTCATCAACCGTTTCGTTTGCGTCTGCTGCGATTGGGAGAAGTTGAATTACCTCTGGAATTTGGCGAGCGTTTGATTCAAACCGCATATAAACAACTGAAACCTTATCCCACTCGCCATTAGAAAATTCATCCATATAACGGTTTGCAACACGAGCAACGTCCTCGTAGCCCGGCTTGTCACCAAAGGTAAGTTGATTACGTGCTTCAAGTTTTTGGAACTTAAAAAAGGTTGTGGCTTTTTTTCCCGCTGTTTCAAGCGTCACTTCAGAGTTGTTTTGTTTGGCTGAACGGGTGTGCTGTAACGCTTTACGCAAAACATTTCCGTTGTACGCACCGCATAAACCACGGTCAGAAGTAATTACCAAGACCAATTCCTTTCCTGTACTTTGTGGTTCAGAAAAGAGTGGCGAATCGTAGTCTCCGGCGGCACTTGAAACCTCGCCAACAAGATTGCGAATGGCATCGGTGTATGGGCGACTGTCTTTAGCTCGAGTAAGGGCAGCGGTGAATTTCGCTGTTGCAATCATCTGCATCGTTTTAGTGATGCGAGCGATTGTTCCAACCGCTACCATTCGTTTTCTAATTGCGCGAATTTGTGCCATAAGGCGGAGGATTGTATCAGAATTACGGGTATTTAGATACTCAAACCGTCATACGCCAAGTGTATCGATTCGGGCAAACCAGCATCGGTTTTTTCGTGTCCAACACAGTGGGTCATGTGCGTGAAATAGGTTTGTTTTGCGCCTACTTGCTCTGCTATTTCAATAGCTTGGTCTAGTGTAAGGTGTGTGGGGTGGTGCCGAAAACGCAGCATGTCCAGAACAAGAGTATCTAATTTAAGCAGTTGCGGCCATGACTCTGGTGGTATTGACGAAACGTCGGTGCAATAAGCGAGCGAGGGTCCGCCGGGAACATCTATCCTGAAGCCAACAATAGGAAGTCGGCCGTGCAATAGCCTAATTGGAGTAAATAAAACACCGTGTAAATCAAGCGCGGTGTCTACAGTTAGTTCGTTTGGTACCAAGTTGGCCACAAAAGAATCATTCACGTTTTTATGGGATTCAAAGACGTGTTGAAACACTCGAGCGAGGTGGTCGAGCGTATGACGTTCAGCATAAATATCCATTGGTTGTTGCATCGAAACGTTAAACATTCGAGTGTCATCGAGACCAAACGTGTGATCAACGTGGTTATGGGTAAATAATATTGCGTCGCACCTTGTTAATTGTTCCTTGAGCACTTGTTGCCGAAGGTCGGGCGAAGCGTCAATCAGGACAACCCGTTTTTGCCCGTCTTCGTCAGTAAATCGAACACAAACACTACACCGCAACCGTTTATCTCTTGGGTCATCACTGTTGCACACGTCACAATCGCAGGTAATAACGGGAATTCCGGCAGATGTACCCGTGCCGAGAAACGTAAAAGAAAAATCACTAACTGGCATTTGAGACGCCTGTTTTTCGAATGAGTGGCCCAACAGTTAGCCCCTGCAACAATAAACTCACAAGTACAACGCCAAAAGCGATTGGAACAAGTGTTTGTTTTAATTCCCCAGATGGAAGACCCAGGACTAGCGCCAGTGGAATTGAACCCTTCAAGCCAGACCAAAATACAACGTGTTTCCATCCCTTTGGCCAATGTTTTCCTATAGTAAACGCTGTTGGGTACACCATAAGTGCGCGTGCAAACAGAATTGCTCCAAACGTGGCGGCAACTGCAAGCAACACGTCTAATTGAAGAAGCGTTTCAAGCCCGCCAATATCTTGAAGTTCAAAACCGATAAGTAAAAAGACAATCGAATTGATTAAAAAATCTATTGATTCCCAAAATGTATTTATCGTCTGAACGGTTTGATCGCTCATTGCTAGTTTTGTTCCGTAATTACCAATGATTAGCCCAGCAACAACCACCGATATAACACCCGAAGCACCACTTTGTTCTGCAACGATAAATGAACCCCAAGCAAGCACAATTGTGATTGCATTCTCAAGCACGTGGTCATTTAGTCTTTGCAAAATCCAAAATGCAATTAACCCAAAGCCCAAGCCAAACACAACGCCCAGCCCAGCAACTTTGACAAACTGCATCACACCATCAACTATGGAGAGCGAACTCTCGTGGTCGCTTGTTGGAAACACCGCCGCAAGTAAAATGAGAAACAATACAACGCCAGTGCCATCATTAAATAAACTTTCGCCCTCAATGAGTGTTTTTAGTCGACTTGGTGCTTTTGCTGTTTTTAGTGTTGCAAGAACAGAGATTGGGTCGGTGGGCGCAAGCATCGCGCCAAAGAGAAGTGCTGGCAACCACGCTTGATCGCCAAGAAACGGTCGTATTGCAACCGCGACAAGCACCATGGACAAAAGCACGCCAGGAATTGCCAAGATGACAACTGGAACTGCTTTTTTTTGAAGTAAGTCAAGATCAAGGTGTAATCCCGCTTGAAACAAAAGTGGTGGCAATAAAAGCACAAGAATTAATTCTTGGGTTATAACAACGCTATCTGGAGCTGCGCCAAGTGCCGCCACTATGAGACCGGCTAGTACAAGGGCTATTGTGTACGGCACCTTGATGAACTTTGCACAAACGCCAACAACAGTTGCAAATGCCAGTAAAGAAATAAACGTAGTGAGTGTCGTGGAAACAACGCCGTGGTGTTGAGCTGTGGCGAGAATCATGCGGGCTGGCGCTCTGGTTGTAGAATTTTTGCTACTACTTTTTCTGGAACGGGAGAGCTTGCAATTGCGGAGCTTATGGCAACGCCCTTGCATCCCTCATTATACAACTCGTGAACGTTATTCGGCGTAATCCCGCCAATGGCGAGGTGGTTGTATGCCAACACGTTTTTCAAAAGCGAAAGTGGTGCAACTTGTACATCTGGTTTTGTTGGTGAATTAAACATGGCCCCTACGCCGATATAGTCCGCCCCATGCGCAATCAATTCTTTTGACATGCTAGTTGTATGAGCCGTGGCGCCAATAATGCATTCTGTGCCACATAGATTTCGAGCATCCGATACTGACATGTCATTATTACCAAGGTGAACGCCTGCGACTTTGGTTGCCAAATAAACATCTACGCGATCGTTTACGATTACTTGAGCACTGTGCGTGTCTGCAATTTCTTTTACTTTTCGAACATGTGTAATTAGTTGAGCGGTTGACATATTTTTTTCGCGAACTTGGACGCAATCACAACCTGCAACCAGTGATTGGGCAAGGGTGTCTTGCCACGCTAACAAACAGTCGTCTACGGTCATTACAAAACACACACCCCATTGTTTCTTAATCGATGCACCAAGCAGATGTAGTATTTTGGCACAATGGTCATACATTTCATATCTGATTTGTTCAATGTCGTTTTGATTGTCGCTTAGTTTTAAAAACTCTTCAATAACACGTAGCGCTTCTGCACAGCGATTGCCTGCGGCGGTTGCGATATCGTGCATCGAGTTTCGACACTCCTCTTGAGGTGTCGAAATTGCGGTTCCAACATCGTTTGCTACGTCACGAAATTCGGTAGATGTTTTCACAGAACGAAGAGCGTGCCTGCAACATTTTATTTTTTTGCTGAGCCCACGGTTATTTAACTCAAAGCGGGAAATGTCTTCGAGAACACGCATCCCCTCGGCTGCGCGGTTTATGTTTGCATCTAATATTCGCTGAACAACGGACATGGTGTTCATGGTAGGGTGTATCACATGTTTATGTCTATACAAATACGTAGTGCGCGCCCAAAGACACATGTTCTTGGGGTTTGGCAAGATTCAAAGGGTGTTTCAAACGCTCTTTCGCCATGGAATGATGTGTGCTTGGAAGCAATAGCAAGCAACAACTTCTCTGGCAAAAGGGGTGAAACCACCAGAATTGGTTCGGTTCTTTTTGTTGGGCTGGGTAAAAAAGGTGAACTGGAACGCGATGCCCTTCGCGACCTTGGTGGCTCGATTGTTCGGGCACTTAGGCGGGGTGGGTTGCGCTCCGCTAGTATTGAATTGCATTTAACGATTCCGCAAGGGGTCGTGAATGAAAAAGAACTCGGCCAATTAGTTGGAGAAGGAATGACTATTGCCTCTTGGCGTGTTGATCAATTTGATGGGTCGGCAACAAAACGAGAAGCAAAACTTGGCGCTTTGCAAATAACAAGCAAGTCTAAAGTGGTGGTGGGCGGTTTAACTCGTGGGGTTATTCTCGGGAACGCGGTAAACGATGCTCGAAGAATTGCGGCAACACCTCCAAACATCTGCAACCCGCCTTGGATGGCAAAAGAAGCTAAAAAAATAGCTAAAAAATGTGGACTAAGATGTAGTGTTATTTCCTACGCCCAAGCAGTAAAGCTTGGTCTCAACGGCATTGTGAATGTCGGCAAGGGCTCAAAAGAGAAACCGTGTTTAATAATTCTAGAACACAACCCCAGCAAAAAAACGAACCGTGATGAACATTTGTGCCTTGTTGGTAAAACAATTACCTACGACACCGGTGGATACTCATTAAAAATAAGTAACGGCATGAAGGGGATGAAATATGACAAAAACGGTGGAATGGGTGTTCTGGGAGCGATGGAAGCCATTGCAAACCTCAATGTTCCCGCTCGCGTTACCGCCATTTTACCCTGCGCGGAAAATATGGTTAGCAGCAACGCGTATCGACCTGATGACATTATTGAAATGTTTAATGGTGTAACTGTTGAAGTAACAAATACTGACGCAGAGGGGCGGCTTGTTTTAGCCGACGGTCTTGCGTGGGCGTGTAAACAAATCAAACCAACAAAAATTGTGGACATGGCAACACTAACGGGCGGTGTTGTAGTTGCACTTGGTTCTTTCTGTGCTGGGCTGTGGTGCAACGATGCAAAACTAAAGAAACAAATTGAAGGCGCGTCAAAAAATACCGGAGAGCGGGTTTGGGAATTACCTCTTTGGGAAGAGCATCGAGATTACATGCGGGCAAAACATGCTGACTTACACAACTCGGCACCTGCGCGAGGTGCGCACCCGATTCAAGGTGCGGCATTCTTAAGTTTCTTTGTTGACGAAAATATACCATGGGCACATATTGACATTGCTGGTGTGAGTAGTGTTGAAAGAGACCGAGGTCTGTATTGCGCTGGTCCAACGGGTTGGGGAGTTCGCCTGCTCACCGAACTTGCAGAGTCTCAATAAAACAATTAACGCATAAGTTCGACCCGTCGTTGGTGGCGACCACCCTCGAATTCGGTTGCAAGCCAAGTGTCAACGATGGCGTTGTAATCACTATCCATGGGACTATTTGCCGCCATACAGAGTACGTTTGCGTCGTTGTGCCTCCGGCTCATCTCCGCAGCGTTTGGCTCATGCACAAGCGCCGCACGAATGCCGTCTGCTTTATTCGCCGCCATTGACATCCCAATTCCAGAGCCACAAATCAAAACGCCACAAACTGCTTCGCCCGAAACAACTTCACTTGTTACTGCATTTGAGATGCATGGATAATCAACCGAATCCGCATCGCCACCATAATGTTTGCGAACTGTCCAACCAAGTGGTTCAAGGTGTGTTGCGAGTCCGTCAACTATTTCTCGTGCTCTGTGGTCTGAGCCAATTGCAATTGTTCCAATTTGAAAAGTCATTTTGTTCCCTTACTTGTCAGTGATTTTAGTTTTGTTGAAATTAAGACTTCCATTTGACTCGCCAGTTCATCGTACACGGATTGGCTTTGACCAATTGGGTCGTGTATGTCGCCTTTTGGATCTAAAAGTTCTGCGTTGTCCGCAAATTGCATCGCTGTGAGAAGGTGGTTTTTAGACATACAGAGAACAGCCGTCGCCGAAGTTGCCATTTCTTTTGTAATTGGCTTGCTTGTTCCACTAAAAGATATTCCACGCTTCGAGAGTGCCGATATAGTCTCATCGCTTATTGGACAGCCCTCAGCAGCAAAAATCCCCGCCGAAACAGCCAGCCAGTCGCTAAAACCGTTTTCATCTAGCCATTTTTGGGCAATACCCTCGGCCATTGGGCTTCGGCACGTGTTGCCAGTACAAACAAAAAGTATGGTTGAAATGGACATCACTTGCAATAGTAGCCACTATCGTATTGAATACCAATACATTACACACTAAAGATTGGAATTGATACTTGGATTTTCTCCCTGAACAAGAAATAGCCGACCTACTTGAGGAGCTTAGCGTAACACACCATGCGGATGGAGACGCTTGCATCTATCTAAAAGTAGACCCCTCGTTCGCCGCTATTACCAATTGCTTTTGTAACGAATCTAATCCCTGTAAGAGCGATAGTGGAACGTTCTGTCTGGATTTGACCTCTGGACAGATGGTTGAAACGCTCGTTCGTGTCATTAGAAAAATACATGACGGCAATTCGTTGTTGGTTCCGGTTGGAAAATGGCGGTCTGTATTTGATGCGGTGGCTTTTAGCATGGCCGGAAACGATGTGTGGCAAGAATTTGATGCTTCCGCAACTATCAAACTAAACACTAGAGACCCACTCTTATTTGAAACGGGAGATGAACAAATATTAATTGATTTAATTACTGCGCTTATGAATGATTCGGAAACTCCAGAGCAAGGTGTTTTCCTAATTCCGGTGGGCGCACCAATGTTGGTGCACATTCAACCCGGTGGCCCAGTTAAGTTGTGGTTTGGAAACAGTGTATTAGCCGATGAAGTTCGGGAGGCGTACGCAGGATAGTTTTTCTTAGTCGTCTTTTTTTATGGCAAATCAAAAACCTAGTACGTTATTCAAAAAAGAGAAAGTTTCGGTAGAAAAAGTTGCCCAAATAAGGTCCAGTGAAAACTGGATGGGTCTTGCTGCTGCCCTGAAGGAACTTTGTGTTCTGCGAACATCTATTTCGACTCTTGCAAAAAACGGCAAACGTGTTCAAATAGTTGAATCATTCGAAAACGAAGATGCGCTTTACGGTGGCGGGCGATATCTCGTAAGACCTCCGCTCGTAGGACGCGATGCTGGTTTAATTCACCACGCTTTACGTGAAAAAGGTCACTGTGCACTTGTTCTATGCCGCGAGCCATCAACAAGTCTTGGGTTGTGCCCAATAGTAGCCCTTGGGAGTGGCGTGATGGTTCGAATACAAATTGAAGAACCGAAAAATCCGCAAAAGCCCACTTGTGCCTGGTTTGATCATGCACTTGAAGAACTTGGCGACCACGTCTTATCAAAGTTAAACCCCGAAAGCACAACAAAGAGGCAGCTTGATTACCTTCTTGCCCACCTGCCAGCCGTTTCTACTTGTACTTGCGTTTATAGTGCGGGAGTTGAACTTTGTCGTACACTGTGCGATGAAGACAAGTAGGGATAAAGAATAAAGGTACTACCCGTGGCAATTACAACATCGCTAGCAACAAGATATTGGCTAAAAACAATAGTTATGGTGATTGTTTGCATAGTGCTTGGGGTTTGGGGCGTGATTGATTATGTGGTTGTTATTCCAAACGCAATAAAGGAATCTTCTCGCGCAAAACTGCAGCTTGATTTTATTCAACCGGCCTTTTTTGTAGAGGTGGGCGCAGAAGAGCGCGACAAAGCAAATGTTGCGATTGCCGTTGCAATCGAAGAAGATAACGGCCAAGATGAAGAGTGGATGAATGCGCTTGTGTTATTCCGCGAAGCTATATCTAGCGGCGACAGCAATAAACTTCGTGAAGCACAGGCGGTCGTTGAAAAAAACCTGACAAAATACGGGGATGTCACGCCTCCAAGTAAATACGATTTACCAATGCAGTGGCTGTTTATTATTTGCCTCCCGTTTGGATTTTATTACTTTTGGGCATATTCAAAAACGGCAAAAAAAGCAAAGGCTTACCGTTTTGATGATGACGGCACCCTAACCACGCCGGAGGGGAGTTGGACCAAAGAAGAAATAAAAGACATTGATATGGAGCGATGGATTTCCAAGACGGGAAAATCCCGCACAACCTGGACTGCAAAGGTAATTATTGATGACCACGCACCGGTTTTATTAGACGATTATATTTACAAAGATATGCATCTAATTATTGGCAAACTCGCGCACAGATTTTATCCGGAAGATTGGACACCGCTTGCGCGGCGCGTAAAGGTTGAGGTGATTGAAACCGAAGAAGAAGACATTGTTGAGGAATAATCATGGCTCTGTTATCTGCTTCTAATTTAATAAAAAGTTACGCTGGCCGGAAAGTTGTTGATGAGGTTTCGCTTGAAGTAAACGAGGGCGAAATTGTTGGTCTGCTCGGACCAAACGGGGCTGGTAAAACTACATCGTTCAGGATGATGATTGGAATGATTACACCCGAGAACGGTCGAGTGTTGTTTGACGGCGAAGATGTTACCTATCTGCCGATGTACCAACACGCACAGCGTGGTATGGGGTACCTGGCTCAAGAACCGAGCGTGTTCAGGGGCATGACGTGTGAAGATAATTTACTCACCATACTTGAAACGCTGTCCATTCCGAAGCCTGTCCAAAAACAACGTTGCAACGAGCTGCTTGAACAATTTCATTTAGAACACAAGAGAAAACATTTAGCCCGAACCTGCAGTGGGGGTGAGCGAAGGCGATTAGAAATTGCGCGTTCGCTTATAACTCGTCCGAAATTAATTTTGCTCGATGAGCCGTTTGCGGCGGTTGACCCACACACCGTTGAAGATGTTCAGAAGGAGGTCAGAAAATTAGCTGACTCTGGTATTGCGATTCTGGTAACAGACCACGCTGTTCAACAAACCTTGCATATCTGTGATCGGGCTTACATCATTGATGATGGTAAAAACCTCCGCGACGGAGACCCAAAAACGATTATTAATGATGAATTAGTAAGAAAACACTACCTTGCCTCAACTTTCAAAGGAGATGAGTTTGATTAATCAAATCTAACTCTTCTACTTTTTATATAATTTCACCAATGCGATTAATCCTATTCATTTTTGCGAGCAGTTTGATGCTTGGTTGTGTAAAGCGAACTATTTCAATTTCGAGCAACCCGCCCGGTGCATTGATTTGGGTAAACGACCGAGAAATTGGTCGTACGCCCGTATCGTTTAACTTTACATACCACGGTGAATACGATATTCGTATAGAGAACGATGGTTCAGAGCCACTCATGACAACGGCGTGGACCGACAGGCCGTATTGGGATGTGCCGTTTGTAGATTTAGCCGCCGAAGTTGCACCTATTAACATTGACACAGAAACTATTTGGCATTTTGAACTCGATCCAATTAAGAGCAATCCAGAAGAGTTACTTGAGCGAGCAAAAGATTTAAGAACCTATTCGCGGGGTACCGACCGTGAATAACATTCGAAGGTACGTTGGCTTGGTTTTAATTCTCGCTGTTGCGGGGAGTGTTTCTTGGTGGTCAGCAGAAAGGGAATCTAGTGTCTCGTCACATGTTCAGCATGAGGTTGTTAAATTGATTCCCCTTTTTCGCGTTGATCCTTCATTCATTAACGACATAATTCTTGACCCAATTATCAAACCCACGCTCGCAAATTCTCTCTCTGCGGTGTATCTAAAATCAAAAGAGTTTGAGGGAGGCTTTAATGTCATCGTTACCAGTGGTGACAATGACAAATACGGAGATGGAACAGCAACGCATGTTGCTGTTTTTCAAATTAACGAAAAAGATGTTGCTGGATTAAGAATTATTTGCAATTCTGATACCGAGCCGCTGTTAATTGCTGGAGCTTGGACACAATGAAAGTTTGGGTAAACGGTAGCTTTGTCGATGACAAAGATGCCAAGATGAGTGTGTTTGATGCCGGGATTCAACACGGTGTTGGTTTGTTTGAAACAATGATTGCACGAAATGGTCGCGTGTTTCGTGCACAAGACCACATGAACCGCCTTGCTGATTCCGCCGCCGCGCTTCGATTAACGGAAAGGCTTCAAACAGAACCCCTAATGGAAGCGCTTCAATTAACCATAAAAGAAAATGAGCAAAAAGAAGCGCGTGTGCGAATTACGATAACTGGTGGCGACTTAAATATGTTGCAACAAACCGGGGAAGGTGGGGGTGACCCAACCATTGTTATTCAATCTCAACCAGCAACAAAATATCCAGATGGATTTTATGAAAACGGAGTTCTTGTTTCTCTTGCAAGCGGAAGAATAAATCCTTACGAATTTACTGCGGGTCATAAAACTTTAAACTACTGGGCAAGGCTATTGAATTTGCAAATGTCTGCGATGCAACAATGTGGTGAGGCGTTGTGGCTTACTCCTAGCGCCTGTGTTGCCGGTGGATGCGTTAGCAATATATTCGGTGTTAAAAACGGAACGTTGTTTACACCTATTGCAAGGGGTGAAGAGAGTGTTGATGAAGAACCATCTGCTGTCTTGCCGGGAATCACCCGGAAAATTATCGTTGGCATCGCTGATGATCTCGGAATTGGCACAAATAAAAAATCTGTTTCGTTTGATGAATTGCTCGATGCAGACGAGGTCTTTTTGACGAACTCCAGCTGGGGCGTGTTGCCGGTTGTTGGGGTTCGGGCTACGGTTCAAGGTGAAGGGGGTGAAGATACACAGAACCAACCTATTTGTGACGGGGTTGTTGGACAACTCTCAAAACAACTCCACGCTTCTTACCAAAACACGGTCGATCGCGAAACTGCTCAGGGTTGATTGTTTTTTCGTACCCGTACGTTTTTTCTACCTTGCGCATTTGGTCCAATGTCGGTGTTTTTGTTAAAAAGCGACTTGATTTTAACCCGCGCGACATGGACGAGTAACAACACGCCGAAAACAAAAGCCGCGACGATTCCCGCGACTATCAAAAGTGCGAAGATAGGCAAAAGAATCACCAAACCAAATGCTATAGATGCTATTTTTGCCGGCAAGGACATTGTTGAAACTGAGCCAAATTGGAATTGTCGTATTGTCATACAAAACCAATCATAGTAAGTTTTTGGGTTGCTATCATAGACATTCGCAAGGATGCATTCGTGACAGATAAAACCACCCAAAAAACACAAGACCCATTTATCCACCTTCATCTACATAGTGAATATTCACTTTTAGACGGCGGAAATAAAATTGACGACTTATTAGAGCGTGTGAAAAGTTTCGGGATGAGCGCTGTAGCGGTCACAGACCACGGAAATTTATATGGGGCGTTTGAATTTTATTCGAAAGCGCTAGCTGCAAACATAAAGCCAATTCTTGGTATCGAAGCGTATGTTGCTATTGGAGATCGCAAAGAAAGAAAACAAACCGGTATTCGGGATGGTGGGTTTCACCTTGTGCTCCTTGCTGAAAATAATATCGGCTGGAATAACATTGTAAAACTAAGTTCTGATTCATTCTTGAATGGGTTTTATTACAGGCCAAGAATGGACCATTCCACGCTTGAACAATACGCCGAGGGTATCATTGCAATCAACGGTCATCTAGGTAGTTCTATTGCGTACCACCTTTGTCGCTTCGTTGATACTGGCGAGCAGTCTGATTGGGATAACGCAATAAAAGAAGCGAAATGGCACGCAAAAACATTTTCGCCTAATGAAAAAGGTGATCCCCGGTTTTACATTGAATTACAACGCCATGATGTACAAGATCAAATTGCGATTAATCCCTATTTGGTAAAGCTCGCAAAAGAACTGGATCTGCCGCTGGTTTGTGACAATGATTCGCACTATCTTGGATTAGAGGATTGGGACGCACACGATACACTTTGTTGCATTTCAATGCAAAAACAAAAACTAGATCGTGAACGGTTTGTGTATTCAAAAGATTTATATGTCAAATCGCACGAACAAATGGCGGAATTGTTTAAGGACATACCAGAAGCGGTCGAAAACAGTTCGGCTATTGCTAAAAGGTGCAATGTAAAACTAGACATAGACAAAAACCACGCGCCTGTTGTTCGTGTTACAGGTCCAAAATCTATCAAGCCCTATACGGGCGGCGATTTGACTGAGTGGTTTAAAGAACATTGCCAGTTGTTTACCCTACACCCGTGGGATTCTAAGGTTGATACGGATGTTTCAGAAGAAAAACTAAAAATCGATTGCGACAACGCGCTATCGTGTTTATGTGAGGCGGGTTTAACTTGGAGATACGGTGCAGATGGTGTTACTGATGAGATTAGGGCTCGACTTGAACGAGAACTAAGAATCTTGTCAGATAAAAACATTAGCGCGTATTTTTTAATTGTCTGGGATTTCGTTGATTGGGCAAGACAAAAGGGAATACCGGCAAACGCAAGGGGCTCGGGCGTTGGGACAATGGTTGGTTATGTTCTTGGCTTGTCTAATGCCTGTCCGGTTAAATACGGTTTGCTTTTTGAAAGATTTACCGACCCAGACCGCTCGGAGTATCCAGATATCGATATTGATATTTGCCAGAATGGCCGTGGCTCAGTCATTGATTTTGTTCGTAAAAAATATGGGCATGTCGCTCAAATTATTACGTTTGGAAGATTGAAAGCACGCGCGGCAATTAAAGATGTTGCGAGGGTGCATGGTCTTTCCGCTGGTGATGGGCAACGGTTGGCAAATTTAATTCCACCTGAACTTAATATTACTATTGCTGACTCGTTAAAGAAAAATGAGGAATTTCAATCTGCTTACGATGGTTCAAGCGAAATTAAAAACATAATTGACACCGCTCTACAGCTTGAGCATCACGCTAGGCATGTTGGCGTTCATGCAGCGGGTGTTATCATTGCTACTGAACCGCTAGATAATATCATTCCACTCTGTAAACCAAGCGGCAGCACTGATATTGTTACACAATGGGACGGGCCAACATGTGAGCGTGTTGGTTTGTTAAAAATGGACTTTCTTGGCTTGCGAACTCTGTCAACGGTTGAGTTGGCAAAAAAACTAATTCGAAAATCTCTTGATGAGAAAGAGATTTGGGCCGCGGTAAATCAAGAGGAAGATAGTGGGTCACATCCATTGGATTTAGAGCGAATAAACTTTGAAGATTCAAAAGTTCTTGACTTATTTATGCGTGGCGACACGGCGGGGATTTTTCAGTTTGAATCTGGAGGAATGCGCCGACTCTTAAAAAGGATGAAGCCAACCCGGCTTGAAGATTTAATCGCTGCCAACGCGTTGTTCCGACCCGGACCGATGGAGTTAATCGAAACGTTTTGTATGCGAAAAAACGGCGAAGCCGAGGTGCCAAAAGTACACGAAATCGTTGATGGCTTCACCGAAGAAACCTATGGAATTATGGTTTATCAAGAGCAAGTAATGCAGATTGTTCATACCCTTGGTGACATCCCCCTTCGAGAGGCTTATACGCTTATTAAAGCAATTGGTAAAAAGAAACGGAAGGTTATCAACGCAAATCGACCCAAGTTTGTAAATGGTGCGGTTGAAAAAGGTCTTGGAGAAAAATTTGCAAATAACTTATTCGATTTGATTTTAAAGTTTGCTGGTTATGGTTTTAACAAAAGCCATTCCACAGGTTATTCAATCATAGCGTTCCAAACAGCATATTTAAAAACATATTTCCCCGTGCAATATATGGCCGCAGTATTAACCTTTGAAAGCGGTGCAAGAAAAACAGAAGACTGGGCTCCATATATTGGAGACTGCCGTCGAGTCATCTTCCCTGATCACAGCAAGGGAAACCGACACGTCGGTTTCGAAGTTGGACCTCCTGATATAAACCGTTCTGACACAGATTTTTCCGTTGTATTTGACGAAGAAGAAGAACACACAAACATTAATGGCAACATCCGTTTTGGTCTCGGTGCGGTAAAGGGTGCTGGCAATGTTGCTGTTTCGGCTATTGTTGAAGAACGAAATGCAAACGGACCATTTACTTCTATTTTTGATTTTTGTTCTCGTGTAAGTGGAAAATCTGCAAACAGGGCAACAATTGAATCGCTTATTAAAGGTGGTGCATTCGATGTTGTTCACGGGGTGGATAGCCGATCCGCGCTTCTTGCTGTATTAGAGAAAGCAATATCAATTGGTGCGTCCGCAGTAAAAGACAAAGAGAGTGGACAGGGTGGTTTGTTTGGGGCACCACAAGCGGGTTTTACAGACGAACAAAAAACAAAAGTAACATTTACGCTTCCAAATGTGACGCCATGGACGCAATCCGAAACACTACATCGCGAAAAAGAGGTTTTAGGAATACACGTTTCTGGTCACCCACTTGACGTACATGAAGGAGATCTTGAGCCTTGGTGTACTGATAATATCGTGTCTATACGAGAAGTTGGTGATGGAAAAGAAGTTGTTGTGGGTGGGGTTTTGTCCGCAGTGAGAATTACTGTAATTCGCAACGGAAGAAGCGCTGGCCAAAAAATGGCTATCCTTACTCTGCAAGATAAAGAGGCGAAAATTGAATGTGTTATTTTCTCGGAAGCATATCAAAAATTTGCTGCGCTTTTGCAACAAGATGCCGTTGTTCTTGTTGTTGGTAAGGTTGACCGTAGTCGTGGTGAATTACAATTACTAGTAAATATGGTGATAGCGCCCGACGAGGCATCGCTCTTTTTGTCGAAACGAATTGAATTAACGTTTAGCCAATCCCTTTCCAATGGACAAACAAAGGGTCAAATGGAAATGGTCTCTGGAATAATTAAACAGGCCGGTGCTGCTAGGGTCGCGCAGGGCGCAATGCCGGCAGATGTCATAATTCATATCAACACCGGGGACCACGTGGCAACACTTCGCAGTCAGCGTAGGGTTGTAGTAGAACCGAAATTAATTCAACAAATTGGAGCGGTAATCGGACAAGAAAACATTAGGCTTATTTCTGTTTCGGGCACCGCTTCGTAAGTCTGTTGGAATTTGTTTATGGCTTGAAGTTTATGCGGCTTTGCCGTGTGACCAATCGTCATCATCTATTGATTCGCTGGGCCATTTTGATTCGGCGCGTCGGTGAATTTTTAAGATGGTTCCAAGTTGTGTTCCAAAAATTTCTCGAACTGTTTCGATGGTGTCGGTTGTTTCTTGGTTGAAAGGTCGGGTATCGCCGCGGAATAAAACAATTACCGCCATACATCTGTCTTCATGGAAACAGGGGACCGTAAGCACTTCGCTGCCCGAAAAATCAGTTATGTCCGCATCGATTACTTGCGCAAACACTTCGCCGTCTTTGTAGTGTTTAACCTGCGTTTCGCCAGAAACAATTGGGCAAACTGCGTGACCAAGGGTGTCGATTAAAGTTTGAAACTGTTCACTTTGTCGATCGTAGTTGATATATGCGCCAATTCCCCAATCTGTGTCGCCTTCTCTTAGATAAACCGCGGCATTCATTGCGCCCACTCGAGTTAACATGTATCCAAGTGCTGTTCGCAACATTGCCTCTACTTCGAGTTCTTGATTGACGAGCGTTTGAAACTCTGCTCCTATTGCAACTTGTTGCATTTTCTTATCTGTTTCACAGTGTGTGTTTGCTAGATCGTTAGACAGTGTGTCGTTTTCGTCTAAGACACGTTGAAGTTCTTCGTTCATTGTGTTGTAAAGCGAGTTATTGTTTTTAATTGTCTCTTGAATTTCAGTGTTTTGCTGCGATTGAGTAATCGCAGTTTGAACACGAGACGTTACAACTGAAAGATCTTCTGGCAAACAAAAGAAGTCAACTCCGCCAAAGCGAATAAAATCAACGATAGTAGATGGGTTTGATTTTGTTGAGTAACCAATAACCGGTGTTTCGGTGGACAACAAAGAAACAAGTTCGAACAATTCCTCTGCGTTGAATTTTGAAGAGTCCGCCGCGCTAACAATTGCGTCGAATCTTTTGTTTGCAACGCTCGACTCAAATGCTGATATGGATGGAATTAAATCAACAGTGTGATTACTTGATTCAAGAAGTGCCCGAATGGATTCGGTTGTTTTTGGCACAGATCCAATGAGTAATATTTTGGTTTGAGTTGTTGGGTTTGTTTTGGGGTTCATCTTGTTTGCTGCTCTGTGTTGAATGGTCTTCTTTTGGTCTGATTTGTTTATCAGGCAGTTAGTAGCTGTTGTACTGCTTGTTTTATTACTTCTTTTGAATCGACATCTTCCGACGCCACATTAATTCCATTGTTGTAATTGTTTCGAACTAATACGATTTTTGGTGCGGTTGATCCGTCGCTGGTGAGAGAGGCTAGAATTGCGGGTGTGTTTACGCCATCAATACTAGAATCAATCAAAATTAAATTTGGGTTGCACTCGTGTGCAATAAAACCAGCTGTCCAAGCGTCATTTGCGTGGTTAATTTTCACGTTGTGACCCGCTGCATGTGTGTTTATTACTCCGTCAACGCCCACGCTGTCTAAACCGATAACTAAAACCTGAAGACAACCCGAGCCCAAACGCGCCGTGTCCATGTTGTTTTGTTGCATGAATCGTAGTAATTCGCCGCGAGGAATTCGACGAAATCGCGAACCGGGAACTTTAAATCCCTGAAGACGGCCATTGTCAAAACATCTAATAATTGTCTGTTGTGAAACATTGCAAACCTTTGCTGCTTCGCCTGTTGTAAATACTTGTTTGTCTGCGTTTGTTTTTTTGTTCATTTCGTGATTCCTTGTAGGCGTTTGGGTTACCAAGATACTCTGGTTTATCCAAACCGCCAAAACCACATTCGTCCCCAAAACTACGCAACTTCACAGCTATACCAATAAGATGGGTAATAAATTGCAATAAATCCACCGCGAATGCTGGTTTTAATCGCCATCGACGTGTTTATAGGACCACAAAATAACCCTGTTTGTTTTTTACTTCTTGTGAAGTTCTTTCCACATTCGAACCGCCTCTGGCTCTCGTGGATACAGCGGTGATACTTTTAGGGGATCAACGGAAACCCCACTATTATATAGTTCCCCCCCCAAGCGTAACAGCGCTTGTGCGTTCGGTTCCGAGTTAAAAAGCGGCACATCGTTGTTTAAACAAAGGGTAGGCAATGCTTCTGGTGCAAATGAATCTGCGAATACGCCGTCTGCCTCGTTTATGCTCTTTTCTAACTCGGCAACACAGGAAATCGAGGCGTAACAACACTGCTCTTTAGTTTGGAGGCGTATTTTTGATAACCAAAAAGCATCGTGCTTCACTCCAGACAAAACGTAATAGAAGCCCTTGTCTGTTTTTGAAGATGCAACTGTAACAAGGGCTGTCTCAATTGGGATAACGGCTGCGCCTGTTGAAAAAGAAATCATTTTTGCAATTGCAATAGAAGTGCGAAGCCCAGTAAAACCACCGGGACCAATCGAAACGGCAACCAGTTCTATTGATCGTGGATTGATTGAAAGTTCTTCGGCAATTTTAGAAATGGTCGGGAAAACTGTGTCAACACCTCTACTGCCGGTGTGCACTGTTTTTGTACTCTCCGCGCCATCTCTATTTGACATAGAAACGGTTCCGTCTCGTTGAGATAATTCTAGAGATAGAATGATTGGTTGCTTGTTCGGGTTAACCATCGTTTATATCCATTGCAATAGAAGAGAGTTTAATCGCCGACTGCATGGTCGTACCTGCGTTTTTTATCTCGCTTAAATCTATAGGCATTACAACACCATTAGCGTGGTCGCTATTAAGCAGTAAAACTTTTTCGGATGCCATTTTAATTCCTTCGGGCACCCACGCATGGCCAAGACAAAACAATTTTACTCCCCAAGCCTGTGCCAGGATATTAATTTGTTTATCAGATTGTCGTCGACCCCAAACCAACATATACGCAGAACCATCTCTGTTTATGGTGTCCTTCTTTGTTAATTCTCGGTGGAGGATGTTCGTATCAAACTGTTCCATATCGTCGTCGTTGGGAAGGCTGTGACAACACATCAACCCAGATTCAGATTGAACGGCCAGTGGCATTGCAAAAATAAATGTGTTAATTGCTTCTATTACTTTTGGAGCGTTTTTGGCAAAAACATGTTCGACCCCAGAAAGAAATTTTCCAACCAACTCACTCCCGCCTTTTGTTATTAACCGGTTTGTCGCCTGAGACAATTCGTGATTAGCTAAAATTGGATGCACTTGTTCGGGATAAGAAATCACCAAACTGGCAACGCGAACAAGCATTCTAAAACTTAAATCGAGTCTTCCTGTTTCGCTTGGCGGATGGATAATCTCTTGCAAAACAAGGTGGTTAGAACTTGTTAATAAATCTGCAGCACGAATTATTTTTGATAGGTTAAATGGATTATCGTGCAAATCGCCTGAAACCCAAACCGTTCCGCTTGATGGAATGTGATGCGTGCAGCCACGTCTTGATGTGTTGGCATGTAATAGTTTTGCTGCACTTAAAAGGGTTTTGCAAACACTTACTGAATCAGAATAATTTATTGAGTGTGTCATGGCTTACTTGTCTTGGAAGTACAAAACAGTTTAAATAGTTCCAAAAATTCGATCGCCAGCATCACCAAGGCCAGGAAGAATGTAACCATTCTCATTTAGACACCTGTCTAAGGAGGCGGTGTATATAAGTAAATTTGGATGCTCTGCGTGCATTTTTTCGACCCCTTCTGGAGAGGCGACCAGGCACATCATTTGGATTTCTTTACACTTGTATTCGTCTTCGAGAATAGTTGCGGCAAACGCTGCAGATCCGCCCGTTGCTAACATTGGGTCGATCAACAAAACTGGACCGCTTGCAATATCTTTGGGAAGTTTGCAATAATATGGCACTGGTTGTTTTGTTTTTTCATCACGATATAAACCGACGTGTCCCACTCGCGCCTCTGGAATCATTGCCATCACGCCATCGGTCATCCCAACGCCAGCCCGAAGAATTGGCACAAGGGTAAGTTGGTGTGCTAATTTAAATCCCTTCGTTTTTTCTATAGGTGTTTCAACTGAAATCTCAATTGTTTGAAAATTTCTAGACATTTGAAAAAACATTAGACCCGCTATCTCGTTTAATAATCTACGAAAGGTCGAGTGGGGTGTTTCGGCGTTTCGGATTCGAGTAAGCTTGTCTTTAATTACGGGGTGTTCAAAAACGCGTAAATTTGGGTGGTTTGAAATCTGTGTTGGCATAGTTATTGTGATTATCATAACACGCTGTTAGAATCTACAATACGATGAAGCGTTTGTGCCTATTGCTAATTTTTCTTGTTGGTGGTTGTAGCCGCGGTTTTCAAGATATTGATAAGCGGGTTGATGCTGTTATGTCTGCTGCAAGTGGGAGCATGGGCGCAAATCACCCTTCGCCAACTATTTTTTCAAGCAATGGGTCGGGTTCGGTTTTAACCAACTCCAATCCGACGACATTAAACCCCTCTGCTGAAGAACTTGGCTTTACACCAGCAACCCCATTAGACGAAGATGAAATTTCAAAATCGCTAGATCGGGCAGCAGAGGATTTGGCGGCAGCAAGCGAGGTGATTTCTTTGGAGGATTCGCTTGTGTGGGCTGATACAAATGCAAGAGAAATGCAATTCGCACAATACGATTATCTTTCATCAACCCTTGGTCTTTTAAAGGAGTTGCATGTTTGGGGTCCAAGATTTTTCAACACAATTAGTTCAAACATAACAGCGACTTCAACCAATGGTTTGTATGACACTTCGTTGGCTGTTGTAAATGATTTTAGCATTACACAAAAACTAGAAAACGGCGGAAGTTTGTCCGCAGGTGCACTAACAAACATTGCAAGGGATATACACTCGATAACAGTTGACAACTCTTCTTCGTCGTCGGTCCACCTTCTACTCGACATTCCACTACTTCGAGGATCGGGCGCTGTTGCAAGAGAGTCGTTGATTCAGGCTAAAAGAGATTTGGTATACGCCGCAAGAAGTTACGAGCGGTTCCGCCGAACGTTTTACAGATCTATTGTTGGTGACTATCTTTCGCTTGTCGTTCAAAAACAGTCGCTACAAAACGCACAGCGGGGCGTTGATGCGCTTCGGCAACTTGCAGAAAGACAGGCGGCTTTGTATGAGTCGGGTCGTACGCGGCTCTATGATTCTGCGGATGCTGAAAATCAGGCACTTGCTGCGGTTGCCAGATTAAGCCAATCGTGGGAAAGGTATCGACTCGCTCTTGATCGATTTAAAATTAGAATCGGTTGGCCTGTAAACAGTGTAATTCAGGTTCAACCCACGGCTCTTGGTGTAGTTCCTCCTGAGGTGGTTGTCTCTGAGGTTGTTCAAGGAGCCCTGGTACTCCGGCTAGACCTTCAAAACGAAAAGGACCGTGTCGTTGATACGCGGCGCTCGGTTGAAAATTCATTCAACGCACTTCTTCCAGAATTGCGGGTTACCGCTAGAGCAACGACAGATAGTGAAGAAAATTCGCTGGCAAAATTTAACGGGGAAGACGTCGATTACCTTGCTGGGTTAAGTTTGAGTTTGCCGCTGGATAGAGAAAGTGAAAGAATATCTGTTCGGCAAGAACAAATTGCTCTTGAGCGGGCAAGACGAACATACAGAGAATCGCGCGACAGCGTTGCCGTTTCTGTTCGGTCTGCGCTTCGTAATATCGAGGTGTATCAATTTACTTTTGAACTGCAAGAACGAAATGTAAAAATTGCCCAACTTGGTCTTGATTCAATTAATGCTGACCCAGACAGGGTTTCGGTGCTTGACCAAACAAGAGCTATTTCTGATTTACAAAGCGCACAAGACGCAAGGGATAGTGCAAAAAGAGACCTTGAGCTCTCTATCCTTGACTATTTGCTACAGGCGGGTAGGTTGCGGATAAACAGCGACGGGAACCTGTTGTTACCAACCTTAACTAGTGAGAGTACATACAATTTATGATTATGCGAAGAGGGATTTCAACTATTGGAGCTATTGTCGTTATTGGCGGTATGGTGGTTTTTGGGTCGTGGTATGCGTTGTCTGGTGGTGTCAATAACACTGAATCCAAATCACTCGCAGGAGAGTTATATGAAATTGTTGAAGGCGATTTTGAAATTACCGTACCAACGTCAGGTGAACTGGTTTCAGAAAATCAAATCGAGATTTTTAACAAGCTTGAATCAAACGCGACCATTATTGAGTTGGTTGATGAGGGGTCGTTTGTCAGTGAGGGCGATGTATTAATTCGATTAAACGATGAATCTATTATTAATGAAATTCGAGCAGCAGAATTAAATGTCACCGCTGCACAAAATGCGCTCGACAATTCAGAGTCTGCGTTTGTTATTGCCGAGAAGAGAAAAGATTCTGAGTTGTCAACAAAGAAACTGGATGTTGATCTTGCCACGCTTGCGTTACAGGCTTGGAGCGAGGGTGAGGTTGTTGCAAAAAAACAACAATTAAAACTTGCGGTTCAAACCGCCGAAAAGGATTATCAACGTCTGTTCAAAAAACACGAGTCTTCTGAGCGGTTATATGAACAGAAATTTTTAAGTAAAGATGAATTAGACAGGGATGAAATTGCGTTGCTAAATGCAGAAGCGACACTTAAAAAAGCGAATCTAGAGGTCGTGGTCTACGAAAACTATACGTACAAACAAGATGAGCAAAGGAAGAATTCTGATTTACAGCAGGCGGTTGATGAACTTGATCGCGCCAATGTTCGTTTGACATCAGAATTAAACAATCATCAAGCAACTGTTGAGGCGAGAAAAGATCAACTAGAGTCACAGGTTGAAGGTTTAGCAAAAAGAAAAGAGCAGCTAAAGCTGTGTGTTGTTACGGCGCCGGCTTCTGGGATGGTTGTTTACGCCAGCAGTATGGGCGGGCGACGAGAAGAGGGCGAACCGCTAAAGGCTGGCAAAAACCTATTTAGAAATGAACACGTTTTATCCATTCCAGATACTTCAAACATGATTGCAAATGTCAAGGTAAATGAGGCGCTCAGTGGCTTGGTGGCGCAGGGGTTGCGGGCAATTGTTACATGTGACGCATACCCAGATAATGTTTTTGAGGGCGAGGTGTTGTCTGTTGGCGTTCTTGCTGAGGGTGGTGGTTGGAGAGATCCAAATCGCAGAGATTACACAGTGGAGATTAAACTTTTAAGTCTCGAAGGTGTTCGGTTAAAACCATCAATGCGCTGCTCTGCAGAAATTTATGTGGAAAGTGTTCAGGGTGTTTTATTTGTGCCAATTCACGCCATTCATCGAACGGGGGGGGTTGTGTGGATTTGGGTTAAAGATGGGGGTGGTTTTTCGCAACGCAAAGTTACCCTTGAAAGATTTAGTGATTCTTATGCTGAGCTTTCCTCTGGTGTAAAACTAGGAGACGTTGTATTACTTCGTGAACCTTCGCCAAGTCGGGTTATCGAGCGAATTTCGTTCGGAGAAGACGGGTGACGCATAAAAAAATTGTTATTGGGGTAACGGGTGCTTCTGGCGCGCCATATTTCATTAAAGTTTTACGTTTGTTGTTAGAGGCTAATGTTGAGGTTCATTTGACCATGTCGTCTCTTGGGAAAAGAGTTTTGTTTGAAGAGTCGAACATAACTTCGATTAATGCAGATGCGTTGGGGGTTTCAAAACACGCCAACAATTTAATTATTTATGGAGACAAAGATCTTGGTGCAACTATAGCGTCGGGCTCTTTTCTCCATGATGGAATGCTGGTCTTGCCTTGTTCAAGCAATACGCTTGGCGCAATCGGTTCCGGTATTACCAACACCCTGGTACAGCGGGCCGCTGCGGTAACACTAAAAGAAAGACGAAGGTTGATCCTTGCACACCGAGAATCGCCAGTAAGTCTCATTGACATCCAAAATATGGGAAAAATATCGGAGGCTGGCGGAATAATTGCTCCGCTGTCGCCTGGATTTTACATGCAACCAACATCTATCGATGACTTAATAGACTTTACTGCCGGTAAATTAGTTGATTTGCTTGGTGTTGAGCACAACATGCCTGTTCGATGGAATTCTACGGTTTAGTTGTGTTACACTTTTAACATGAATAAATTTGCTTTGCTCTTAATTGTCTTTGTTGTTGGGTGTACGCCTGTTGCAACATATCCGCCTGTAGAAAACAGTGTTGCTCTTGTGTTTTCAAATTCTTCAAATGAGCCCGTTCCTACAATACTGGCGGAGACATTGTTATACGCCCACGAACACTTTGGTGGCATGAACACCGTTGTTTTTAATTTGCCCGAAGGCGTGAACAAAGAAACATACACCATTGTTTCAGAGAAAATTGGCGGTGCTATTGCAATGGAAACTTCGGGACAACTTGCTTACCACGTTACGGAGCTTCGAAAGCGCCCGTTCCATGCAGAGGCTGACATTGTTTTTCCTGTTTCTGGTGGTCAATATGAACAAGCAACCATATACCTTTCGTCATCACTTTCGCAACCCTGGACAGTTCAAAGAGAAAGGATTTGGATGATTCCAGTTACCGAACTGCCATCGCCAAATTTTCCCACGGGCGGCAATGAGAGCGCTTCTTAAGTGAATAGCGAAGGAAGTAAAACGAAAGAGAATATTTGGCTCGACGAAGCGATTGAACAAGCTGAACTGTCGTGGTCACAGGGCGGGGTTCCGGTTGGTTCTGTCTTGGTTGATCGTGTTGGGACGATAGTATCAAAGGGACATAATGAGCGGGTACAGTCGGGAGACCCAACGGCTCACGCTGAGGTTGTTTGTTTCCGCAACGCGGGCAGAAGAAGAGATTGGAACGAACTAACGCTTGTTTCTACGTTAAGCCCTTGTGTTATGTGTGCTGGTACAACCCTGTTATTTGGTGTAAAACGAGTGATTGTCGGAGAAAATAAAAATTTTCTTGGTGCTGAGGCGTTAATGTGCTCGAATGGTGTAAAGGTTGATGTTATAAATGATGCACGATGTATTGCGTTAATGAACAGGATGCGTCACGAGAAGCCCGATTTGTGGGCAGAGGACATCGGCAATTAGTAAGGAGGTTCGTACATATGAAACGCCCAATCACACCAAAGCGGTCGCAAACTACGCGACCAAAAATTACAACGAGGGCCAGCGTTAAAATTCGCCGGCCTGCCGTTACCACTACTCCGGCTACTCGGCCAAGTAATACCACTCGTTAATTTTATTCTCGTTCAACGAGCATTGAAACAGCGTTACCGCCGCCTAGGCACAAACTAATTATTCCACGCTTACCATTTGTTCGCTTTAGGTGGTGAAGTAACGAAACTAAAACCCTTGTTCCCGAAGCCCCAATTGGGTGTCCAATTGCCACCCCGCCACCACCAATATTTACGTTGTCTTGGTTAATTCCAAGATGCGCCAAGTTTTGCAAAACCTGTACAGCGAACGCTTCGTTAATTTCAAACACATCAATGTCGTGCACTGTTAGATTGTTTCGTTTGAGTAGTTGTTCTATTCCAAGTCCGGGAGCTGTAAATATTTTCTTTGGTTCAACTCCAAAGGTGTTGTAGTCGACAATCGTTGCCATTACCGTCGCGCCCGCCTGTTCAGCAGATTCTTTTGACATAACAAGGACGGCGGCGCCGCCGTCTGAAATTTGTGAGGCGTTGCCCGCTGTAACTGTTCCTTCTTTTGCAAAAGCGGGTCGGAGTTTTCCTAGTGATTCTGTTGTTGAATCCGCACGAACGCCCTCATCAGTTATTACGTCTTCTCGCTGTTTAATTTGTCTGGCCTCAAGCGGAATTATTTCTTCTTTGTACCAGCCGTCAGATGTTGCGCTTGCTGCACGGGCGTGTGAGTTTGCGGCCAATTCGTCTTGTTCGTCTCTAGAAATTTCATACTCGCCAGCGGTCCATTCTGCAGCGCACCCCATTCCCCATCCTTCGAATGGACACGTTAAGCCATCGTGTTGCATATGATCAATAAGGGTTCCTTCGCCAAATTTAATGCCGGGGCGCACATTTGCGAGGTGTGGCGAGCTAGACATATTTTCCATACCGCCCGCAACAACAATATTGTTGTCGCCCGCTTTAATTGATTGCGCCGCTTGCATTACTGATTGAAGCCCACTCCCACAAACCTTATTAATTGTCACGGCAGAAATAGTGTCGGGCAAACCGCCTTTTAATGCGGCTTGTCTTGCTGGGTTTTGACCAAGGCCCGCCTGTAAAACACACCCCATCATGCACTCGTCAACGCTTGAGGCGTCGATGCCAGAGTCACTTAATACTGCTTCAATAGCAAATGCACCGAGTTGGGGTGCTGGAACCCGAGAAAGACCTCCAAAAAAGCGTCCTACTGGAGTTCTGCGGGCTGCAACTATAACGGGTTGATTGGTGTTGTTTGTCATTTGGGTATTTCTCTAAGGGTCTTACTTTCGGGTAGAATGGGTCTTTTCACCTAAACAAGTTTGTTGCGACATCGTACCGAAACTATGGTGGAAAGGTAATGCTTATGGACAATAGTTTGACACAAGATAATTTAGAAAGTCTCCAAAGCCACATTCTTGCGGAAGAACAAAAGCACCCAGGCGCTACGGGTGAGTTTACGTGGATTGTTTCAGCTATTTCTCTCGCAACGAAGGCGATTGGTAACAAAATTCGATGCGCCAGAATTCAAGATGTTATTGGTGATGTTGGCAGTATTAATGTTCAAGGGGAATCACAACAAAAATTAGACATAATCGCAAACACAATAATTATGCATTGTTTAGGTAACCGAGACAATGTTGGTGTCTTGGCAAGCGAAGAAAACGAAACGCCGGTTTTGCTCCGAAGTCGGGAAGAGGGCGGTCGATATGCGGTTCTCTTTGACCCCCTTGATGGTTCATCAAATTTAGACGTCTCTGTTGGCGTGGGTACAATTTTCAGTGTACTTCGTCTTGAAGATGGGGGCTCACGCAAAGAAGCAATACTACAGCCGGGCGTTAAGCAGGTTGCTGCGGGTTATGTGTTATACGGATCATCAACCGTTCTTGTTTTAACCACTGGAAACGGTGTTGATATGTTTGTTCTCGATCAAGCAATTGGTTCGTTTGTCCTTGTTTCTAAAAAATTAAAAATTCCATCCGGAAATAAAACATATTCAACCAATGAGGCCTACACAGAAAAATATAGTGAAGAAATTCGTAACTATTTATCTTGGGCACATAAAAACGATTATTCAAGCAGATATATTGGTTCAATGGTCGCTGATGTACACCGCGTTTTATTGAGGGGTGGGGTTTTCTTATATCCACCAACAACCGACAATCCAGATGGGAAGTTACGGTTGATGTATGAAGCAAATCCGATGGCAATGATTATTGAACAAGCCGGGGGAAGGGGTGTTTGTTGTGGGGAACGAATTTTAGAGGTTGTGCCAAACGGGCTTCACCAGCGAACAGGTGTCATCCTTGGTTCAGTTGACCAGGTCGATGCGATTCTAGAACACACAAAATGATTACCAATTTAGATACTGCTGTTTCCCTTCCAAAAAACTCAAACCAAGCGCTGGGAATTGGGGAGTTTGCCGTTGGATTTATGTCGGGAAGTCTTGGAGAGCCAGACCAAACGGTTCTCGATAAAACTGCAATGTTTTTTACAGACGCCGTCTTGTGTGGATTATCGGCAATAGCTGTTAAAACAAACGCCCCAACGGTATTGCGAGACGAGGCGCTTGATTTCCCAACAGAAAACGGTGCAACTGTTTTTGGGTCTTCGTGTTCGGTCTTTCCCGAAAAGGCAATACTTGCAAATTGCGCCGCTGTAAGAGAGTGGGATTCAAACGGAACAAACTTTGGTTACAACCCGGGCCTTGGGCACACCGCCGGTGAATTTGGACACAATGATTTTTACGCCGTACCAATTGCTGCCGCGCAAGTAATGGGTCTTGATGGTTCAACGGCTTTGCGGGGTATGGTTTTGCTAGATGAAATTCGTGGGCGCCTAGCAGAGGTGTTTAGTTTAAAGACGTATAAAATTGACCATGTTGTTCACGGGGCGATTGCTTCGGCGGCTGTGTATGGTGCAATGTGTGGTGCAACGGCGGAACAAATCGAGGCGGCTATTGGGATGTCGGTTGCGCACTTTATTCCTTGGCGAGCTATTCGGGCGGGTAAACAACTATCTGATTCAAAGGGTTCTTCTGCCGCGATTAGTACTGAGGTTGCTGTTGTTTCAATGAAGCGGGCAATGAGGGGCTTTATGGGGCCACGTGATATTTTTAGAAACCCAGAATCTGTGTTTCGATACTTTGAAAACACCGGCGGTGACTCGCCTTTTGATTTAAATTTGTCGCACAGCGGAAGTGATTTTGCTGTGATGGGAATGCATTTCAAAATTGGTCTTTATGAACACCAGTCCGCCGGCGCGCTTCAAGGTTTGTTAAATCTAATTCAAAAAAACCCTGAAATTGCCGCCAACCCACCACAGATAGATGTCATTAAAATCACCGCTTACGAACCCGCTTTTGGAATTATTGGAGACCCAGCAAAGCGGAATCCAAAAACAAGACAATCTGCCGACCACTCAATGGTGTATATCGTTTCAACCATGTTGCGAAAGGCGGAAGAGATTGTAAAAAGCGATGGCGTTGATTTTTTTGCTCAATCAAATGATGAGGTGTGGAAACGAATAATGCTGACACCCTACGACTTTGATGAGGGCGCAATTAACAACGAAACCACCCGCGCAATAATGGAAACTATTTACTTTGAACATGGTGGTGAAGAGTTCGACAAAAAATACCCCGATGGCATTCCTACTTCGGTTCATATCACCATGAAAGATGGTGCAGTTTTTGATAGTGGCCTTGTGATGTATCCGAGTGGACACGCGAGAAATAACGAATGTAATTTAGAAGACATTCTTCAGTCCAAGTTCGAAATGCATGGACAAATTGCTATGGATAACCCAAAAGAAATTATTAAACGATGTTCTTCTGTTGGTTCGTTAGATGTTGATGGTGTTAAAACCATTTGGAATTTTAAATTGGCCGATCGACCGGTTTACAAAGATTAATTGCTTGGTTTAACCAAACAAATGACCGAGTAATTCAACGATGCCCTTGCCTTGGGTGGCGATAGTTTCGAATATTTTTCGACCCGATGCAATGTCTAACAGCTCGCGAACCAGTGCGCTTTCGCCTTCATAATCCGCCTTGTTAACGACAAAGGTGTCGGCAATTTCAAGAATGCCCGCCTTATCCATTTGAACCGAGTCGCCCATTCCAGGAACAAGAACAACAACTGTCTTGTCTACAACGTCGCGAATGGCAACATCGTTCTGACCGGCCCCAACAGTTTCAACAAACACGTTGTCAAAACCTGCGCCGCCGACTAATTCTAAAATTTCTGGAAGCGAATTGTAGTCTTCTCCAACCCGCGCCAAACTTCTATAAAAAACATTTTCATCTACCGTGTTAAAATCTACGCGAAGGCGGTCGCCCAAAAGTGCTCCGCCTGAAATTGTTGACATCGGATCGTAAGCGACTATTGCCATTTTTTCGCCGCGGCGAACACACTCTGCCGCCATTGATGCTGACAACGTTGACTTGCCTGCGCCGGGCGAACCCGTTAGTCCTATGACTTTGTTGGGTCGCCTTTTTTTGGCACCAACACAAGAGCCAACCTCTACAAGACTGATGTTTCTTGAAAGCTCTGCAAGTGTGGTTGTTGGGTTTTCTAGGGGTTTGTATTGAACCGTTGCTGATTTTACGGCATCAACAATATTTAGCATTGTTGTGCCTGTGTGATAAACACCGCGCACGCCACAATCAAGCATGGGTTGGATATCTTCTTGGGGAATAATTCCGCCAATATCAACAATTAAATCTGGTCTACCAACCTTTTTGAGTTCGTTTAATAAGCGAGGAACTAAAACAAGGTGGGAGTTGCTCATCATCGAACAGGCGATCATGTCTGCGTCTTCGTCTCGAGCAGAAATTGCCAGGCTTCTTGGGGTCTGCCAGAGTCCGGAATAAATAACGTGAATTCCACTGTCTCTAAGCGCCCTTGCGATTAACTTTACGCCCCTGTCGTGGCCGTCTAGTCCCATTTTTCCAAGTAAAACCCTAGGTCTATGAGGTAGCTCGCTACACCGGTCGATTTTTTCTAGCTCGGTTGTTGGAGAGTTTGTTGGTGATGCCATAGATGAGAATTATACCACTGTGCCAAAGTGTGGTTCAATTCGTTATCGTACGCGTCTATATGTCTTTAAACATCCAACAACATATCTGCGATTCTCTTAAAACGGCGTTTGGGAGCGTGTTAAATATTGATCCAAATGAAATTGATCCTGTAATCAGAAGAGCCCAAAACCCAGAAATCGCTGACTTCCAAGCGAATGGGGCAATGGGACTGGGTAAAAAATATGGACACAACCCAATAGAACTCGCTGAAAAAATAGTTTCGGTGGTTGACTTTGGTACTTTTGCAGACAAACCAGAAGTTGCTGGTCCTGGTTTTATAAACATCCGAATCAACAACGAAACCATTACAAAACTTGTTGAAGAAATGGATTGTGAAAACCTTGGTGTAGAACCAGACAAAGATACACACGCAATTGCTATTGACTTGTGTGGTGTAAATGTTGCGAAACAACTTCATGTTGGACACCTTCGCTCCACTATCATTGGTGATTCTATTGCAAGAATGTACGAACGCGTTGGGAGAACGGTATATCGGGAAAACCATCTTGGTGATTGGGGGTTGCCAATTGCAATGGTGTTAGAGCAACTCTTGTCTTCTGAAACAAACCTGGACACGCTAGAGCTTGATGACCTAAACGCTGCGTACAAAAACGCGCAACTTGTTGCAAAAGATGAATTGCGTGGAGAAAAGGCTGCGAAAAAATTACAATCTGGTCCGCACCGATTTATAGAGATCGAAGAACAAAACGCAAGTGCCCTCGGGGCACAGGCCGCCGCAAAAACCGTGTTAAACGCCCTTCAGCGGGGTGATAAAAAACTCTTGGCGAACTGGCAAAAATTAATCGATTGCACCATGGAGGCTGTTTATGCGTCTCTTGATTTACTCAATGTAAAAGTTGGGCCAGAGAATAACCGGGGCGAATCTTTTTATAGGGATCGGCTTGGTGGCGTAGTCGAATCTTTTGTTTCTTCTGGGTTGGGAATAGAAGATGATGGGGCAATAGTTGTTCGTTTTAAGAATAGAGAACGGCCAATGTTAATTCAAAAATCTGATGGTGGTTTTTTGTATGCAACAACGGATTTAGCCGCCGTTCGATTTAGAACGAACGAGCTTGGGGCGGACCGAGTAATTTATGTTGTGGATGCTCGGCAGCGCGACCACTTTAAAGATTTGTTTGATGCGACAGCGTTAATTTCTTGGAACCAAACGCCCGACGGAACCGGGGCGGAGTTGGTACATGTTCCCTTTGGTTCTGTTTTAGGTGATGACAACAAGCCATTAAAAACTCGAAGTGGTTCAAATGTAACCCTAGACTCTTTGTTGCACGAAGCTGTTGAACGAGGAACAACCGAAGTGATTAAGAGGTCGAAAGAACCAAATTCTCCAACCTCAAAAATGTGCGACGCGGAACTTAAAACTATTGGTAGACAGATTGGCATCGGGGCAATTAAATACGCAGACCTTTCAAATGATCTTATTCGTGATTATGTTTTTGATATGAATAGAATGGTGGCGTTTGAGGGGAATACGGGACCATATATTCAATATGCTTGCGCGAGAATTTCGTCGCTTATCCGAAAGGGTGGTGAGCGGGTGGGTGCCAAACTGGTTATCGAAGAGCCTCAAGAGAGGGTTCTTGCCTTAAAATTACTTCAATACAACAACGTGTTGCACGATTCCATTAAATACTTAGAACCACACAGACTTTGTACATGGTTATATGAATTAACTGATGCCTTTAGTGCGTTCTATCAATTGTGTCCTGTATTGAAATTAGATGATGAATTAACAAAACAGTCACGACTTCGTTTGTCGGACCTCACAAGGCGGGTGATTGTTGATGGGTTAGATATGCTCGGCATCGAATCGCCAGAACAAATGTAAAAATCGAGAAAGACTAAAAATGAATAAATATACATCTCCGTTTTTTTATATAGGCACACTGCTGCTGCTTGTTGCGACTGGTTCTTCTTTGGTTCTGTCTGGAACAAAACTTGGGTTGTTTAATTCTATTCCGGGTTGTGGGGTTGGCAGCGGGTGCGACAATATTACAAACGGCCCATGGGGGACCGTTCCTGGTGTTTTGATTCCGGTGTCGTTTGTGGGTTTGGCTTGGTTTTGGTCTTTATTTGTTGCGTGGACTACCGGCACTAACTTTTCTAATAAATTCAAGTCTTCTGTGCTCCTTGGTGTTTTCGCTTCGTTGGGTTTTATTGTTGTCATGGTTTTTATTGGAAGTTTTTGTAAGTGGTGTGCCCTCTCTCATTTTTGTAACATTTTATTCTGGGTGCTTTGTGTGAGGGGTAAGAAAAACGAAGGTTCTTCTTTGTTTGAACCCGTTGTTCTTTGGGGTAGTTTTGTTGTTTCTTTGTGCATTTTATTTATAGTTGGAACGTATGTTTCCAAAAATAAAACAGAGCACGAATCGCTAAAATACAAAGAAAACCTAGAGCAGATCACCGCTGGTGGTGCTGAAGAATCTACGCTTGCTTTGCTTAAGGGTGGGCACCGAATTGGTTCGCCCAGCGCACCTGTTCAGATTGTTATGTACACGGATTATCAGTGTCCAGATTGCAAACGAATTGAGGGTGATTTGGCACAACTAATGACCACGCGAGATGATATTTCTGTTGTTGTTAAACATTTCCCATTAAATTACGACTGTAACGACACTATTGGTACGTTTAAATTACATGGGAATGCCTGCTGGGCCGCCCGGGCCGCCGAGGCTGCGGCAATGATTGGTGGAGAAGAGGCGTGGGAGAAAATGCACACTTGGCTTTTTTCTCAAGGCGGGAGTTTTACCGATCAAAGTTTTGCCGGTAGTCTCACTGCACTTGGGTTTAACGCACAAGACGTTATAGCCACAATGATGGACGACAAAACTCTGGCGCTTGTAAAGGGTGATGCGGTAGACGGAAAGGCGCTGGGGGTTTATTTCACGCCGATGGTCTTTATTAATGGTGTTGAATATTTGTGGTATTACGGTGGTCAGGGCACAATTGAACAGGCAATAAATAAAGTTGTGGGTGGTGTTGGTGCAGGGGTGGTTGAGGCGCCACCAGGCGCAAATAAAAAACTTGTGGAAGATTGGCGGAGGGGTCGAAAAACAACAATGCCCGGCGAAGAGGGCTTGGTTTGGTTTGGCGACGGGGAAATTGAATTTGTGGTTTGGGGTGACTACCAGGCGAGTCTGTCTAAAGAGCTAGACCGTGAAATTAAAAACACAATTAAACGCTTTCCAAACACAATTAAATACACCTTTAGACATTTTCCTATAGATGAAAACTGTAATGCGGGAATTAGTTCAATGCTCACAAAATACGACGGTTCGTGTGTTTTGGCGAAATTGGTAATTGCGGCGCATGCGTTAGGTGGTGAAGAAGCGCGAAAGAAAATGCACAATTGGTTAATGGAACAGGTTGGAACCACCAATATTGAAGATGCCAAAAACTATGCGCTATCGATTACTGGTGTTTCTTTGGATATTCTTCAAGATGTAATGGTTGGAATTGATGTCAATAATCAGATGCGAGTAGATATTCTCACAAAAAATAATGTGTGGCGCAAAGGTGTGCCAGTTCTAACAATTGACCACCGTTTTGTTCCTCGTTGGAAAAGCGACGAAATCCCGGCGCAAGAAATGTTTAAACAAATAATTCAATTGGTTGGCGGAGAATCTGAAAAATGAACCAACTTGTAAATTTTTCCGGTCGTTGAGTATGGTGTTTCAAACCCACACGCAATAATTTCGCCACTTGGCGTTTCGCCAAAAGATGAAATTGCCAGCGGGGTGCTTTTTGCTATTTTTTCTGCTAAATATTCGGTTTCTTCTTTGTTTGGGGGCGAAAGCACCCAGACCCTGCGGCTTAAGTAGTCGGAATATATATATTTTCCGAACAGGCTTGGTATTTTTTCACCGCGATACACATAACCACCGGTAATCGATCCGCCGCTTCTTCTTCCATACTCGAACACTGGCTCGGTCGTTTCGGTGTCTATCTTGCTTTTCTTAAACGGGTGTTTTCCTTCGCGAATATTCCACCCGTAATTTTTACCTTTTTCCACAATATCGATTTCTTCCCATTTGTTTTGACCAACATCGCCGACCCAAAGTTCTCCGGTTTCTTTGTCAAAACTCATGCGCCAAGGGTTTCGCATGCCTATTGCCCACAATTCTGGCCTCGCGTCTTCCTCGTTGACAAATGGGTTGTCTGGGGGGGTGGAATACATTTTTTCGCCATTTGTTTTGTTTGGATCAATTCTAATAATTGAAGCAAGTAATGTTTTTTTATTTTGACCGTTTTTTTGTGGGTCATTAGATGCGCCACCATCACCAATGCCTACATATAAAAAGCCGTCGTCGCCAAACAGTACGGTACCGCCGTTGTGGTTGCCCCAAGGCTGTGCTACTTCTAATAAAATCACCTCGGTTGATTGTTCTGCGCTTAGGCCGTCTTCACCCGCTGTGAATTTTGAAAGAACACACCTTCTTGGATTTGTTGCTGTATACCAAACATATAATTCTTTGTTTGTTTTGTAGTTTGGATGAAATGCCAAAGAGAGTAATCCTTCTTCCGAATGATTAACTGCGCAGTTGCTTCGTATATCTAAGAAAATTGGTTTTTCTTTTTCGGTTAAATTAGTTGTGACCCTTCTCACAACACCATCCTTTTCTACAACATACATAACGCCGTTTGTAACTCCATCGAACACCGCTTGCACGGGCTCGTCGAACTGAAGAGAGGCGTGAATTGGTTCAAATCGATATTGTGGCGCCGACGAAAGCGCCACAACAATTGTTAGTGGTGTAATAAACATGGTGGCATGGTAACAGGGTCTTTTGACCCAATAATCGAAATTAAGCCGCTGGGTTTTATTGTTGTTGTAATTGTTCCGTCAACCGCTGTTACAAATCGTTCTGTGTTGTTTGAGAATAGCCACCGATCTTTCGCGTGTCTTGATTTATTTGTCGACTGAATAATCGCGCCTGGGCGCGTTTGAAGAACAAATTCGTTGGACTCCTCGCTCCACTGGCCGTGGTGTGGTAATTCCATCACATCAATCGTTTCTTTGAGGGTTTTTGTAAGTTCTAGAATTTTCTCTTCGTCTATGTCGCCTGTAAACAAAATTCTTTTTTGGTATGACTCTACAAGCAGCACAATTGATGCTGCGTTTGTTGATTTTGGGTTATCGCGCACGCTTGGGGATAGCATTTTTATTCTAATGTCGCCAAAGCTCTCTTTCCACCCTTCGCTTCCAAGTACTATTTGAACACCTTCTCTTAAAACAAGGCTTATCACTCTCGCTAGGGGTGCGGTTTGGTAATTGGCCGTCTGTGGTGCCATTAAAATTTTCCCGACCGAAACCGCTCTTGCAACATCAATTATCCCCGCAACATGGTCTATGTCTGAGTGTGTTATAACAACCATGTCAATATGTGAAACACCTAGTTCTTTTAATTGTGGAGATATTTTGTTCATTCCAACATCAAGATTATTTCTTGAGCCGCCGTCTATCATTATTGTGAAGGCTTTGTGTTGAATAATGTGGCACGTTCCGTGCCCCACATCAAGCGTGGTGATAACTGTGTCGTTTGATTTTGCATGAACAATAAAAACGCACAAAAGAATTGTGGCCAAAAGCGCCGCCCGCGCCTTGTGGCGGTGTTTAATTTTTAAAATCCATAGCGCGGTACTCGCCAACAGTGCCACCGAAACTATCCATGGCGTTTTTTTTATTTCCAAAAAACCAAACGGCGTGTTGTTAAATGCTTCTGCTGTGGCGATTAAAAGCGCCAAAGATGTGCTAAACATCCACACAACCGTTTCGCTTGGTATTTCTAAAAGTTGAAAAAGGGCTGAAACAACGCCGGCCCAGAGTGTTATTAGTAGGGCTACCACAGAGGGAATGTTTGAAATTATTCCCGACGGCGAAAGCGTACCAAATGTATGCATTGTTATTGGGGTAGAAACCAGCCAGGCGCATAAGCCTGTTAGCCACATGATTACCACCCCGCGCAAGAGTGTTGTTTTAATCGGGCTGTTTGCGCATGGCGTTCCTGTGGTTCGCCAAATCATTCTCGGAAGAACGGTGCACAAGGACGCCACAACCACAAAACTTAATTGAAATCCCACGGTTCCAGCGTCTTGCGGAAACAAAAGCAAAATGCAAATTGCCGACAAGCCCAACAAAGAAATGGTGTTGCATTTTATTTTTAGAAAATTAATTAATAAAAACACAACCAGCATTAATGCTGACCGAATTACTGGGGGTCGAGTTTCCACTAAATACAAAACAAAAAACAACATTGTTAGGGTTATAAATATTGAAGTTGTTCTAGAAATTCCTAGTTGATTCAGAACTATTGAAATTAACAAAACAAAAAGGCCTATGTGCATGCCACTGATTGCGAGGATGTGTGACATTCCCGATCTTCTAAATATTTCAGAGAGTGGTCGCCACCCTGTGTCTCGAACACCAAAGAACAGTGCGCTTGCTAGTGTTTTTTGTTTACCTGTCAAATTACAAAGGAATAGGTTTCTTGTTTTGTGTTTTAAACTCCTTTTTTTTGTTTTTTTTTGTAGTAGTTGTATTGAGTTGTTGTTCGAAACAAACAGTTTTGTGTTTTGATTGGTGTTGTTTGAATTCCAAAGCCAGCCACAACAAACTACGGTGTCCCCCAGTGAAACAGCTACGCAATTATTGCAAATCACAGTTATTTTTGATGGTTTTTGTGTCGCTTTGTTTGTGGTGTGTAGTTTTGCCTCAACCACAAATTGAGTTGTGGTTTCTTTGTAATCAAATGGCGCCATGTCGCCAACCGTTGATTTTTTGGTTGTTGGGTCAGTAACCACGCCCCCAACAATTTCGACGATGTCACCATTTAACATAGAAATCCAAATGGGCACCTTGTTGTTTGTTGCTAATATAGATCTCCCAAAAAACAGGGCGCAAAAAGAAACGGCAAGACACAAAAACTTGTTTTGTTTCAAAAACACCAACCCAGCGATTGAAGTGACTGCGGACGCGCCAATGAAAATAAATGGGTTGTAATCTGCTGTGTATTCTGTTGTTCCTAGATAAGAGCCAACCGACGAGGCGAGGCCGAGCGTGGCGAGCGGAGACCAAGGAATGTCCGGTGGTTTTATTGTCGATATTGTTAAAGACATGTGAGTGTGTAGTTTGAACTCAATTTGTTTATTTGTTGTTTTTTGTGCGGTTTTTCGTTCGTTTAAAAAATTTCTTTTTTTATGTAAT
>JABIWU010000021.1 GCA_018701395.1 Phycisphaerae bacterium | reverse complement strand
TGCTTTAGTTTTATTACACATAGAAAAGCCCCAGCCTAAATTGGCTGGGGCTTTTTTAATGGGGTAGGTTTGATAGTGTTCATTGCTTGTACCTTTCTGAAAATGCAACATTGGGATAAAATATACGACACTTTTGATGTGATTCTGTTGCTTTTTTTATTCATTTTACGTTCGAGTTGATTATTCTTCTGTTGTGGCATTTGAACAAGAAGAAATTTTACAAATTACATCCAAAATAGAGAGTTGGTTTACTAAATCGGCAAGGGATTTCCCATGGCGAAATGACGATTTTCCTTGGGGTAGGTTGGTTTGCGAGTTTATGGCGCAGCAAACGCAAATTGATAGAGTTGCTCAGCGATGGCCAATTATGTTGCAACGATTTCCCGATGCGAAGAGCATGGCAATAAGTGATGAGCAGGGAGTCCTTGAACTGTGGCAAGGCCTTGGATATTACAGACGCGCAAAAAATTTGAAGAAAACAGCAGAGGTTCTTGAATCAGAATTCGGTGGGGAGGTGCCAAGTGACATCGAATCACTGTTGCAACTTCCTGGTGTTGGTAAATATACCGCTGGAGCAATTGCTTCAATCGCATTTGAGAAACACGCTCCAATAGTTGATGCAAATGTACATAGAGTCTTGTGCAGGCTTTGCAATCACGCCGGTGAATCTACTCCATCTACTTGGACATGGCAAATCTCAGAGTCATTAGTAACAAGTTGCAATTCGCCGCGATTATTTAATGAAGGGTTGATGGAATTAGGTGCGACAGTTTGTACATCTAGATCGCCGTCTTGCGATGATTGTCCTTTGCAATCATGTTGCAGTGCATACAAGGAAAATACTCAACGTGACATTCCTCCTTCCAAGAAAAGAGCAATGAAGAAATGCGTCTATCATTATTCCGTGGTTGTAGAACATGAAGGCGAATTAGCATTTGAGCAACGGAAAGATTCTGGCCTTTGGGCTGGGATGTGGCAAGTTCCTACTATTGACTCGGATATTAAATTGACAGAGGCGCAAGTGCGAAAGAAATTGCACTTAAAAAATAAACTCGTCTCTATTGGTGAGTTTGAACATGTTCTTTCTCATAGGATTATCTCCTTCTCAGTGTTCTCTTGCAAACTTGCACGTGAAAGACGTTTTTTTTGGGTAAAACAAGATTTGCTACATGAACTCCCGCTCGCATCAGCTCAACGCAAGGTACTCGCTGTACACTGCATAGCATGAAAATTACTACTTTACTTCCACTATTACTTTGTTCAACCATATATGCGCAGCATCCTCGCGACTTTATTGCCGATGATGCCATGTCAGTTCTGTCGATTAAAGACGGAAATGCAATTAACGCAATAATTGAAACCATCTATGAAAAAACTGAATCGACTAGTGCAAAGGTTGAGTATTTAGATATTTTTCTTTCGCAATTTATTGATGACCCGACAGCTGTGGATTTGTCATCAGAATTACTTTTAGTTGTTGAGCCAACCGTCCTTTCAGAAGGCCAACCACCAGCTGGCATGTTCGGGGCAATGCCACATATGCAAATTATTTGTAAAGCAAAAGAAGGCAGAACTTTATCTGTTTCTAGTTCTTCATGGTTAAAAGCATCAACAACTGTGGATGGTTGGTTTATTGCTTCAGGTGATAACAAAGTAAATGTCCGTAAAGGGACTGGGCTTTCTGAAATTTTCGAAACAATGCCAGATACACAAGCAGGTTGGGTGATTCGGTTTGCCCCTTTGTGGCAACAGTTTGGCCCAATTGCTCAAATGACTGGCGGAATGTTTATCGGATCGATGAACAAGCCGGATCTAAGTGGTGTGATTTCTAAAGAACAACGAAATACAACAGCCTCTGCTAGAAAAGCATTCAAAGCATTGACTGCTTGGTGCGCAACGATAGAAAAATTTTCCTTTGGTGCAGACATTGAAGATTTTGTGCTTACAACGACTGTAGAAATTGAATCTAAAGACAAAAGCAATCTTACAATCGACAATGGTTCTATGCATGAAATGGCAACGTATCTCAATGACAGCATGGTTCAATATGCGATGTCAGGCGATTTTATTCGGCAGTTATTGGAAATCGATGAGAGGACATTTGATTCAATCGCTTCTTACGCTTCAGCGCCTCCGACATTTTTGATTTCAAGCATGCGATTGCTTGCTAATGTGGCAGAGGAAAATGTTGTTGCGTATGGTCTTAATTCAAAAAATGGTTTAACACTTGCGTCGTTGATTGACGTAAATAATCAAGTTGAATATCTAAAGGAAGCATCAACGGCAGTAAATTCACTTTCTGAGCAAGTACTAGAAGAATTTAGTATGAAATTAAGCGAATCTAAGATGCCGCATACTTGGGACATCTCGATGATGGGGGAAGATGAAGAAAATCAGAATATGATGGACGCTGTGGTTCACCCCGGCGATCAGTTGCGTCTTAAAAAACAGGGTACGGAACGAGTAGCGATTGCATTTGGCCCACAAGCATGGAGAGCATTCGGTTCGCCTTACGCAACTTCTTTATCACAAGTAATTAGAAGACATTCTAAGCAAGTCGAAATAGATTTCGCTTTAGCGGTAGATTTTAGAGATTTTTCAACTGGATTTATAGAAATACTAAATGAAATTAATCCAGATGAACAAGCAGTTCTATCGCAATCCCCATCTGCAAAATGTTCTTTGCTTTATGGTTCAACTCTGGGCGGTGCTTATGTTGAAGCACAATTAAATGTGATGGGCTTAGCAATTCTATTTGCAGAACTCGATGCACTAGATTGATGGCAGTTTTTTAACCTGCAATATCATTAGTTTCTTCAGCTTCTATTATTTCGAGATCGTTTGCATCTGACACATCATCTTCAGGGTACTTGATGCGAGTGTGATAGATGGAATTCAATCGTGCGATGATTGCATCTTCTACCTTTGCTAAATCAGTAAAAGTCAAACCGCATTCATCAAATTGATGATCAAGTAATCTCTTTCGCGAGAGGTCACGAACTAAAGTTTCGATTCTCGCAGGGTTCGGGTCTGGAAGAGCTCTGGACGCAGATTCAACGGCATCTGCAATCATGAGTACTGCTGCTTCCTTAGTTTTTGGTCTAGGCCCTGGATATCTAAATTGAGATTCATTAATTGGCTCGCCGATTTCTTCTGCAGATTTTAGAGCTGCGTGATAAAAATATTCGACAAGTGTTGTTCCATGATGTGCTTCGATGAAATGAATAAGCTCTCGAGGTAAATCGTATTCTTTTCCAAGTTCAATTCCATCTTTTACATGACCAATAATGACAAGCAGACTCATTGATGGTTTAAGATCTTTATGTCTGTTGTAGCCCGTTTGATTCTCAATAAAGTATTCTGGTTTATTCATTTTGCCAATGTCGTGGTAAAGCCCCCCAACATACGCAAGCAATGAATCGCCGCCGATTGCTTCAGTAGCAGTCTCAGCAATGTCAGCAACTTGCCTTGAGTGGTTAAAAGTACCTGGAGCGAGTTGCTGAAGTTGTTTAAGTAACGGTTTTCGTGGGTCACGAAGGTCAGCAAGGGTCATGCCAGTGGTTATATCAAAGACACTTTCGATGCTTGGAAGAATGCCTAGAACGAAAAAGCCAACAACTAAAGCAGATGCGCCTGCAAAAAGAGAATCGGTGACAACTGGCTGCCAAGCAATCGAGATGTCAGAAACTTTTGCAAGACCTAAAAATAAAGCACCAATTGCAAATGTAATTGCTGTTTTGCCTGAAGCATGAATGAGGGTTTGCCGTTGGCGAACCTCCCTGACTTGGCTAATCATCATTCCGCACCCAGCAATTAAAAGAATGAACCAAGCAATCGATTGCGACAACGCCATCGTAACGAGAGCGCATTGCATAAATGCAATGAACATTCCCATTCTCTGGCCATACGCAAGACTAACAATAGTTACTACAAGCAACGTAGGGACAATTGCAGAAGCAAAAATAAATGCAGGTGATTGAAGCGTGACGATTACAGAAAGACCAAGCATTAATGACATCAGTGCACAAAGAGCAAGCAATCGAAGGGGGTTTTTTGCTACTCGTGGATTTGCAGAAGTTGTATATGCTCCTATGAAAACAGCAAGCATTGCAAGCAGTCCAATCGACCCAATTCTTGGTAGCCATCGGTCTAGTAAAGTTGAGTTTGCGAAAAAGTGTTGCTGTTCTAAAATAGCATTTTCGTATTGTGTGGCTGAAATTGAATCACCTTTGCGCCAAATAATTTCGCCTTGAATGTGTTTTACAATTACTGGTACAACAGCAACAGCGGCTGCTTCTGCTCGAGCTTGCGTATCTTCAACATCAAGTAAAATACTTGGTTGATGATTGTTTAACAGTCGCGCTCCAATTATTGGGACAAGAGATTCGGGAAAATCGACTGAACTGATGAGTTCAGCAATTTTTAAATCTGGCTCACCTTGAGCATTTACAGGAAGAGGTACAGCATCTGCTTGGTAGGGACGAATAATTCTGCCTGCTCCAATGAACAACTCACGATTAGAAGAAGGTGTCGTTGTGAACACTTGAAATTCTTCGCTAGTAAGGAGCGGTTTGTTCTGTTGAATGTTTTGAATCAATTTCGAGACTGACCTAGTCCATGAATAGGTCGGTTCACCATTTTTTGACATCGACTGCAAGGTAAGGAGTGATTCTGGAGTTAAGTTAAATTGAGTTACGAGTTCTGGAGATACATCCTCGACAGCAACTTTTCCTGACACCGCAGTTGGTAGTCCATTTAAAGATGCTTTTAGACGTTCAATAAAAGTGGAGTTTACGATGTAGATTTTTGGAGACGAATTTCTCACTTCTGCACGTTTCGCTTCTGTGGCTGCAGCATTGTCGAATTGGAAGTTAATTCGTTTAATTCGAGTTTCTGTAGCAATTTGTCCATCATGAACTTTTATTTGTTCACCAGACCAAGTCGCAAGAATGGAGACCACAACGAGGAAAAGGAAAATGATAAAACAAGTTCGTAGGAACTCTGGCCTTCGCAATAAATATAGTACTGAGAGCGAAGGCTTCGGCACATTTTTAAGTACAGTCTTTCTTCGACTTTTGCTACTTACTTTATTTTTTTGTCCACTTGATTTTGCCATTTACTATGCGATATTATCGTCTAAGGGAGAGTACTTTGCTTAATTGGATACCGCCACAATGCAATCTGGCAAATCGCCGCGTTCTCTCCGTTGAGAAGCGTCCGCCCTTGTAGAAAAATGACCTGCTTGAACTAAAAACATAGTTTTGCCATATTTGCCGATATCTTTTGTTATCTGAATTGAACCGAGTCCACTCTGTGATAGCTTACTTTTCAGTATGACTACTGCTTGGTCAGCATTAGTTTTGTTCTGATATGCGCCAAATTGAAGCATGTATTTTCCATCATCGCCTTTATTCCCACTTCGTTCATTCGCTTTTTGTTTGTCTATGCCTTGCAAGTTAATCGACGCAGATCTGAATGCTGATTGAGCTTCAGTGTAATTGCCTTCGCATGAAGCAATGATGCCTAACATAGCAGTCGACTTTCCTTTTACTTCTGAGTTCGTTGATTGTTGTGCTTTTGTAAACCAATGTTTTGAAGATTCAATATTGTTTAGTTGAAATTCACAAAGACCGAGCATGTATTCTGCTTCGTCCTGATTTGTGTTATTCTCAATTGCTTTATTTGCCCACATTTCAGAGAGTCGCCATTGCCCTTTGTTGTATTCCCGAAGAGATAATTCAAGCGAATTGGTTTTGGTAGATTCGCAACCAAGACCAAAGAGGGCGGTTAGTAGTAAAAGAGCTAGAAATGGTATTCGCATAGTATTGTTCCAGCGTGTATCGTACCCTTTTGGAAAGAACACGATGCAACTTCTAACATCCATTTACAGAACATGGAGAAGGAATCCCTTCAAGACTCTCATTGTCGATGATTATCGAAAGTGGAAGGGGTTAGATTTGCAGGTCGCTTCTTGGCATGTAGCAAAACACATAAATACTGATAAGCCTCATGTTGCAGTTCTATTGCCAACCTCAGGGATGTTTCCAGTTTCGTTGACAGCGATTTGGTCCCTTGGCAAAACAATTGTGCCATTAAATTATCTTCTTACGAAAGAAGAGATTGATTTTATTATTGCAGACAGCGGTGTCGACACAGTTATCACTGTCGATGCAATGATTGACATGATTGGCGGTTTGCCAGATGGAATTAAGGCGATAAAATTGGATCAAATGTCTTTTGGTGGATTCCCACCTATTAGAAAATCCGTCAAATGTGAAAGTGATATGCTCGCTGCACTTTTGTACACATCAGGAACTTCAGGAAAGCCAAAAGGTGTAATGCTTTCAGCGGGAAATTTACTCGCTAACGTTGACCAATGTAAAAGGTGGGTAAGTTTTGCAAAAAACGATGTGTTCTTAGGGTTGTTGCCACAATTTCATAGTTTTGGATTTACAGCAACAACGCTAATCCCATCCGCCATTGGTGCGACTGCGGTGTACTGTGCAAAGTTTAATCCGCGAAAAGTTCTAGATTTAATACGGAAAAACAAGCCAACCGTAATGCTTGCAATTCCATCTATGTTCAATGCAATATTAAATTCTAAAAGCGCAAAGGCAAGTGATTTTGATTCAATTCGTTTCGCGTTATCTGGAGGCGAAGCATTGCCAGACGCAGTCTATGAAGGATTTAAGAATCGGCTCGACGTAACAATTTTAGAGGGGTATGGCCTAACTGAAACAGCACCGGTTACTAATTTGTGCAGACCAGAAGAACAACGAAGAGGAACAGTTGGAAAACCTGTTTATGATGTGTCCGAACGCATCGTTGATGAAAATGAAAATGAATTGCCTGCAGGTCAAAATGGTGAAATTCGAATAACTGGACCAAACATTATGCAGGGTTATTTTAATCTTGAAGAAGAGACAAAGAATGCCTTTGACTCTAAAGGCTATTTTAAGACAGGGGATATGGGCCAACTTGACGAAGATGGCTTTTTGTACATCACAGGTCGCATAAAAGAGATGTTAATTATCGCTGGCGAGAACGTGTTTCCAAGAGAAATAGAAGAAGTTTTAATGAATCATCCTGATGTAATTGCAGCGGGTGTAGTTGGTCGTAGAGATGTCGCTCGCGGTGAAGTTGCAGTCGCATTTGTTGAGTTAGCAGAAGGCGCGACATTTGATGAGCAAAAGTTGCGATCTTGGTGTCGGGAAACAATTGCTCAATTTAAAGTACCCAAAAGTATTTATGCTCTTGATGAGATGCCGAGAAATCCTACTGGAAAAATTATGCGCCGAGAATTGACAAAATTAGTTGAGAAGGAAACTGTAGATTGAAACACGCAATAACACTTGCACATAGTCCTGACCCTGACGATGCTTTTATGTGGTGGCCACTTGCGGACATTGATGGTTCTGGACCTTCAATAGACGTAGGCGCATTTGAATTCGAACTTGTAATGAAAGACATCGAAACTTTGAACGCCGAAGCAGAGGAAGGCATTTACGATATTACAGCAATCAGTATTGCTCATTATCCAACGGTTGCGCACTTGTATGATTTAACCGCTTGCGGAGCTTCCCTTGGCGATGGGTATGGTCCAAAAATAGTTTCAAAAAAAGCAACGACACTTGAGGATCTCCTTACTTCAAATCCTAAGTTTGCAGTTCCTGGATTAAGAACATCAGCCCTTGCGACACTGCGAATTCTTGCTGGAGAACACACTATTACATGGGAGCCAGTTGAGTTTACTGAAATTATGGACGTAGTTTCTGCTGGTCTGTTTGATGCAGGCGTTGTAATCCATGAAGGTCAATTGACCTACGAAGAGCATGGATTATTTGAAGTCTGCGATCTAGGTGCGTGGTGGAAAGAAAAAACCTCGATGCCATTGCCACTTGGTGGCAACGCAATCAAAAAAGATATCGATTCTAGATTCTATGCCGAGGCTACTTCCAAGATCACAGATTTACTTTTACAGTCAATTGAATACGCAATGGCGAACCGTGAAAAATCTCTTGCCTGGGCAACACAGTGGGGTCGTGGAATTGACATGGCATGTACGGATGAATTTGTTGAAATGTATGTAAACCGTTGGACTTTAGATTTTGGCGAAAACGGCAAAAAAGCAGTGCAACAGTTTCTTAGCGATGCTGCGAGTGTGGGTGCTGTTCCTGAGATAGCAACTGTCGAATTTGTTTAAGCGATTAAGTCGCCTTCACCAAGCAAATTAAAACCTTTTCGCACTAATAAGTTTGCCCCAAGCGTTAGATCATCTATTGCAACTGCAATGGCGGAATCTCCAATAGGAGATTGCTTAATGAGTGAGTAGACAAACAGGATGTTTAATTCTGCGCCGAGCAAATATAAACACATATCAGCGAGGGAATGTGAATCATCAATCACTGAAACGATTACATTGGTTTCGGAAAAAGCAATTCCAAGATCTCTCAATAAGTGCCTTGCTGCATCTGCGTTGTCAGGAATCATTCTAATTACGGCATGGTCTGATGAGTCAATGACATTTAATCCCAGTACATGCACGTGAGATGAATCGTCAAAGTGACGAAGCAAATCAAGAAGCCTTCCTACTCTATTTTCAAGGAAGACGCTAAATTGACGTACAGTTGGCGCCGAGTATCCTTGCATTGTTTCTGATGGTACTTGTGACATATATGTACTGCCTAATTATTCGTTGGAATTTAAAGTTGGCTTTTTGCCAGAATTCAATTTTGCATTTGATTCAGAACTTGTGCTAGCATTGGCTTCACCAATTTTTTCTGGATTATATTCGTGGTCACGTGCATTTGAAATGACAATTGTTACGATAGTGTCATCTTTTTTAAGTTCGCGATTGATTTCTAGACCTTCAATAATCCGACCAAAAACGGTATGTTTGCCATCAAGGTGTGGCGTAGGAACGTGTGTCAGGAAAAATTGACTACCGCCGGTATCTGGCCCAGAATTTGCCATAGAAAGCGTTCCAGCGAAGTGCTTTCTCATATCATCGTCATTGAGTTCATCTTTAATTTTGTAGCCGGGACCACCTGAACCTGGTTGACCGATTGCACCAATGCGCGAATTTGGATCACCACCTTGTGTCATAAATTTTGGAATGACGCGGTGAAAGCGTGTCCCATCGTAATAGCCGCTTTGTGCAAGTGAGACAAAGTTCGCCACAGTGTTGGGCGCTTGGTCTTCAAAAAGGACAATTTTGATTGGACCTTTTGTTGTCAGGATTGTTGCAATTGGAAGGTCGCCATTTATTTCTTCTGATGCTTGAATAGCAAGTTCCGCACTAAAAAGTGCTGCTTGGGTTTCATAAAGTGAGTTGTTAGTTGTCACTCTTGTAGCAAGTGCAACGTCTGCTTCAAGTGTTGCACTGTCGATTGATTTTAAAGAAGCGATAGCATCATCAAAACGATTATTGCAATACAGTAAGTTAGCATACAGCTCAATTAAAGATGGTGAGAGCAATTCTTCGGTGCTGAGTTTTTCAATTTCAAGTATCCCATCTGAAAAACGATTCGTGCTTTCTAAAAATTTAATCCAAGCAATTGCAATGTCTGGCGTGTTTGGAAATTTAGCAATAAAATCTACGTAAATCTGTTCAGGAGCTTCGTCAGTTTCTCTTAATTTAAAATCAAGCCAAGCAAGGGGTATGTTTGCATCTTCAGGCATCATCTCTGTAAGTTTGTTAAACAATGGGTTGCAGTTATCCTTGTCATCTAGCCATATATTCATCTGCAATTCTGCAGCAACGAGTTGAAAATTTTCATTTGTTGTATTCCAAGCTCTTATTTCATCTCGTAAAACAGCAATACTTTTCAGATCACCAGGCGCAAGCCCGCGTTGATTTTGAATTGATATGAGGAGATTTTGGTACCGGTTTACCAAAGCGTCCGAAGTGTCTGCCATTACAAATGTAGTGATAGTAATGAGTAAGGCAAAAAGAGTTGAACTGATCATAGTGGGTTCCTTTGACAAATTAGGTAAGTAAGCAGGATAGCAATCTTGACCTTGGAGAAATTAAAAGTTTGGCATTTTTTTGTTTTTTGAACAGAATGTATTGAAATAGATTGGATTGTGGTTATTATTAATTAATCGCAATTGCGACTTACTATACCCCCGGAAGGGCTCGGTGTGGTTCTTTGAATCCGCCGAGTCTTTTTAATGCCTATCGCTATTTATACTATTTTTATTTCTATAACTTTCATGTTCTCTGTGAACTGGACTACTAATTCGCTTTGTTAGTTCAAATATTTGCAAAAAATAAAGGCCCGGTAGACGCAAGCGCCATACCGAGCCCTTTCGGGGGCAAATATTTAGTGTGTTAATTATAGTGTAAATCTCGCAAAAGTGTGGGTTAGTATTCTCGAATCCCTGCAGTAATTGCAATTGCTAGTGCATCAGCTACATCAGGGGGTTCTGGGGTCTTGGTAAGACTCAATAATCCAGTAATAGCGTGCTGAACCTGGTTTTTTGTGGCATTTCCATTCCCCGTTACGGACTTTTTAATTTCAGTTGGGGCTAATTCTAAAAGCGGAATATTTGCTTGTTCACCAGCAAGCAAAATGACACCACGGGCATGACCCATAATTGTTGCAGTTGAAAGATGAGATTTATGTGTAAAGATTGTCTCTACGGCAATAAGTTCAGGTTTATGTTCTGAGATTATTTCACTGAGATCGTTGTGTAGTTGTTTGAGGCGGTAAGAAATTGATTTATCAACATCGAGCCGAATTGCGCCGGCTTCTATTATTGAAGGTGTTATGGAGTTGCCAACAAAAGATAAACATCCATAACCAGCAATTCGTAATCCCGGGTCAACTCCTAAAACCCTCATGTTGTTTGCGTGTCTTTATCTATCAAACCATCTTTAAGATGAATAACGCGTTGGCATCTGTTGCCTACTTCTTCATCATGGGTAACCAGTATCGTCGTTAAGCCTTCGTCGTGAAGTAAATCAAAAAGTTTTAGTACGTCGTTCCCAGTTTGCGAATCTAAATTGCCTGTTGGTTCATCCGCTAACAAAATTGAAGGTTTTGTAACCAGCGCTCGAGCTATCGCTGCCCGCTGTTGTTGCCCGCCAGATAACTCGCCAGGCTTATGCCCAATACGATTTGATAACCCAACGAGATCGAGCATTTCTAAAGTTCGCCTGCGCCGTTCGTTTGGTGGAACTCTTTGATAATAAAGGGGGACTTCGATGTTTTCTTCGATTGAAAGTTGTGGAATTAGGTTAAAAGATTGAAAGACGAAGCCGATTTGCTGCCCCCGTATTTTTGAAAGTGTCTCATCATCCATCTTTGCTGTTTCATTTCCATCAAGGGTGTAAGTTCCTGAGGTTGGTTGGTCGAGGCATCCTAAAATGTTCATTATGGTGCTTTTTCCAGACCCTGAGGCGCCCATGATTGCAAGCGATTGGCCATTTGGAATATCTAAATCGACTCCACCCAGAGCATTTACAAGCACAGAACCATCTGGTTTGAGATAAACTCGCTCTATTTTTCGAAGTTTTACAACTGTAGTATCGGTAGGCATGGATACATCCTACGCTCTGCTCTACACTTCGGGTATGCCGCAAGAAACTTTTGATGAACTAAGGACTAAATTCAATGTAATTCCGGTTGTACGGCGAATTTTGTCAGACCATTTAAGCCCAGTGCTTGCGTACAGACGCTTGGTTGCAAGCGATGACCGAACTGCTCCGAGTTTTTTGTTTGAATCAGTCGACAATGGAAATGAAGTTGGTCGTTTTTCTTTTTTAGGCGCTGACCCCTTTTTAGAATTGGTTGCGTATGGAAATGAAGTGTGCATAAAGAACCATGAACTCGGAACAGAGGAAAAACAAAATTCCGAAAACCCACTCGAATTAGCTAAAACGTTATCCAAAAATTGGAAAGTTGCTTCTCCCGTAACAACGGGCGATTTACCGTTGCCAAGTTTTACAGGTGGTTGGGTTGGGTATGCGGGCTATGACACCGCTCGATTTTCGGAAATAGATTCATTGTCGTTTGCTAACGCGCCAACAGACGACCGAAACCTTCCTGACTTACATTTTGCTTTATACAAAACAGTAGTCGTTTTTGACCATGTCGCAAAAGTTGTGCATGTAATTCACAATGCGATAGATTTAGAAGGCGAAAATGAATTTGCATGGGATTGTGTAAACGAAGAACTTGACCGCGTCGTAGGTTCGCTCCAGCATGATGGCGAGAACATACCAGTTGGAACAATTTCGATTGATTTAAGTACACCACCACCAGCCCCTTCAAAATCAAACATGACAAAGGAAGAATTTGAAGAGGCAGTTTTGAAGTGCAAAGAATACATTGCCGCTGGCGACGCTTTCCAAATAGTTGTTTCGCAACGGTTTGAGCATTGGTCAAACGTCGACCCATTTGAAATATACAGATCATTACGAGTAGTCAACCCAAGTCCGTACATGATTTACTTGCAAGCGGAGGAAAGTATACTTGTGGCATCTAGCCCAGAAATTCTTTGTAGATGTAGAGACGGCCAAGTGGTAAATCGGCCACTTGCTGGAACACGGCGACGAGGCAAAGATGAATCGGAAGATGACGCTTTGGAAAAAGATTTACTCGGTGACGCAAAAGAAAAAGCAGAGCATGTGATGCTTGTTGATCTTGGTCGTAATGATTTAGGCACTGTTTGCGAACTGGGTTCGATCGTAATTGAGCGAGTAATGGATATTGAACGATACAGTCATGTTATGCATTTAAGTTCCACCGTAGTGGGTAGACTTGCCCATGGTAAAGACTGTTGGGATGCACTTGCAGCAACATTGCCAGTTGGAACTGTAAGTGGAGCGCCCAAAATTCGGGCTATGCAGATTATTGATGAACTTGAACCAACACGGAGGGGTCCTTATGCAGGCGGAATTGGCTTGATTGGGTTTAATGGCGATATGGACATGGCAATCGCACTCCGCACGATGGTGGTACCAACTGCGAAGCGAAAAAATTCAAAGTGGAGAATTGATATACAAGCCGGCGCAGGAATAGTAATGGATTCAGTGCCTGAATTAGAGTGGAAAGAAACAATAAACAAGGCAGCAGGTCTTGGCAGGGCGATTGAGTTAGCTCAGTCTGCTTTTCCATCTGTTGAGTAGGTAAACTATTCACTTATGACAGCAGATGGTAAGCCGACTAGGCGAAGAAAACGAATATGGGTTTTCATTGCATTGCTTCTTTTGCCTTTTGTGTTGCTGTTTCTTTTTACGCGTTCTTTTCTTTTATCTCCAATAGTTTCAATATTGATTTCAAATTCTATTAGTGGCGAAGTGTTAGTTGGTGAAGCAAGTTGGGACTGGTCGGGGAAGTTAGATTTAACAAATGTGCGTGTAGTCGTTTCAGAAATTAAGGGTAATGCTTCAGAAGTAATTTCAATTCCAGCAGTTGAACTTGAGTTCACTTCTATTCTTCCGCTATCTTTAACATCATTAAAGTCAATCACAGCGGATACGATTTTAGTTCGAATTGCAGAGTCTGCTGAAAAGTCTGGCGATTACAACATTTCAAGAATTATTGCACTGCCTGAAACTAATAGTAGTAGTGTAGAAACAAATAGCAGTTCTGCGGATACCTTTGAATTGCCAGAAATATATATCCAAAGCCTAGTTCTTGAATCTGGTTCAATGAATGGCGAAGATTGGATGTTGGATTCTAAGAAAGAGTTTGCAATCGAGTTAGGAAAAACCGAAGCGGACGCTCTTGCGATTACGCTACAAGATGTTGACAGCCCTGCACTCATTGATTTGGAAGTATCGAATTCTACCTTTCAATTATCGATTGATGATGCAGAACTGAACCAATCGATAGTATCATTTTTGCCACGTACAGTTAGAATTTGGTGTGAAGAGACAGAGCTTAGCGGAGGCATGAAATCTTTATTAATGCGTTGGAATAAAGAGACAGGTTTCGCAATTGAAGCAAATGTGGAGAATATGCATTTCTTTTTGCCAGAGAAGCACGGGCTTCGATGGTCGCACTATGACAAGGGAATTATTTCACGAATACGGGGAAATGCATCTCTTGAAGTAAGTAAAGGAACGATTGTTTACGATGGCGAATCGGTTTTACTGACTGATATTGAAGGCGAATTAAAACCGCCACATCAAGAACATAATGCGCCAGTTTCTTTTAGAGCAGAATTGAAAATTTATGATTTGCCAAATATGGGAAATCAAGAGGGTAGCGTTTGGATGAAATCCATGTTGGATCAATCTCCGTTTGAAGCATCCTTCTTTATAGATGAATTCCATGCGGCCGAAGAGGGAGAAGCAGATTTGCCAATTGCGGCAGCAGAAGTATTGAAGCTGTTTCAATTAGAGCAATGGAAAATTGCTTCAAAAGTAAAAGTAAAAAGGGAAGTTGCAGGTGAAGATCCAACAGTGGAGGGAGAATTAATCATTAGCGCTGCAAATGGGATGTATGAAGGATTTCCATATCCACTGCATGACATTTCAACTTCGATTACATTCCATGGCAATACTATTGAAATTGTTTTCTTGAATGCTACGGGTAGTGATAATTCTAAAGTGCATATTAGTGGGACTGTAACTGCAGCCCCAGAGAAATTGGTTGTCGATTTAAACTTACACGCACCAGCCGCACCGTTAGATGAGACTCTTAGAGAAGCGCTGCCGTCTGATTTAGCAAACGTAATGGGGCGGTTATTCGATAAGAAGGCTTATGAGCAAATGGCTGATACCCTTCCTGAGTCCTATGAAAATGCGTTTTCCTTTGGCGGTGTTATTGACTTAGATTTGGACATTTCACACGATAGTAGCAAAGGAGAAAATGTAACAGTTGCTGGAGAAGTTTTATTTGAGGACGTTGGAATTATGTTTGCTGATTTTCCATTTCCTGTGACTCTTCAAAAAGGGATGGTGCATGTAGATTCAAACGGCATTTATATTTCGGAAGATGAAGCTGTTCACTTTCGCGGTACTGGTGGTGGTGATGGAGAGCTAAGTGGTTCAATCACATTTTTAGAGGGCGGCCTGGCATCGCCTAACTTGCGACTAGAACTTATAAATGAATGGATAACACCTTCACTTATAAAAGCAGTATCTAGTTCATCCGGAGAATCGCATGATCTCGCACTTGGTGTACTCAGCGGGCTGGGTTTGGAGTCTAGATTGACGGCGGTTGGAAATATTACTGGAAATAAAGATGGAGGAATTAATACAAATTTCCTCGTGAATATTAGTGAAGGCATTGCAATCATTAATTCAAATTTAGCAGATGCAATAAATGCAACTGGTCAGTTCTGGCCTGATGGATTTCAATTCGAAGGTGTAGAAGCGAAAATTTATATTGAGAATGGCGTTGTCACAATGGACGGCGCTACGTGTGAATGTGGCCTGGGTTCAGTCGAAGTTTCGATGGCGATAGATGGAGAAACTTTTGATTTGATTCTTCGCGGTACTGAGTTGCCACTAAGCCCTCAGTTTGTAGATGTTCTGCCTGCAAATGCATCGGTGGGTTTATCAAATGCTTGGTATATGTTAAATCCAACAGGTTTTATGGATGCCACAATTCGGATGTCACGTTTAAAAGACGAGCATACATTGAACATGGAAATTGTCCCTAAAATTCTTTACATTTCAGGTAAAGAAGAGAAAACATCTTTAGAACTCGTGGAGGGGTCTGTAATAGTTGAAAATACAAACGTATTTTTAAATGACTTAAAATTTGAACTCAAGGAAGAAAATAAATCTTCAGGTGATCTTGAAATTATTGGGTCTGTGCATGGTTCAAAAGAAGCATTCAGTATTGACATTGCTGCGGATTGGAAGGGTGCATCAATTGATTCTCCTCTCACTAGAGCAATTACTGGAATAGTTGGGGGAGACGCTGGGATTGATTATTACGATATTTTGAATCCATCAGGAACTGCAGAGGCGGCGCTCGTTGCAGTCGGAGATTCTGACTCAATTTCTTACGACATTGTGATTATCCCAACCGATCTATCTGCTACTTTTAATAATCGACGTGCAGTCGCGGAGTTTGGTTCTGAAAAGAAAAATGTAATTCGCTTTGATAATAATGGGATTAGTTTTCAGAACATCGACGGCAAACTTGGCGACGGTGTATTTTCATTAGACGGCATCGTTGATACTGCTATAGGCATCAATGGAGTATTTAAACTTACTTGGGAAGGACCTTCAGATGACAGTAGTCTCTTCGCAGTTCTTCCATCAGCAGTTGGAGACACACTTCAAGCAATTGAAATTAAAGAAGGGCACAGTAAGATGCCTAAAGGCGCCGTGACCTTGACAGGAGAAAGTTGGGAGGAACTGTCCGTTGGATTTGCAGGAAATATTTTACTAGATGAAGTTTCAGTTGATGTTGGCGTGCCCCTGAACAACATTGTTGGAAAAGTAAAAGTAGATGGAACTTATGATAATAAGCGACTTTCTGAATTGGCTTTATCGTTAGAAGTTGACGAAATGGTTGTGCTAGGTCGACTTGTAAATTTTGTTACAGGCAGGCTTCTTTTAGACACTAATTCAAAACGATTGCTTTTTGAAGATATGGGCGGCGAATCGACAACAGGCGGTGTTTCAGTGCAGGGTTGGATTGGAATGGGTGAATCTAAAGAATTTGAAATCGAGATTGCAGTTTCAGATGCCAAGATTGCAGCAAAAGAAGAGGATGATGCTCTTGCTTCACTCGAGGGCGAATTGACGGGATGGCTATCTGTTGCGGGTGTTCGGGGTGATGCACGAAGCAAGCGCGGTGTTGGTGAGTTACGAGTTCGAAATGGCAAATTGAAAGTAGACCCTCTTTCTAACACAGCAATGCATCTTCTTCAATTAACATTGCCAACAGCGAACACAATAACAGGCGCAAAAATAGATTTGTATATCGTTGGTGACAAAGTAGTTCTAGATGGAATTACACTTACAAGTAGTGAGACATCAAATTCAGATTTAGTTTTGAATGGCGAAGGAACAATTGACATCAGCACGTTTGAATTGAATGCTCGACTTCACCCTAGAGTCGGCTTGCCAATTATTAGAGACATCGTCGGTGCAATAAATGAAACTTTTTACGCTATTGATGTGACGGGCGAGTTGTTCAATCCAACAGTTTCTATAGTTCCATTACCTTTTCTTTCACCCCAAGAAAAGTAGCATCTTCAATAGAATCATCGATACAATATACATATGACTTCTAAAGAGGAACTTCACAATACAATTCTTGAGTTAATTGACCAATTTAGCAATCTAACTCAAGACGACCCTCGAAAAGACATGGTCCATCAGATGATTGATACTTGCCTGAAAATGGCGAAGGAAGGTCATGATAATGGGCAAGTGAAATTAGTAACGCATGCGTTAAAAGAAATGCGCTACGCTTACCAGGTATTCAATAAATACAAAGGTATTCGCAAGGTTTCAATCTATGGTTCTGCAAGAACTCCTGAGGATCACCCCGATTATTTTGCTGCATCAGAGTTTGGCCGGTTGATGGCAAATCAAAATTGGATGTCAATTACTGGAGCTGGAGATGGAATCATGAAAGCGGGGCACGAAGGCCCTAAGCGTGAATCTAGCTTCGGGCTTGCTATTCGTTTGCCATTTGAAACGAGTGCAAATACTATTATTGATGGCGATTCGAAATTGATAAATTTCCGTTACTTTTTCACAAGAAAATTAATGTTCATGACACATTCTGATTCGGTTGTAGCATGCCCAGGTGGCTTCGGTACCCAGGATGAACTATTTGAAGCATTGACTTTGGTACAAACAGGAAAATCAAACATTATTCCTATTGTGATGATTTCTGGCGAAGGAAATGATTATTGGGTAAATTGGGAAGAACATGTACACAATGATTTACTTGGGCACAAGATGATTAGCGAAGAGGATAATGCCCTTTATCATGTTGCAAGTTCACCTGAAGACGCGGTTGAGCACATCATGCAATTTTATCGTGTCTATCATTCGAGCCGTTATGTCCATGGAGACTATGTTATTCGTCTTAATCAAAAAATTGCTGATGCATCTATCGAAAGATTAAATACTTCTTTTACTGACATTTTACGAGATGGACAACAAATTCAACATGGCGAAGTGCATCCTTCTGAGAATGACCACGTTGAGCTGCCTCGATTAATTGTGCCTCATAAACGAAGGAGTTTTGGAAGATTGCGTCAACTTATCGACATGGTGAATACATGCGATTTTGCTTAGCTATTTTATTGCTATTAGCAAGTTCAAATTGCAGTACTCCTAGAGTAGAACCCGATGTTCTAAAAGTAGATACAAAGATTGAGCCAACTTCAGACGGTTTACTCATCACTAAATATATCATTTCACCGAATGGTAATGGGCTAAAAGAAATTCTTTTGGAATTCGGTTCAGCGCTCAGTAGCGACAGCTTAGTTGAAGGGTTAGAAACGGAAGGTCTGCAAGTTCGGCGAATTGATACGATTGATGTTCCCGCAATTGTTGCATCTGTTGGAATTGTTAGAAGTCATTCATTTGTATGGCACGGCCAAATTTTAAATTGGAGTGATGTAGTACAACGACAAATTCCGAATAGTGGTTTGTTAATTTCAGAATCCGGAAGATCGCATTTTGTCGATTCTGGTTTTATTTCTCTATTGGCTAGAAGTTGGTTGGTGCAACGAGAAAACGATTTGTTTGTTTACCTGCAACTTTTGCCGACATGGCATGTTCCAAAAGTTGGAGGAATAATTCTTGGGCAAGGGTCCGTTGCGAAGCAGAGCACGCTGTTTTCAAATATTGAAATAGAAGTATTATTGTCCGACGGAGAAGCGCTTGTTGTAGCGTCCGAATTGTCAGTTGTTGGTTCTTCTAACGGCCCGCAAATAGATGGACCTCCGCCTGTCCGTTTAGGAGAAGCGTTGCTTGGGGGGGGCGTCGACGGTGGCAATGTGGTTTTGCTCGTCGTAGAGGCGAATATTCTCTCAAGAGATTAAAATTCCCCCTTCCCCAAATCCATTTTTTTAAAATGGTAGAATGTGTAGTTCTTATGAATCAAATGGCAAATCAAAATGATGGATCAAGCAAACCACGCCGAAGACGGGTTATTCCACCTCAGACTGTTTGGCCTCTGCTGTTTACCCTTGGAAATTTAGTTTCTGGTTTTGCTGCAATTCATTACGCATACAAAGGACCTGAATGGCATGGCCCGTGGGGTTGGAGTGGGTTGACAATGGCGGGAGCATTGATTTTTTTGGGCATGTTCCTTGATAGTATCGATGGTGCTGTCGCACGGCTTACGAACAGCGTAACAGAGTTAGGTGCTGCCTTGGATTCACTCTCCGATTTGGTTACATGTGGCGTTGCGCCTGCAGTTATGGTACTTACCCTTGTCTCAAGTTATCTTGGAGAAGATGGAACGCTAACATTGCTTGGACCAGACGCTGATTTGCCTTGGGGTAAAGTTGTTTGGGGAATCGCTGCAGTGTATGTCTGTTGTACGGCGTTACGGTTAGCTCGATTCACAGTTGAAACGCAACCTGAAAAAGGACCGAATGAGCATCTCGCATTCCACGGTATGCCTTCACCAGGAGCAGCAGGGCTGATTGCATCACTTGTGTTATTGCATCAACATGTTTTATCAGGTGGTGGTGACGCTTTGTGGTTTGGTAAAGCATATGCATTCGGTATTCCAGCAGTCATGTTCTTAGGATCGATTGCTATGGTTTCTAATATTCCTTATGGTCATTTTGTTAATAGATATTTAGGCAGACCACAATCTTTTCGTTTTATTACATCACTTGTAATTATTTTGTTCCTTTGTATGTGGTGGTTCCAAGCAACTATTGCGTTAGCATTTGTAGCGTATGCATTGACTGGTCCAATTTACGCATTCAAAAACCGTGGCCCAACTTTGGCGGATGAACAATGAGTACAAATGTAAAGACTAGATTCGCCCCAAGCCCAACAGGGCACTTGCATGTAGGTGGTGCACGGACGGCTATCTACTGTTGGGCATATGCAAAAGCAAATGGCGGTAAATTTTTGCTACGTATTGAAGATACAGATCAAAATCGTTCAAGTGAACAGGCAACAACGGGGTTCTTTAATGATTTGAGTTGGTTGAAAATCTTGTGGGATGAAGGCCCAACGATTAATAATGCAGGCGGTGGAAACGAAGGTCCGTATTACCAATCAAAACGATTGGATCTTTACAAAGAGCAACTCGATAGATTGCTTGAGTTAGAGTTGGCATATTACGCATTTGAAACTCCCGAAGAATTACAAGTTGAACGTAAAAAAGCCCGTGCTCAGAAGCGCGCGTATCGATACAACCGAAAATCGCTTGAACTGTCTAAAGAAACAGTTACTCAATTTTTAGCAGAAGGAAAGCCGCACGTTGTCCGTTTCAAAGTGCCAGAAGGCGGTCCACTAACAGTAACTGACTGCGTAGTCGGTGATGTTACTGTTGAAAGAACTGAAGTTGACGACTTTGTAATTTTTAAAGGTGATGGTTTTCCTACATATCATTTTGCAGTCATAGTTGATGATGCGTTGATGCATATTACACATGTGCTTCGCGGTCAGGAACATTTAAACAACACATTTAAGCATATATTGCTTCAGGAAGCATTGGGTTTTGAACGTCCAATGTATGCACACATTTCGCTGATTTTTAATCCAGATGGTTCAAAAATGTCAAAACGCGATAAAGATAAAGCGTTGCGAAAGTATGTTCGTGAAAATAATATTGAATCGTCGCCAATTGTATGCATTACTGATGAAGCATGGTCAGCCTGGCAGTCTTCAAAAGATAACCAACTTGAAACTGAAGAAGCAACTGCTTTGGCGGCGGAGCTTGGAATTGAGCTCCCAGAAATTAACGTAGATGATTTTAAGAAAGCGGGTTACATGCCCGAAGTTTTGTTGAATTATTTATGCTTGCTAGGCTGGTCGCCAGGCGATGACATCGAACAGTTTGATTCGGACTTTTTAATCGAAAAATTTTCTCTAGATAGAATTGTAAAATCGCCTGCTAAATTTGACAGGGCGAAACTTCTTGCTTTTAATTTGGATGCACTGCAAAAGTTAAGTGCAGCGGAATTTGAATCTCGTTTGTTGCATTGGTGCGAAGAATACGCGCCAGAGTTCGCAGCACTTGAACAATTTTCTCTATTTGCATCCGCAAACCATGAACGATCAAAAACATTTCGAGACGCAATAGTGACATCTTCTTTTATTACAGTTGATGACGAAGCAATAGTATGGCCTGAAACGAAACCAGTTAAGAAAGCACTCCTCAAAGGCGAGGTCAGTGGGTTGTCCCGTATGCCCGCAATCATTGAAGCATTTAAAGAAGTGGAAAGTTGGAGTGCCGAGGCAATTGATTCGTGCTTGCATACTCTCGCTAGTACGCTTGCAGAAGGTAATCTCGGAAAAGTAGCTCAGCCAGTTCGAATTGCGGTCGCGGGGGGCCCAGTTAGCCCGCCTATTGGCGATACACTTATTCTTCTCGGTAAAAAATCGACACTTAGGCGATTAGAGCGATGTCACGAATATTTTGCGAGCACTTGTGATGCCTAAAGTACCAACAGCAGTAACAACTAAAGATGAAGTAATGCTCGAAGGTATCATTGACTATGCAGGTCTTTATCCACCCGCGTCATTAGATATGCAATCAGTTGTACATAACTGGTCAGAATTTTTGCAGTCGGATGATAATTGGATGCTAGCTAGATTAATAATCCCTTCAAATCAAATAGACGAATTCATGCAATGCGCTAAAGGATTACTGCCACTTGCAGGCGAAGAGGTGTGGGAATTAAGTATGCTACTTCCGCCAGCAAGTGATGATGGATTTGAAGATGCTGTTCAGAAAACAATTGATTTTAATATTTCAGACTGTGGTGCTGTTGCTAATGTCGTTGAGTTTAAAGCTGGAACTGCAAGCGAAATTGACACAGCTCTTGAGGTACTTCATGATGACTTGTTTCCATTCATTGAATTGCCAATAGAGAAAGATCCTCGCGGTTTAATTGCCTGCCTTTCTGGTGCAATCGCTGGGGCAAAAGTAAGGACCGGTGGAATAATGGCTGATATGTATCCAAAAAGTAATGCGTTAGCATTGTTTATTCACAGTTGTGCAGTTGCAGGGCAACCATTTAAAGCGACTGCTGGGTTACATCACCCTTGCCAAAATCAAAATGATGATGTTGGTGTTAAAGAGTATGGTTTTTTATCTGTTTTGCAAGCAACAGCCGCTGCGAATATACACGAGGCAAGTGTGGAGGACGTTGAACAAATCTTGACGCTTGCAAAGCCAGACTTATCAATGTTCACAGATACTGAGTTAGAGCAAGTTCGGGCAGAGTTATTTACTTCAATTGGGTCATGTTCGTTGGATGACCCTCGAAATGATCTATGTAAAATGGGTTTACTAAAGGAATCAAGATGACTAATATAGATCATACGCATTCACTCGCTGCGAACACATGGGTTCCATGCGAAGGAGAAAGAAATGACTTTCCAATTCAAAATCTCCCGTGGGGTGTTTGCGAAAAGAACGGAATAGTTGTTGCGATTTGCGACCAAGCGGTCGTACTTCGAAAAGCAATTGACGATGGAAAGTTGCAATTCGCAGATGATATTGCATGTGCCTTAAAAGACGATTCACTCAATGCGTTCATGTCTCTTGGTAAAGATACTTGGAAGCATGTTCGTCACGAACTTTTTTCAATGTTAAGCGGTGAACCCTGTCCAGAAGTGCTTTGCCCAATAGCCTCACTGCAACTAATTGTGCCTGCCAAAATTGGTGATTACACTGATTTTTACGCAGCACGCAATCATGCTACAAACGTAGGAAAGATGTTTAGACCAGATTCAGATCCACTAATGCCAAACTATTTGCATTTACCAGTTGGGTACCACGGTAGAGCGAGCAGTATTATCATTTCTGGATCTGAGGTGCGTCGACCACACGGCCAACTTAAGCCCGATGATAGCGCTCCAATTTTTGCCCCTTGTAAACTTCTTGATTATGAATTGGAATTCGGTGCATTCATAGGTAGTGGAAATGCAATCGGTAATCGTATTTCGATGGACGACGCTACAGAGCATTTGTTCGGCCTTGTAATTTTAAATGATTGGTCTGCTCGCGATATTCAAAAATGGGAATACCAACCGCTTGGACCATTTAATGCAAAAAACTTTGCTTCCACAATTAGCCCTTGGATTGTAACCATTGATGCGCTTGCACCATTTCGTCAACCTGGTCCAGCTCGTTTAGAGGGTGACCCTGCAGTATTAGAGTATTTACTTCCTATGGCCGACGATGTGTTTGATATTAATTGTTGCGTTTCAATTTCATCTGAAAAAATGCGAAATGAACATGTAGCATCACTCCAACTTACAAAAAGTTCATTAACGAATTTGACTTGGTCTTTCGCTCAAATGTTAGCCCACCATACAAGCACTGGTTGCCCGATGAAAAGTGGCGATTTAATTGGTAGTGGTACTATCAGTGGCGAAACAAAAGATAGCAGAGGATGTTTACTTGAATTGACATGGCGTGGGACAGAACCATTTGATTTGCCCGATGGAACACAACGTCGGTTTTTACTAGATGGCGACGAACTCACTATTAAAGCATGGTGTGAATCAGACGGAGCGACCCGAATAGGGTTTGGCGCTTGTTCAGGCATCATTCTCCCCGCAAATTAATCAGCCTAGTGTTAATAAATTTTGTTAGCTTTGAGGAATCGGCTTCCAGTTTTCCCAAGATTTTGGATACGCACTGTCATCAATTTCAAGCGCGGCTTTTGTTGGGAAGAGTGGTCTAAACGTATCACACATGATGACTAGTTCGTCTGTAAATGTTTTATCGAGTGTGTTTTCAACAGTTCCAGGATGAGGGCCGTGTGCAATTCCTTGTGGATGCATAGTGAGTGACCCCTCTCCAATTCCATCGCGAGCGGTGTATTTGTCGTCACAGTAATACATAACTTCGTCGCTGTCTACGTTGGAGTGGTTGTAAGGAACTTTAATCGCATGTTCGTGGAAGTCAAGCATTCGAGGAGCAAATGCACAAATTACAAAATTGCCACCTTCAAAAACTTGATGTGTTGGCGGAGGCATATGGTGCTTTGCAACGATGGGCGAAAAATCTAATGCGTTAAAACAGTAAGGGTAATAACATCCGTCCCACCCGACAACATCAAGTGGATGGTATGGGTACGCGTAACTATGCACACTGTTAAGCGCTTTAATTCGCACTTCAAATTCACCCATTTCATCGTTGGCAAGTGGCATTTCTGGAATGCGTAAATCTCGCTCGCAGTATGGTGCGTGCTCTAAGAACTGCGATGTTTTGTCACAGATGTATCTTTTTGGAGGGAGAATATGTGATGCATTTGCTGTTTCGATAAACATAAAACGATTTGTAGGTCCATCTGCTGGAACAGCATCAAAAACCATTTTATAAATGGTGCCCTTTGGAATTACTACAAAGTCAAACTTTTTGAATTTCAAAGTACCAAACATAGTGTGCATTGTTCCTGCGCCATCATGAATGAATAAGCACTCATCGCCTTGTCCATTTTTGTAATGGTATTCCATTTCCGTTTCTGGAACGCACACGCCCATTTCGCAATCTGCATTACCAAACAGAACAGTTCGCCCTGTAACGGGATCGCCCTTTACGGACATTTTTTGTGAAGTCAAATGTCGCATGCGCATAACGTTTGTTTCTAGGTATTCTTGCTCTGTTGAATATACAATTTCCCATCCTGAAACTTGCGTAGGCGGATGGATGTGGTACATCGTAGAAGTAGGACCAACGAAACCCTCAGTCCCAAAAACTTCTTCAGAATAGAGTACTCCGTCAGGTCGACGGAATTGAATGTGACGTTTCGGTGGAATTTCACCAAGTTTTGTGTAGTATGGCACGGTATGTAATCCTTTAAAGGGATTGTATGTCGTTAGAGATTTCCACGTCGGTCTTGTTCTAGTTCAAGTGCTTCGAACAATGCTTTAAAATTGCCTTTACCAAAGGATTGGCTACCTCGACGGCAAATAATTTCAAAGAAAAGCGTTGGGCGGTCCTGAACTGGACGGGTAAACAATTGCAAAAGATAGCCTTGGTCGTCTCGGTCTACGAGAATCCCAAGCTCTTGGATGAGTCTTTTCTCTTCTTGAATATCTCCTACACGATCCCAAACGAGTTCATAATAGGTATCTGGTAGTCGGAGGAAATTCACGCCTCTCTTACGGAGTTCAGTAATAGATTGGATTGCATCATCTGTTCTAAAGGCAAGGTGTTGAATACCCGGAGTATCGTTATGCCAATCTAAATATTCTTGAATTTGGCTTTTACGTTTTCCTTCTGCCGGCTCATTGATTGGAAATTTGATGAGGCCACTTCCAGAGGACATTACTTTTGACATGAGCGCAGAGTACTCAGTTGAAATATCGTCATCATCAAAATGTTTAAACATTGAAAACTCTAATACTTTTTCGTACCAATCGACTGCTTTGTTCATACCATTAAATTCAACATTGCCAACACAGTGGTCTAAGAATTTTAGGCCACATGGATTGTCTTTATTGAATTGATTGAGCGGGTGGACCATTTCTTGGAACCCTGGGAAAATAATAGATCCTTTTTTAAGATTTGGAAGACTATATGTTCCAGATCGAGAAACAAAGGAGTGAACAATTTCGCCGTACGTTTTAATTCCAGCGCGTACAACTTCGCCATGCTCATCGCTAGTTGTGTATGGTTCATAAGCAGACTCTGCGCCATTTTCAATTGCTTTGTTGTATGCTTTTTCCGCATCAAAGACGGTGAACGCAATATCTTTTACTCCATCTCCAAAGAGATTAATGTGGCGCTGAGCAGGGTGGTTTTTGTTCAAGCCAGTTGTAAGAATCATGCGAATATTCCCTTGCGTAAGCAAGTAGGAAGCATCTTCGCGATTCCCAGTTGTAAGATCGTCACATTGGGTTACCTGAAACCCAAATTCGTAGGCATAGAAGAATGCTGCTTGTTTAGCATTGCCTACAAATAGTCGAACGTGGTCAACATCAATGAGATGCAGTGGATCGGTATTTGAGCAAACTTCAAGAGCAGCCGATTCTGTAAGGTTAGTGGTATCAATACTCATGGATTCTCCAAAAAAGGGGTTCAACTAACCATGATACACATGTCTACAATGAATGGAAGAGATTTAATGAAAAGTAAAATTTAGGAAGAAAAATTGCCGTCATTTCCGAATATTTTGCGAAGTCTGGCGATGCTTCGTATCATATACAGATATGGCAAAAACCAAGACCAAAAAGAACCTTATAGAGACAGTGGAACCCATTGGTGAACGCGTTCTCATTCGAAAGGATGAAGATCGAAAAATAACTAAGGTAGGCATTCATTTGCCCGACAAAATTGAAATTCCGACTATAACAGGCAGAATTGTGACAGTAAGTACTGTGATTGAAAACAATCCCGATTATCCAATTCAACAATACGACAGGGTTTTGTTTAACCCCAAGGGAAGTATTCCCGTCGATTTTGAAGGCGACAACCGACTCTTTGTAGTGCCAATTGAAGATGTTGTTGCAATTTTTAGGCGCGATGTATGAGTAAGAAAAATGCGGGTTCGACTGCCGAGTCAGTTCCGACTTTAAAACGGTTAGGGCATCGTAATCTACGTGTGCCAGGGTCAAAAAGCTTGACTGCACGCGCCATCATGCTTGGCTCCCTTGGAGCTGGAAGAACAGTATTAAAAAATCCGCTTAAATGCGATGACACAAACGTGCTTGCAGCGGCCTTTTCAAAAGTCGGTGTTGGCGTGAAGTGGTCTCCAAATAAACTCATCCTCCACGGTGTAGATGGCAAACCGCCACATGGCGCATCGGTAAATCTTGGAATTGGAGGAACGCCATCTCGTTTTATGATTGCAGCAGGTGCATTAGCAAAAACACCAGTTACCGTTGACGGTGACGGGCAATTGCGCACTCGCCCAATTGGAGAATTACTACAATTGATGCAATCACTTGGCGCTTCATTTGACAGAGACACGCTGCCGATTCAAGTTGACGGTTCGCAATTTCACGGGGGGGAACTAGATGTCCCTGTTACGAAGTCGAGCCAATTTATTTCAGCACTGCTGTTGATTGCACCATTTATAGATGGTGGGATTACACTTAATTGTAAAACCCCGGTTACATCCTCAACGTATATTGATTTGACAGTGCATATACTTCGTACTTTTGGAGTGGACGTCGTTGAAACAGAGTTGGGCGAAGTTCGTTCAATTTCAGTTCCTCAAACAAGGGTGACGCATCGAGAATTAGAAATTGAACCAGACGCAAGTTCAGCAATTTACTTTGCAGCAGTAGCAGCATTGCATGACGGATTATCAGTAACACTCGAAGGGTTAAAACTTGATTCGATACAACCAGATATGGAAGCGATTCGGTTGCTTGGAACAATAGGCGCAGAAGTTGTCGAAGTAGAAAGCGGAATCAAAGTGACTGGTACAGGTACCATAAAAAGTTTTGGAGACCTTGATGCTTCTGGGTTTCCAGATGCCTCGTTGTGTCTCGCTTCAGTGGCAGCATTTGCCGATTCGCCTTCAAGAATTTATGGTCTTGAAACATTACCGTTAAAAGAATCAGATCGAATTGAAGTAATGGCACGCTCACTTGCAAAAGTCGGTTGTGGTGTTGCTTCTAGCGACACTGACATCCGGATTACACCCTTGCAACAAAATACAAAAGTGAAAACCTCAACTGCAATTGATCCAATCGATGATCACCGCATCGCAATGGCGATGGCTGTTGTTGGTACTAAGCGTGGTGGCGTTTCAATTGTTAACCCGAAGTGTGTTTCAAAAAGTTATCCTTCGTTTTGGACGGAACTTAGAAAAGTGTACGAAGGGCATAACGTTTCATGAAGCACTTTAAAGTTTTTGCATTACGAATGTTCCACTACAGAGTGCGTGTAATCTTAGCGCTCTCATTAGCGGTATTTTCTGCACTTGGTCTAGGCGTAGGTTTGTTAAGTTTAGGTCCTGCGCTTTCGTTAATTCTTGACCCAGAAGCTGGACACACGCTTTTAGAGCTAGCGACAACGTTTAATGCCGAAGGACATTTCTTTCAAATCCCAGAATGGCTAGTCAATCAATTGCCTGGGGATAGATTTGACGGTGTAATATTTATCCTTGTGGGGATTGGGTGTTTAACCGTTGTTGGTGGCTTTGCGAATTTCATGCATCAATATTTAAGTGCGTGGATTGCAGTGCACCTTGTAGCAAATGTTCGAGACGAGGCATTCAAGCATGTTCTTGGAATGGAACTTGGCCGTGTGTTACGAAGTGGAGCAAGCGAGTTTGTTTCGCGAATCATTCGGGATACAGAAGCGTTGCAAGCAGGGCTCACTGTTTTGATGGGCAAATCTGTTGCTCAGTTTACTAAAGGGTTCGTTGCATTTCTTGTTGCGTGTGTCTTCGATTACCGATTGGTCATCATCGCGCTGTTGGTTTTTCCTATTTTGGCATTCACTTTGCATAGAATTGGAAGAAAAGTTCGCAAAGGAACGCGCAGTTCTCTCGCCGCTCAACAAGAATTGTTGAGAATTTCAAACGAGTCAGTGCAAGGTCTTCGTGCAGTTAAAGTAAATACTGCGGAAGAATCTGTCCTTCAATCGTTCAGCGAAGTGAACCAACAAGTAGTTCGAGCAAATATGAAAGTTCGTATTGCCCGCGCACTTGGAAGCCCTTTAATGGAAATTCTTGCAATTGTGGTGTTGGGCACACTTGCGGGCATCGCAGCAAAAAATATTATTGATGGTTCCTTGCAATTTGATATGTTCTTGCTTTCTATTGGCTCGCTTGCGGTTGCAGGTGGCTCTCTTCGACCACTTGCCGGTCTTGTGACCGAATTGCAAGCATCGGATGCGCCAGCAGAACGACTTTTGGAAATACTACATTTGCCAAAAGAAGAAGAAACTCAAAAACCAGACCTCGAGCGACATAGTGCTTCCATTGTTTTTGATAGTGTTTCTTTTTCTTATTCCGAAGATACTGAGCCAGCGTTAAAAAACTTTTCGGTAACTATTCCACATGGACAAAGTGTTGCAATTGTCGGCCCAAATGGCTGTGGTAAAACGACACTCATATCGATGCTTCCGCGACTTTTAGTTCCTCAATCTGGAACAATAAAAATTGATGGGGTAGATGTTGCAATGGTTAATCTGAAATCGTTGCGTGACCAACTCGGTGTCGTTACACAAGATACGGTTTTATTTCGAGGTTCTATTGAAAGCAATATCCGATTTGGTAGAGATGCAAGCCACGATGAAGTCGTAAAAGCTGCGACGCAGGCACACGCTGATACTTTCATACATCAAATAGAAGGCAACTACGAAGCGGAAGTGTATGAACATGGAACTTCACTTAGTGGGGGGCAACGGCAACGGCTTGCAATTGCGAGATCGTTGCTTCGCAATCCTTCTGTAATGATTTTCGATGAAGCCACAAGCCAAATTGATTCTGAATCAGAGTCAATGATAAACGCAATGCTTGGAACTTTTTGTGAAGGCAGAACGGTGCTTCTTATTGCCCACCGATTATCAACTGTGCAAACTGCTGATCGAATTTTAGTCCTAGATCAAGGCGCCCTCATTGGTGACGGTACGCATGACGAACTTTTGACTTCTTGCGATTTATACCGACGGCTTGCTGAAACACAATTAGTGACTGCGACGCATGAAGTGTAGTATTCTTCTACTTGTTGCGTTTTTGTTTTTCGGATGTTCTGGTATTGAAGATGAAAAAAGGAATGGGGAACGGATTGTTTCTATAAGCCCAAGTGTCACTGCAACGGTTGTTGCAATTGGTGCAGGAGATAAAATTGTAGGTAGAAGTGCGTTTTGCACATCAGTTGACAAAACAATCCCTGTTGTTGGGGATTTGCATGAAATTGATTATGAACGATTGTTGCGACTGCAACCGACTAAAGTTTTTGTGCAAGAGACTGCTGCAGGAATTGACTCGCATTTATTAGAATTGGCAAATCAATCTTTCTTTACATTGCATGCATGGAAATGTGATCGAGTAAATGAAATTCTATACATGCACGATTCTATGATTCAGTTGTTAAACATAGAAAGCGAACTTTTGCAAATTACATTGCAAGGTTCTCAACCTGCCTTGCTTGGGACTTTTTTGATTATGACTCCAGGGGCTGAAAATAATGCGGGGTTAAGTTTTGGAAAAGAAACGTATCTCGATGATGTATTGCAATTGATGGGTGGCACGAACGCAATTGAATCGACAGGATGGGTATCGCTCACACTTGAAGATATTGCGAAATTGAACCCCTCAATAATTGTAATTGTTTCAGATAGCCAGTTTAAAGTATCAAAAGGGATTCTATCTCTAGATATTCCAGTCATTTCCTTTATTCACTCGGAAGTATTGGTGCCATCGAGTAGAATCACCGAAGTTGCAAGAGAATTGCAACAAAAGTTACTTGCGCAATGAAAACTAAAAGCATAATTCTGTTGATTTTCTTAGCGATGTTGCTTCTTGCAGCAGCAGTATTCCGCTTATTAATTACACGAGATGTTGATGGCAGTTTGCTATTTGAATTGCCATTGGACAAATATTTTATTTACAGACTAGTGCCAATGTCTGCAGCGTTGATTGTCGGTTCTGCTCTTGGTGTCTCTGGGATGGGATTGCAAGTATTGCTACGCAATCCACTTGCATCTCCTTGGATTCTAGGTCTTTCTAGTGGTGCAGGTCTTGGTGTCATGGCAACGATGTATGCAGAGCACACGTTCGAAGCATCTTTTTTTGGTGGTCAATCTCTTGGAGCAGTCGTTGGTGCACTTTTCTCATTGTTTTTAGTGTTTAGTTTGTCAAGAAGACGCGGTGGCATTGATCCGATGACGATGGTGCTTGTTGGTGTAGTTATTTCAGTACTTTGCGGTGCTGGAATTATGATTTTCCAACATCTCGTTCCAATGGGTTTACGCGGTTCGTTTTCTACTTGGTTAATGGGGAGTTTGCCAGAAGTAGAGTCTTGGTTACGATTAGGAATTTTGGGATTGCTTGTTTTAATTGGCATCTTCTTGATTGCACTGTGGGGACCAACTCTTGATGCTGCTTGCCTTTCTGATGATGAAGCCAAAAGTGTAGGTGTCGATTTAGCAAAAATACGTCGGCGACTTTTTCTGACATCAAGCATGCTTGCAGCAATTGGAGTGATACTTGCTGGACCAATTGCATTTGTGGGATTAATTGCACCGCACGGTGCTCGTTTACTAATGCGGTGTTCGCACCGAACTTTAACAATTGCAACGGCACTTGTTGGAGCATTGCTATTACTTGTAGCGGATGACATTCGACAGTTAATAGATTTTGGAACAGGTCGCTTACCAATCGGTATTGTTACGAGCATCATTGGCGGACTTGTCTTTCTTATATTGTTACTTCGTGGAAGGGGGCGAGTATGAGGTTACGACTTGCAGATGTAACTGTTCGATACGGTTCACGAAATGCTGTCCGTGAAGTCAATGCAACTATTAATGGTGGCAAAGTTGTTGTTTTACTTGGACCAAATGCGTCAGGTAAAACTACATTGCTGCGAACAATTGCTGGATTGCAAATTCCATCTTCAGGATTGGTTGAATTAGACGGCGCAAACATTACCAAATTGAAACCACATGACCGAGCCTCAAGACTGGCTTGGGTTCCAAGTGTTGCTGAAGTTTCAAGTTCATTCTCGCTAAGAAGGGTGGTTGAACTTGGTAGGTATGCTCTTGGCCCTTCTCGACAACGCGTTGAAGATGCACTTGCAAAAGTAGATTTATTGAACCGAAGCGAAACGCTCTGGTACGAAGCAAGTGCGGGAATGCGACAACGTACGGCGATTGCTCGCGCGTTAGCTCAACGTACGCCAGGAGGGATGCTTGTACTTGATGAGCCGACCTCAGCACTTGATTTACGCCATCTTCGAATGGTTGGCGATCTTTTGCGCCAATGCGCATCGGAAGGTGATATCGTTGTCGCTGCGGTACACAATATTCCATTTGCCCTTGATATAGGCGATGAGGTGCTAGTGCTCAGGGAAGGGCAACTAGTGCTTGCAGGCGCTACAGGTGCTGTATTGACGCCGGGCTCACTTGGCGATGTCTTTGGTGTCGACCTCGCTTGGGCTGCAGATGATGCTGGTAATCGCCATCTTGTTCAACCGTAGTTGGTGGCTCTTTACCTTATACTGTAGGCATGAAGTCTATTACGTACCTCATCATTCTTAGCGTTGTATGGTCGATTATTTCGGGCATAATTGAAAAGAAGAAAGCCAAAGCCAAGAAAAATGCTGCAAATGTTGGGCTTGAATCTGGTTTAGCTTCAGTTGAAACGTTTACAGAAGACCCTGTAACGGTCTTAGTCGAATCGTTGCGTAGAAAAAAAAGAGTTCAAGAACAAACCAAAGTTGTTTCTCCTCAGGAACGAATAGCGGCTACATCGCAGCGCATTAAAGGGATTAAGTCACTTCATGATGAAGGCTGTCCGTTGCCCCCCAAATCTCAGGTAAAGAGGCGCTCGAGTGCCGCTAGCCAATTAGGAACTATGTTGCAAAATCGGCGTAACGTACGCACAGCAATAGTCTTAGCTGAAATACTTGGGAAGCCTGTCTCAAAAAAATAAATAACGAGTTTTCAGTATATTGAGCATAATCGACCTCCACTCAAAAAATCAGCCTTATTGCGTGAGATGAAAGCAATTTCGGCGAAGTTAGGTATACTTTCCCCAACATTGTGGAGAACAACTCATGATTGATATTAGAAAATTAAAAGAACTCGTCAAATTAATGGTCGCAAACGATCTCTCGGAAATGGATCTCAGGGATACCGATGAGCAAGTTACTATTCGCCGGCAGGGCGACACCGTTGTGACGGTTCCTGCTCCTGTTGCAGTTACAGCACCAGTTGCAGCACCAGTTGTAGCACCAGTTGCATCTCCTGTTGTAGATCCTGCTGCTTCAACTGCACTAGTTGACGAAGGAGTAGAAATTGTAAGCCCAATGGTTGGCACGTTCTATGTTTCTCAAGATCCAGATTCGCCACCATTTGTTTCTGTTGGCGACTCGGTTGCTGAAGGCTCAACCGTTTGCGTTATTGAAGCGATGAAAATCTTCAACGAGATAAATGCGCAATGTAAAGGCACGGTTATAAAAGTTCTTGTATCAAATGGTGACCCAGTTGAATTTGGGCAAGCACTCTTTCTAGTAAAGCCACAGTAAGGTTACATCAAACATGTTCGGTAAAATACTAATTGCCAATCGCGGCGAAATTGCGTTGCGGATTATTCGAGCGGCTCGCTCACTCGATATTGCAACTGTTTGCGTTTTTTCTGAAGCTGATGCAAACGCGCCATGGCTTGAGCTTGCAGATGAAACTGTTTGCATTGGAAAAGGTCCATCAGCAGATTCTTATTTGCGAATTGATCGAATTATTTCAGCTGCTGAAATGACTGATGCTGAAGCAATTCACCCCGGCTATGGTTTTCTTGCAGAAAATAGTCACTTTGCTGAGGTCTGCCGTGATTGTGAAATTGAATTTATCGGTCCTTCGCAAGAAGCGATGGACCTACTTGGCGACAAGATTAATTGTAAAAGATTAGCACGAAAAGCAGGGACTCCAGTTTTTCCTGGAACAGATGGAGAGATTGAAGAACTTGACGAAGCTATTGAAATTGCAGAAGAAATTGGTTACCCAGTCATTGTAAAAGCTACCGCAGGCGGTGGAGGCAAAGGCATGCGAGTAGCGACTGATGTTGCTTCACTTCGTAAAGCAGTGACAGCAGCGCAACAAGAGGCGATTGCATCGTTTGGTAACGGAGCGGTGTACTTAGAAAAATTCTTAGAGAGTGCAAGACACATCGAAGTACAAGTTCTTGGTGATAAACACGGAAACGCCATTCACTTGTATAACCGTGATTGTACAAGCCAGCGTCGACATCAAAAATTAATTGAAGAAGGTCCAGCGCCTGGCGTTGACCCAGAAGTTCGAGATCGTGTTTGTAATTCTGCTGCTGAACTAATTCGCAAAGCAAATTACAGCGGGGCTGCAACTGTCGAATTTCTTATGAATAAAAAGCAAGAGTTTTTTATGCTCGAAGTCAATACGCGTGTACAAGTTGAGCACCCAGTAACTGAAATGATTACAGGCGTAGACATCGTGAAAGAATCCATTAGAGTAGCTGCTGGCGAACCGCTTTCATGGTCTCAAGATGAAGTGAAACTAAACGGCCATGCAATTGAATGTCGCTTAAATGCTGAGGATCCTTCGAAAAATTTTATGCCTCAGCCGGGACTCATCGAAACTTGGCAACCACCCGGTGGCCCAGGTGTTCGAGTTGAATCTCATGTACGCCCTGGTTACCGAATTCCGCCTAATTACGACTCAATGATTGGGAAGTTGATTGTGCATGGCCGTGATCGGAATGAGGCAATAGTTAGAATGCGCTGCGCTTTGTCTGAAATGAAAGTTGGACCAATTGCAACAACAATTCCCTTACACCTACAACTTCTGAATCAACAACCATTCATCGAAGCAGATTTTGATATTAATTGGGTTGAACGATTACTTGAAGAGTAATTAACGACTTCCACGCGTGGCTTTTACTTCGCATGTGCCGATCGTGATATTGCCCACTTGGAATTCAGTAATAGTCTTGTCTTCGGTTACTTGGAAAATAAGTGTCATATCCTTCGACCTACTCTTAGATAACAAGTGCATCGGTAAATCGCCAAGCGTATTGGGTGGGTTAGCGGGCGATAACGTGAGTTGCATTAATTTATCATCACCAATTATGTAGCCAATTGGCGAGTATTTACGTCCTTCGCTATCGATAATATGAACAGCTGAAGACTCAGGTTCTGTTTGCGTTAAGAAACCAAATGAAGCATTCGTGCCGGGGCTAACTTTTAACTGCAAAATTGCAGTGCCATCATCAGCGTATATACCTTTTACAGCCATTTTTGAAGAAGTGCCAGATTGAGACCACTTAGAAGTCAACTTGCCTTCGAGAAGGTAGTTGTCTTCATTAAACGCAATCGTTGAGGGTATACCATTGATTGAAATTCGAAGACCCTTGATTTTTGATGAGATTCTGAACAAGTGAGAAATGTCTTTTCCAAGTGAATCTCGTTCTGCTTCAATCTCTTCAGCAGTTAGTTTTCTGCCTTGATAAAGTCGGGCCGATAGCGCAGAAATTGGTTTGTGTTCACCAGAGGGAAGTTCAAAGCGAGTGCCACGAAGTTGGATGAACTTTGGTTTAAAGCTCCGATTTTTTGTGTCGAATGCAAATTTAATTCCAGTATCCTGTCTTCCGGGAACACTTGTTGCATAATTGTTAATGTCGTCAAATCTGTAGAGCGTTTCTACGCCATCTTTCGATTCTTGTTTCCAGGCGGTTGGGTGATATACGTCAACAGAACCAGAACCATTTGGGTCGCCAATAAGTCTAACTTGGGATGAAGCAATGATCAGTTGGCCACCGTGGTCTTTTGCTTTTGTATTAAACGAAACTTGAACAACAATTAGCCCTTCGTTATTGCTAGCAACTTTTGTAATTGTCGCGGCATTTGGAGCGAGTGATAATTGTCCTTTGCCATTATCAAATGTATCTCGCATTAACGTTGAGAGTTCATCTATTTTTGGGCTGTAATGAGCAAGTGCACCGCCCTGAATATCTGGGTGCATAGTTCCAACACTAAGCATGCTGAAAAAAGCAGAAGTTAAATTTGAAACATCAAGCCAAATTGGATCGCCAACTTTTTCAATTAAACCGGTGTTTTTGCTTCTCGCAGTACCTTGGTATCCCATTAGTTCGTTTGTTGACTGAATGAACCCAGACCCGATTAGGCAAATGCCGACAGTTAATACACCCGAGCATGCACCTGCTACTCCGCCGATTCCATAATTTGCCCAAGAAGGAAATTTAATGTTGGCAGGAATTAGTTTGTCAGAAGTGAAACGCAATAGAAAGAGGGATACGCAGAACACTCCTACGAGAATGATTCCCCAAGCATAATTATCAAATGCGCCGCCGTTGAGAACTCGCATAGTAATTTGTTCCCAAAGAGAAAATGCAATTACCCCCGCAGTAATTACGCAAACAAGATGTAGGATGGAACTAAACAGTCCTTCGTTTGCCCACCAATACGCGATAAGAAAAACAAGGCCAATAATAAATAGGTTGAATAGTATAATCATGATGTATTACTTGCTTGCAGTTTTCTTTTCGGTGCTTTTTATATTACTAACTCTGCCAAATTCTTCTAGACTCGTTTCGCCATCGGCTACTTTTTGCCATGCAGATTCTTGAAGTCTGATCATGCTCTTGTTTCTTCTGGCATGTGCCATTGCTGCTTTGAGATCGCCAGCAAAAAGATGTTTTCGAGTTTCTTTGTCAAGGAACATTGTTGCAAAGATGCCTACTTGTCCCATGTATCCGGAGCCATTACAAATTGGGCAAGTGATAATTTTATTCTTGAATTCAACTTGCCCACCTTTTCGGTACAACTGATCGACGGTGTCAATCGGAAGCCCTTGTTTGGCAAGGTCTGGCGACGGCTTGTATGCGACTCTGCAATTTTCGCAAAGTCGTCTTGCTAATTTTTGATACACAATTGCTTGAAGATTTTCAAAGCTTTTCTTAGGGTCAGCAACCATGCCAGCCCACTTTGAAACGAGTTCTTGAAGTGAAGTTGCTGGCATTGAAACATAAATCAATGGGCCATCATTTCCAACTTTTACTGCAACTTTTGCAACTTCAGCGTCGGTTACATTTGTTGCCAGAATGACTTCTGGGTCTCGGCGAATTACTGTTTGAAGTTGTGTTGCGTAATCTCCATCGATATCGCCATCTGCATTATGTGTGATGCCTTCGAGGACAGCGACGACTTCTTTTTCTAATGTAACGATGTTACTTAGATATGAGTCGTGTTGGCTGAGAATTGCATAACCGGTAGTTGTGACACCAGATTGTTTTTCGCCACCTATTAAGACAATGCCGTGTCGGTTAGAGTCACGAGTTAATTGATTTAGAAGTTCACGCTGTTTTGGTAAGAGGCCAATCGAATCCCAATCACGAAGTACACTTTCTTTTCTGTCAAAGTCAAGCCGAATGGTGTGTGAACGTGACGATCCAGAAGCAGTGAGGTCAAGATGCGCACTACCTGCTTCGCCAGAAACACTGAATTCGCCAGTTTGTCTTCTTCGAACATCGTTCGCATCGGTGCCTGCTGCTTCTTTGAAAAAAGCCAGAACTTTCGCGCCGTTGTCAGGCGAAAGCGTTTCAAATTTGTTTGCAATGCCGTCAACAAAATAAGCCCCTTGGCATCCATTGGATGAAAGTTGCAATTCTATTCGCGAAGCTCGGCTGTCCATCGCAGTTGCGATGATTTCGTCAGCGAGCAAGTAGATTTCAATTTGCGGATTATCTTTTTTGGGCACTTCGATTTTCTCGCCTTTGCGATCAAAATGGATGGAGACCTGCCTGCTTGCTTTTGCTCTTTTACGACCTTCTAGCGATTCTTTGATTGAATCTAATCCGAGATGAAATTGCATTTCTTCTGGGACGGCAGCATTCCGTATTTTCCAATAAGCAAGAATAGGAGAAAACAATACAAGAGCACCAATTGGTAGAGCGATGTAGAAATTTACACCGAAAAGCATGATCCCCAGACCAACGATAGCAGCGCCTGCATAGTAGCCATTCCATTGTGAAGGATTCAAGTGTCGTAATTGGGCATCTTTTTCTAGATGTGTGCTTACAAGCCATCCCCAGCCAAGGAACAGCGCAAAAATAAAAAATGGTTTCCAAGGGCTAAGTAAAAAAACAGGTGTGGCTTCAGAAAGCATGCCAGTGAACATTACGCGATACCCTTTATTTTCATTTTTAGATCTTCTGGTTTTGGGGTTGCATCGAGTGCAGTTTTTAAGGAAACCCATTCTTCTTCTACAAGGCGCAGGAGTGCGGTGTTCAGATCACACATGCCTTCCTCATGACTTTTAATAATGACATCAAGGAGTTCGCCTTCACGACCTTCCAATATATACTTTGTAACAATTGGTGTACCAAGCAAAATTTCTAGAGCGGGAATACGTGGCGTGTGTTCATGGAGTGTTGGCAGCAACTTTTGGTACACAATTCCACGAAGGTTGTATGCGAGAAGTTTTTGAATTTGAGGTCGTTCGTTTTCAGGGAACAAGTCATAAATTCGGCCAAAAGTTTGCCAAGCTGAAGATGCGTGAATAGTTCCGAACACAAGGTGACCAGTTTCCGCAGCTCGAATAGCTGCTTCAAAGGTTTCGTTGTCTCGCATTTCACCAATGAGTACAACGTCAGGGTCTTCCCGAACAAGTGCACGAAGTGCTTCATTAAAACTCAAACAATCAATGCCAACTTCACGCTGGTTGATGGTTGCTTTATCATCTTTAAAAATGTATTCGATTGGGTCTTCAATAGTAACGATGTGGCATCGTTTTCTTTCGTTTACATAATTAAGCATCGCTGCAATTGAAGTGGATTTTCCAGAACCAGTAACGCCTGCAAACAAAATCAAACCATTCGCACTCATTGCAACTTCGCCGAGAATTGGTGAAAGGTGCAGTTGCTCAAATGTCATAATGCCAGAAGTAATCAATCGGCAAGCAAGAGATGGCTTCCCTCGCGCCATAAACATATTGACGCGGAATCGGTTGTCTTCGTCAAAGTCATACGCCAAGTCGATTTGGCCATGTTTTTTAAAGTGACGGTACTGTTCATCATCAAGAATATCTTGTGCAATTTGATAGCACAGTTCTTCACTGTTGGTTTCCGCATCAAGACTTCGTAGCACGCCTCGGACTCTAATTCGAGGTTTCGTGCCCGCTTTAATGTGCAAGTCAGATGCTTCAAAGTTAATTGTTGCTTTGAGCATTTTTCGAAACGCAGTTACGCCATTTCCAGGGGTTGTTCCTTGGTCGTTGTGGACTGCATTTGCGGTGTCGTTATCTTCTGGTTTGGTCACTTTTAATTTCTTCTTGTAAATAAGGAGCGCAGAACGCAATTTGATTGCGCAGAGTAGCATATTGAGGGGTCTTACTAGGCAAAAACGGCTTGATTACTTTATGTAAAACTGGTAAAATTGTCCAATGGAAATGTTGCATATTACAGAGGGCATTACTTTTGATGATGTTCTACTAGTACCTAAATTTAGCCAAATTACCCCAGATGTGGCCGACACGTCTACGCGGCTAACAAATCGAATTACCCTCAATATTCCACTAATTTCGGCACCAATGGACACTGTGACAGAGTCCGCTTTGGCAATTGCTCTCGCTCAAGAGGGTGGAATTGGTTTTGTTCATAAGAATATGCCACCAGAAATCCAAGCTCGCGAGGTTGCAAAAGTAAAGCGTTCTGAAAATGGCGTCATTACAGACCCCGTAACATTGAGCCCAGAAGATTCCATTCGTAAGGCAATGACCTGGATGGAAGAACAAAATGTCTCTGGTTTTCCAGTAACCATCGATGGCATGGGCAATGGCGAAGTAGTTGGAATTTTGACTCGGCGAGATATGAAGTTTGTTGGTTCAGCCGATCAACTTGTTGGCGAGTTGATGACAGGGAAAGACCTTGTAAAAGGCGGTGGTAACACAACGCTTGAGGAAGCTGAAGCCATGATGGTTCGCGCTCGAGTTGAAAAATTAATCCTTGTTGACGATGCAAATAAACTTTGTGGTTTAATCACAATGCGAGATATTGATAATATTCGACGTCATCCAAAAGCATGTAGGGATAAACGCGGACGTTTGCGTGTTGGTGCCGCTGTTGGCGTGAAACAATTTGACCGTGTTGAAGCATTGATACAAGCAGAAGTGGATGTCATTGTCGTTGATACAGCACACGGTCATTCGCAAAATGTTTTAGACACTGTAAAAGAAATTAAAAGTCGGTGGGACATTGATGTCATTGCAGGAAACATTGCAACAACTGAAGGCGCGCAAGCACTTATAGATGCGGGTGCAGATGCTGTTAAAGTTGGAATTGGACCTGGTTCAATTTGCACAACCAGAATCGTAAGTGGTGTTGGTGTTCCGCAACTGACTGCAATTGTTAACGCGTGTATTGCGGCTGATAAACATAACATTCCAGTTATCGCAGATGGTGGAATTAGACAGAGTGGGGACATTGGTAAAGCGATTGCAGCGGGTGCCAGTTCAGTGATGCTTGGTTCACTCTTTGCAGGCCTTGATGAAAGCCCTGGCGAGTTGATTTTGCACAGAGGCAGGCGTTTTAAAACATACCGTGGTATGGGTAGCGAAGGCGCTATGGGCTCTGGTTCAGCTGACCGTTACGGGCAGGCCAATGTAACAAGTACAAATAAATACGTGCCCGAAGGCGTTGAAGGCCGGGTTCCTTATCGCGGAAGTCTAGGCGATTTTACATACCAAATGGTTGGCGGTTTTCGCGCAGCGATGGGGTACTGTGGAACTGCAACAGTGAGTGATCTTCGTCAACAAGCAACGTTTGTTCGAGTAAGTGGCGCATCACTTATCGAGAGCCACCCTCACGATATTCAAATCATTAAAGAAGCGCCAAATTACCAAGTCGCAAGTGAACCAGCCGCACATTAAACAGACATCACTAACGGCCTCTCTTGCCCTTACAGGATTAGCATCTTCTGGCACAAGTGTAATTTGGAATGGTTTGCCGTTTATTGCAAAACGTGACTATGGATTCGGGGAAACAGAGAACTTAGCGCTCTACGTGCTGATTGGCATTGTTTATGTTACGGGTGCTTTGACTTCAGGTGTTTGCACTCGTATGTTCCGGCCATATTTTTCAATGCGAACAATTATCGCGTTGCTTCTTTTTACGATTGCATTAGTTTGTTCTTTGCCACTGATGTTTACTGGCTCGTTTGTAATTTGGACTTCTGGCGCAGTTGCAGGTTTTTGCAGTGCATGGCTTTGGCCAATCGTTGAAAGTTATTTAGTTGCAGGGCGACACGGACCTGAAATGCGAAGGGCGATTGGCTGGTGGAATATTGTTTGGATGGTTTCAGTTGCAAGTTCTATGATTGCAATGGCTCCGTTAATGGACAAACATGCATCGATGGTAATCGTTAGCATTGGCTGTTTGAATTTAATTGCAATCGGCATTTTGCCTTGGTATTCGAAGAACCCGCCCGCGCACGATGTAGCAAGTTTAAGCGAACATGTTCCGGAGTCTTATAAAGATTTGCTCCGTGGTGCCCGTGTGTTATTGCCATTGAGTTATGCTATCAATGGCGTGCTTGCGCCGTTGCTGCCGTTTGTTCTCGCGGGGATTGCGATTGATATTTTCTGGCAAACTCCTGTGGTTTCAATTTGGATGGTTGCTAGAGTACTTGTGACGGCAATTATGTGGAAATCGGGAAGGTGGCACGGCAAATGGTCAGTGTTATGGGTTGCTATGTTTGCAATGGCTACGGGGTTCTTATTCATTTTAAGTGCATTTTCTCTACCGTTACTCATTACGGGTTTAGCGCTTTTTGGCGCTGGAATGGGCGCAACGTATTATGTAGCACTTTATTACGCCATGTCTGTTGGCCGTGCAAAAGTTGACGCCGCAGGTAAACATGAAGCATTTATTGGTATGGGGTATATGGCAGGGCCGCTTGTTGGATTGTCTTCCTTACAAATTGCTGGTTCAGGAACCGATGTTGCAGTTGCAAGTGGTTTTGGGCCAATAATTTATGTAGTTTTAGCATTTTTAGCCCTTGCTATTGTTGCTTTAGCCCTGTTTTGCAAAAACGCCCGATAATCATTTGACATTTCTTCGGTTGTTGCCTTTAGAATCGTCTTCCCGAAGAAAGAACTAGAGAGCAGAAACTCTCGTAAGGAAAAACTATGTTAACTACTTTCGCAATTGCTTTAACTTTATCTCTCTCCCCAGAAAACGCGACTAATGCAACTCCTGCAGACAGTGCTGCACGGCCAAATTTCGGCATGATGGGTAATTCCAGTGCTGATGAGGGGCTACCACCCTTTGATCAAGTCGCAGATGGCTATGACACGGTTATTTCATCTATCGATGGTAATAGCGGGATGTATACGTTGTATCGTGATAGCGATGACCTTCTTCTCATTGAAATTGCACCGAACTATGAAGGTCAGCCAATTCTCATTGCATATACCATTTCGAGCGGTATCGGTGAAGCAGGTGTTCAGATTGGAGACATGTATGGTTTCTGGACTCGCATTAAAGATCAGTTAGTACTTGTGCAACCAAACCTTGAAATTAAATCAACTGGTGATTCCCAATCGCAAAGCGGGTATGACCGAGTGTTTACAAATCGTGTTATTTTAGATGTCCCGATTGTAACTGAAGGACCAAACGGCGGACCTGTCATTGACGGCACAAATTTATTTTTGCATGGTGCAACAAACTTTTTTGGCTCACAAGCTCGTGGTGCACGCACGGACCTTGCAGTTTTGAAAAATGCAAAAAGTTTTCCATCAAATGTTGAATTGTCTTTTGAACTTCCACTTTCTGCAAGACAATTCGGAACACTTTCATATTCGATCCGAACAGTTGAGCAGGACACAGGGTACGAGCCAAGAATTGCTGACCACCGTATAGGATATTTCAATACAACATTTAAAGATATTGGTGATGCAGCAAACGACGACCCATGGGTGCGCTATGTAACGCGTTGGCATCTTGAAAAAGCAGATCCAAGCTTAAGAATGAGCCCGCCAAAACAACCTATCGTGTTCTATTTAGAGCACACTATCCCTGTGCGATACCGTCGTTGGGTTCGAGACGGTGTGCTTGAATGGAACAAAGCGTTTGAGCAAGTTGGAATTGTAAATGCCATTGAGGTGTATCAACAAGACGCTTCTACTGGCGCACATATGGACAAAGATCCTGAAGACGCTCGGTACAACTTTATTCTTTGGACAACTGCAGATATGGGTTTTGCAATTGGACCAAGCCGTGTTGATCCGGAAACAGGACGTATTCTTGATGCGGATATCGTGATGGATGAAGCGTTTGTATCCGGTTGGACGAAAGCTTGGCATAGACTGTTACCTGAGATTGCAATGGAAAGTTTTGATCCAGCTGCAAGAGAATGGTTAAAGACCCATCCTAATTGGGACCCAAGAATTCGGTTGGCAACTCCACTTGAGCAAAAAGCAATTGCACAGCAAATCTATTCACTCCCTACACATCCATCGCTAGCGAAGAATACCGATCTTATTGGCGACGAAGAATACGATGGGCTCGGAAACCGTGTGAGCCAAACAAATGGCGCATGCATGTATCCAGCGTTCCAAGCAGCGGAACTCTCTATGGCACGATTGCACCCCGATATTTTGACCATGCTTACGGGTGATGAAGATGGTGACGAAGACAGCGATGCGTACGAAGGCGATATGTTAGACGGTGTGCCTGATTGGTTTATTGGTCCAATGTTGCGTGATGTCATCATGCACGAAACTGGTCATACACTGGGTTTGCGACATAACTTTAAAGCATCCACTGTGTACGACATGGACGAAATGAATAACCAAAACTTTGAACCTGAAGCAATTTGTGGTTCTGTGATGGAGTATGCACCATTGAACATTAACGTTGAGGATGGTCCAGACCAAGGCGACTTCACGATGATGACAATCGGTCCCTACGATTACTGGGCGATTGAATATGGATACACCACGGACGATGAATCGTTACCAAACATACTCTCACGCGTGAACGAACCGCAACTTGCGTACTCGACAGACGAAGATACGTTTGATAGTGACCCATCATCCAGGCGATTCGACTGGGGCAAGAACCCACTTGATTATGCGGATTCGCAAATACGTTTAGTGAAACTTCTTCGAGCGACAATTCTTGAGCGAATGGTGAAAGATGGCCAGAGTTGGGGCAGAGCTCGTAACGGTTACGAAATGTTAATCAACAGACAATTTTCATCCGTTGGTACTGCAGCCGATTGGATTGGGGGAACACTTAACAATCGCGCTCGAAAGGGTGATCCAGGCGACCGAAATCCAATTGAAGAAATCGATCCAGAAACTCAGCGTAGAGCACTCGCGATGGTTCTTGAAAACTCAATGCGCGATGAAGCGTGGGGTTTAGATAGTGAATTACTGCATAAAATGACAGTTGAAAAATACTGGGACAACGGCGGTGGCGATAGTATTCGAACTAACTCGTCGTATCCAATTCATCAAAAAATTGGCGGGATGCAAGCATCTGCACTTTCAATGGTATTGAATCCAGTTAAATTGGGTAACCTTTACGATGGCGAATTCCGAAATGATCCAAACGTTGATGTTCTTACCCTTGCTGAAGTTATTCAATCGGTCACCGATGAAGTTTGGAGTGAACTAGGTGACTTGCCAGAAAATTCAACGAATCGAAGGCCAGCAATTTCAAGTTTGCGACGTAATTTGCAAAGTGAACACCTTGCTCGTTTGATTGAACTTAGTTTGGAAGAAGACAGCGGTACGCCTGCTGGCAGGACTATTCAGAGTTTAGTTCGTATGCAGTTGAAAGATATTCTCAAACTAATTGATAAGGCGAAAGCTAAAGATACGTACACACGTGCGCATTTGTCTGATGCTTCAATGAAAATCGAAAAAGCGCTCAACGCCCAATTCACCATAAGTGGCGACAGTGGTGGTGGTGATAGCTTTGATTTCTCTTCGCTTTTTGGTCAATAAATTGTCAGTCACGTGACTGTCACTATTATGCAGAATGAGCGTAAAAGTGTGTTCTTCTTGTTATCCTATGCAGTGTGACGCAAGCAACGCAAGCAATTCAACGGCTCTGGTTTGAACCGGTACTTGGACCGGAATTCGATGGTTTTTGGCTTGAGCCAGGAGCAGATTTGCTTTTCGGCCGCGGTTCGCAGTGCGATATTAAATTGCCTGAAGCGACAATTTCAAGGCAACATGGCAGGTTCGTTTCAACTGGCGAAGGATGCTTCCTAGTTGACTTAGGGAGTCGCCAAGGCACCTTTGTCAACGATACGCAGTGCCAAAAAGAAGCAAATACAAGTATTACAACTGGGGACATGATACGTATAGGTCCGTGGATATTTCGTATAAGTGTAAGGCAAGGCGCACCTATCTCAATGCTAACTATTGACGATAGCGTTGAAGTAGAAAATCGTGTACAGCGGATGTCACGAAATGATCTTGGTCATTTGGCGCAACATCGTTTGTCTTTACTCATTGAATGTTCTGCTGATATAAACAAAGCAACAAATTTACATGAACTTGGTTCTCTTGTTGTGAAGTCTGCAATCGGTGGCACCGGTTTCCAGCGGGCAGCTATGCTCATGCATACAGATGAAAGTGATGAAATCCAAGCAATCGGTTTTTTAGACGGTGATTCACGAGATGCAGCAGGAACAACTTTCAGTAAGTCATTATTAAATGCAGCTTCCCGTGGCGATGTTGCTTGCTTGCTTTCTGGGGAGACGGCTGGCTTTGGTCAAAGTATTGCTGACTTAAATATTCACTCTGCAATTTGTAGCGGGATTTTAGTTGACGATACACTCGTTGCGTATCTTTACCTTGACGCTAGAGAGCAGGAACAACAAATACAACCAGATGCGGCGGGTTTCTGCCAAGGTCTTTGCCAAATGGCAGGGCTTGCATATGCAAACTTACGGCGACTTGAAAATCAAATTGAACAAGCGCGGCTTGAGCAAGATTTATCTGCAGCGCGTGAAGCACAGCAGTTACTTATTCCAAATGATGTTGGAGCAGGGGATGTGTTTGTTTGGGGTCGTATATTTAAACCCGGGCGGGAAGCATCAGGTGACTTGCTAGATATTATTCCATTGTCGGAGAATAGGCTAGCACTTGTCGTTGGCGATGTAAGTGGAAAAGGCGCTGGTGCTGCAATTTTAATGTCATCTGCTCAATCTTTTATTCACGCACGAATTACAAGTGGTTGTTCTCCAGAAGAAACTGTAACGGCAGTAAATAAGTTCGTGGCAGAACGCTCTCCAATGAATCGGTTTTTGACGTTATGGGTTGGCATTTTCGATGCAGAAGCAGGAGAACTTACCTACGTTGATGCAGGGCATGGACACTGGGCAATTAGACGAGTTAGTGGCATATCTGAAGCACCACCTACACCTGATGGTTTCTTAATTGGTATTGACGCAAATTCGGAATACCGAAATGCGACTTTATTTGTTGAGCCTGGCGATCGTATTATCATTTTCAGTGACGGAATACCTGAACAACAAACGGCGTCTAGCGAACAATATGGAGTTGAGAGAGTATACGAACTAGTCGCAGCTTCACCTTCTGCAGAGGAAGATGTAAATCGACTTCTTGCTGCGGTCATTAGTTGGGCAGGCTGCAGTGAACTCGATGACGACACAACAATCGTTTCTCTTGGGCTAAAAAATCACTAGCGTTGAGGCATGGGTTATTTATATATGCTAAAATATAGGTCTTTAGACCGTTATTATATATGCCTCAAACGCCCCTCCCATTACCACAACATCTCCCCAAAGCAAAAGGTTTTGGACGTACAAACCGTACGGATGTGTGGTGGCTGCAACCCATTATTGTATTTATTGGCCTTTCTACATTTGTCGTCTATTCAACATGGGCGGCATTTCAAGGCGAGCATTATTTTTTTGATGGCGGTGGGGCATCCTACCTTTCGCCGTTTTATTCCCCAGTTATTTTTGGTTCCGAAGGACACGCTTGGTTCGGAGCGAAACCAGAGATATGGCCAGCATGGCTTCCGTTTTCTCCTGCACTTCTGATTCTCTGGGCTCCGGGTGGGTTTCGGTTTACATGTTACTACTATAGAGGTGCTTATTACAAAGCATTTATGTCAGACCCAACAAATTGCTCCGTGGGTGAACCTAGGTCGTGCTATCGTGGCGAAAACTCTCTCCCCTTAGTTCTTCAAAACATTCACCGCTACTTTATGTACATTGCGGTTGTATTCATTGGCATCCTTGCGTATGACGCTTGGCTTGGTATGTGGTTTACAGATGCAGAGGGAGTACAACACTTTGGTATTGGCGTAGGAACTATTGTTCTAACAATTAACGTTATTTTACTAGGCGGGTATACGTTTGGTTGCCATGCGCTTCGGCACATCGTAGGCGGACGGTTTAAAGAAATTTCTAAACACAAAGCGCATAAAAAAGCATATGAATGTGTCAGTTGTTTAAATAAAAAGCATATGCTCTTCGCGTGGATGAGTTTGATTTGGGTTGGTTTTACGGACTTATACGTTCGGTTATGTAGTACAGGTGTTTGGACAGATTGGAGACTATTTTGAGCGACCGATGTACAACGCATGAATACGATGTTTTAATCATTGGCGCAGGTGGCGCTGGTTTACGCGCAGCAATAGAAGCAGCGTCCATGGGCGATTCAGTAGGCGTAGTTTGTAAATCACTCCTTGGCAAAGCGCACACTGTTATGGCAGAGGGTGGCATGGCGGCTTCAATGGGAAATGTAGATGACCGTGATAACTGGAAAGTACATTTCGCTGACACCATGCGCGGCGGTCAATATTTAAATAACTGCAAGATGGCTGAACATCACGCGAAAGAAGCTGCATCATGTGTGCACGAGTTGGAATCATGGGGCGCATTATTCGATAGGACAAAAGAAGGAAAAATCCTTCAGCGCAACTTCGGTGGGCATAAATATCCTCGGTTAGCACACGTTGGAGATCGCACTGGTCTTGAAATGATTAGAACGTTACAAGACCACGGTATACATCACGGCATTGACTTCCACATGGAAGTGACCGTCACGAATTTACTGATTGATGGAAATAAAGTCGTAGGTGCTTTTGCGTATGAGCGAGAAAAAGGAAGATTCCTTTTATTCAAAGCCAAGGCAATTGTTATTGCAACGGGTGGATACGGTCGAGCATTTAAAATCACAAGTAACAGTTGGGAATACACTGGCGATGGGCAAACACTCGCCTACGATGCTGGTGCGGATTTGCTTGACATGGAATTTGTACAATTTCACCCAACCGGAATGGTGTGGCCACCAAGTGTCCGTGGCATTTTAGTTACTGAGGGTGTTCGCGGTGAGGGTGGAATCTTAACCAACAGCGAAGGCAAGCGATTTATGTTTGAGGATGTACCTCCCCTTTATCGCTCATCGACCGCCGACAACGAAGAAGAGGGTTGGCGATATGTTACAGGTGACAAAGAGGCAAATCGACCGCCAGAACTTCTCACGAGAGATCATGTAGCAAGGAAGATTGTCAAAGAAGTAAAAGCAGGTCGTGGCAGCGAACACGGTGGCGCGTACCTTGATATCGCGTGGATTGAAGAGAAGATTAAAGATTCAGAAACGCATATCAAAAAGAAATTGCCAAGCATGTACCATCAGTTTAAAGAACTTGCAGGCGTTGACATAACAAAAGAAAAAATGGAAGTCGGTCCAACAACGCATTATGCAATGGGCGGCATTCGTGTGGATTCAGAAACGCAAATGACAACGGTTGAAGGTCTTTTTGCGTGTGGCGAATGCGCTGCGGGTTTGCACGGCGCAAATCGCCTCGGTGGCAACTCGCTTTCAGATTTACTTGTCTTTGGTAAACGAGCAGGTGCGCACGCTGCAAAGTTTGCAGCAGCAATTGATACCTTTAGTGCCATCGATTCAAAAGAAGTAGATACTCTCGTGACGCAAGCGCTTGCGCCTGTTGATCGAACGGAGGGCGAAAACCCATACAAAATTCAGCAGGATTTGCAAGAAACAATGCAAGACCTTGCTGGAATTTCAAGAAGTGAAGCGGGGTTGAACGAAGCCATTGAGCACATCCATGCGTATGCAAAAAGGGCAGAAAACGCGCACGCGCCTGGCAATAGAGAATACAACCCCGGTTGGCATACTGCCCTTGACTTGCACAACTTGCTTACAGTTTCAGAAGCAATGTGCTTATCTGCCGAGCAACGAACAGAAAGTCGCGGGGGGCATTTCAGAGAAGAGTACCCTGAGAAATCAAAAGAGGGTAGTACGTATAACACAGTAGTACGTAAAGCACAGGACGGTTCGATGGAAGTTGAGCGAGTGCCTGTTGTTCCGCAAACGGATGAGATGAAACAAATTATTGAGGCGAACGAATAATGGCCCAAGTCACATTTAAACTATGGCGTGGCGAAGGCAACAACGGCTCGTTCAAAGAATACACAACAGAAGTCAGCGAAGGCATGGTAGTCCTTGACGCAGTGCATGACATACAGATAGAGCAAGCGTCGGATCTTGGGGTTCGGTGGAATTGCAAAGCGGGCAAGTGTGGTTCCTGTTCCGCTGAAATTAATGGCATGCCAAAACTTATGTGCATGACACGCCTTTCATCTCTTGATTTAGAAAAGCCGGTCACTGTTGAACCAATGAAAGCATTCCCACTTGTGAAAGACTTGGTCACGGATGTGGGTTGGAATTACGAAGCGAAGATGGCAGTTAAGCCGTTCAAGCCACGCAAGCCAGACGCATCTGATGGTACTTGGCGAATGCAACAAGAAGATGTTGAGCGAGCGCAAGAGTTTAGAAAGTGCATCGAATGTTTTCTTTGCCAAGACGTGTGCCACGTTCTACGAGACCATCATGAACACGACAAATACATTGGACCAGCAATGCTTGTGAAAGCAGCGGCGTTCGAGATGCATCCGCTTGATGTTGAAAATCGAATACCAGATTTAAAAAATGAGCATGGGATTGGTTTCTGTAATATTACTAAGTGTTGCACGAAAGTTTGCCCCGAGCATATTACGATCACGGACAACGCAATCATTCCCTTAAAGGAAAGTGTTGTCGACGAGTTTTACGATCCACTCACAAAACTCTTCCGTATTTTCAAATCTAAAAAGTAATCTATTGAACTTCAACGCGAATTAAATCTTCGTTTTTGTACGGTTTAATCGTAACTTTTCCCTGTGTTGTAATTGCAATAGTGCCTTCCCAGGGTTCGTATGATTTACAAAGAACAATAAGTTCTAGCGGACTTTTCGAAACAATCTGTAAATCGATTCGGCCATTTTCATCGGTTGTCCCACTGTCGCTTTTAGCTGGAAAAGGTTCGAGAATATCGTACGGTCCAACGATGATGTAGTTGTTGTCTGTCGGGTTGAAGAAGTACATTGGCGAAGCTTGCACAGTTGCGCCTTGGATGGGTTCGTTTGTCGGGCTAGTAATCCCTAGCGTGACTGTGGTGTACGAATTGCAACCGCCTAGGATTACACAAAGTGTTAAGAAGATGGCGGATGGGGTACGCATATAGAGGTTATGGTAGTACAATTCGACTTCTAGAATCGCATTTCTAGCAACCCTAGGTGGGGTGGCCGAGCGGTTGAAGGCGCCGGTCTTGAAAACCGGTAAGGGGTTCGCCTCTTCATGGGTTCGAATCCCATCCCCACCGCTTTATGAAACGTCCTTTCTCAGGAAAGGGCGTTTTTCTTATGGGTATTCGTGTTTATTGGTACTCACTTCTATGACGTAGGACTTTCGTAGTCCTTAGTCATTGTTTGTAACAACAGCACAAATAGAGCACATCTGACATAGAAGTGTTGTCACTTTTGTTGACAGTTTCCCTCAACCAAAAGGAGGTCATTTATGGCATCACTTTATAGACGGGGAAGTTGGCTTTATTCGCACGGTCCCCAGTTGCTGATGACGATGAGTAAATCGGATAAATCAACGATGTCATCATTGTTAAAGTCAGCATTGCAATCGAAGCATGGTCCCCAGTTATTTA
>JABIWU010000020.1 GCA_018701395.1 Phycisphaerae bacterium | reverse complement strand
TTTATTGTCAGGGATACCATCTCCGTCAGTGTCAACAGGAGAGTCGACGACGATAGTAAAGTCAATCTGGTAACCGGGTGTGCTCGGACCTTGGTTGTATGTTAAAACGCCTGTTCCACCTGCCATGTCAAGATCACTGCCTTGGATGGAGAAGCGACCGATGAAGACACCAAGACCAGTCGTTGTGTGTTCAGTTAGCTCGACTAAACCAGATATGTTTGATGGATTGCCGTTATACCAACCAGCATTCGCTTGAGGTCCAGCAGCTTCACTACCACCAAAGCTAGGGTCAAGCCCTATGCCATTGTTATTGGGCTGCAAACCACCGTTGTAGCCACCGATCGAAACGTAACTGTCGGCGTACAAAAGTGCTTGGGTTTCAAATATACCACCTAAGTTTCCGGGTAGCCATGATACGCTAGTGGAACATTGGTAGTAGGTTAGACCTAGGTTTATATCATTGAAGTCATGGACATTCAGGAGAACATCGTCAGAGTCATCAGACTCGGCCCAAAGGTCAACGACTGTTCCGTTAAAGTCCTCAGCACCAAAATCGTCTACAGCCTTAATGACTTTAATGTCCATAAAAACACTGCCAGTGAACTCCGCATTAGTGGTGACGGCAATTGTTGCAGTGATACAAAAAGCACTGACTATCTTATTATTAAAATTCACTATATCTTTTTCCAGGTTATTTTTTCAAAAGTTTCCATCAAGAATACTATTAACAAAATAGTACAATTAAATGGAAACGGGTTAGTTAATCGTTAAAGTTCCTGAGCCAGTTGCTGCTTGCCACCCACCAATTCGGATGTAATAGGTATTACCAGCTTCAACGGTGTAGTCAATCTCAGAGTAATACGACTGACAGCCAGTATCGCCACTCCCGTCGCCATTGCAAGCTACTTGGTTGTCGCAACTTCCTTCATATAAAACCATCGAGGTGTCGAAACTAGAACTATCACAAGTGGTAAACTTAGTAGATCCAGAGGCTGTTGCTGTATATCTGAACCAAATATCTGCGGAGCCCTCCCAGTCCAAGAATGTGCCAGAACATTGTGCTTCATCTGGCTCAGGTGAGCTTGGCGTAGCAGTTACTGTTTCAAATGAATTTGCGCCATCTGATGCAATCAATGCTCCTGAGCATTCGTCACCAGCGCCTGCAATTGGACAGTTAGTAGTGTCACAGGCAGTTCCATTGCCTTGGAATCCACCACCTTGTTCGATACATATGTTTGGCAATCCATACGTGCATGAACCATCATCAAAACAACAAGCGCCATTGTCTGGACAGTTGGAAAAAGCACAAGTTGAGTCATCACCGTTGTATTCTCCACCTGCTTGTAAGCATTCCGCTTCTATTACTGCCTCTGAGCAACCACCTTCTGGAAGGCAACACGCACCAATTGGGGTACAGTTATTTCCCCAAGCGTCAACAACAGAAAGAATGTCAGCAACAGTGACGCAACAATCTCCATCAACATCACCGGCTGGTTTAAATGAACCGTCACCACATACACCCCACGTACCGATGACTGTAAGTAAATCTAAAACGTTAACGCTGTAGTCGCCGTCAATATCTTGTGGGCAGAATCCAAGGGCTGCATTGCAAGGATCTGAAAGTTTGATTGCCATATTAATTGCTTCAACGCAATCAATAATTCCATGTCCGTAGTCGTTGTCCTCTCCTGCTGAGCCCAAGTCGACGGCAGTGGAAAACAAAATTTCTTTAATTGTTTCGACATCAAGATCAGGGTTTGCTTGAAGCATGAGTGCTACAGCACCGTTGATATGTGGCGATGCCATGGACGTTCCGCTATAGGAGGAGTAGCCGCCACCAGGAACGCTGGAGTACGTGTCCACGCCGGGTGCAGAAATGTCTGGTTTAATGGCAGATGCGCCAGATGGAGTGCAATTTGTAGGACCGCGTGATGAAAAACTTGCAATCGGAAAATTGGGGTTGTATGGATCAATTGCAGCTACGGCGCATGTCCGGTATTCGTCGGTTGCTCTGTCGCCAGGTCGACGTAAACCAGAAGAGCCCTCGTTGCCTGCTGAGAATAAAACCACACAGCCGGCTGCTTCAAGAGCGTCAAGGAAGGTCCAAAATGTTTCGTCACAGTTCGGATACCCGTGGCCTGAGGTCAAGCCCCAAGAGTTTGAGCAAACTCGTGGCACGTCCCACGCAGTTGCGGGGTTGCCGTCTGGATCGATGAACCACTCAAATGTTTCAATTGCATCTGCGACTGTTTCGCCGATCGAACTCCGGTCAATGCCCGCAGAAGTAATCCAGTGTGCGTCTGGCGCAACGCCAATGCCAAGTCCTGGCGAGCCACCACAAACAGTACCCATTGTGTGCGACCCGTGGCTTCCTGAGTCAAACGGAAAATCATGGTTGTAGGTATACGGGTCAAGAAATGCCCACTCGGGGTGGCCCGCGTATTCAGGTCGAAGACCAGCCCAGCGTGAAGCGAGCGCTTCGTGGCTTCCGTCTACACCAGTATCAAGTGTTGCGACGAGGACGCCTGCGCCTGTGTACCCCATGCCCCATGCTTCAGTCGCGCGGATTGCAGTAATACCCGGTTCTACACCTCCGCGGTTGTCTGAATGTTCGACTGGTCCCATACGTACTGGTGTGACTAATTCAATTGGATAATTTAAATAAATGCGAAGTACATCACTTCGGTTTGCGAGTTCATGGATGACATCAGGGCGTGCATCAACACGAATTACATTTGAAATCCAAAACGGTGTAATCTTCGTCACCCCTTGTTGGCTCCTCAGTGAAGCAAGAATTGAACCTTGTGTGCTCAGTGCAGTAGATTGTAAAGATTCTACGACAAGCTGATGCCTGTCTGCAAATCGCATATTGGCTTGCGTAATAGAATCGGAGAGAGATTTGACATTCACCTGATCTACTAAATAAACAAGTGTCGAGACTGTTCCCTTTGGTCCAACTTCTTCCATGCGTTGCATAAGATTATTGTCTATGGCGGTTTCGCCATGGGTAATTGTGCAAAGCGTAAGGGCCGCACTTATTGATAGTAGTAGATGTAATTTCACGATTCTTTCTCCTTCTGTGGAATAATAATGTCAACTATGATTCAAACTATAAAAATTAGTTGCTCCTAACAATGAAGTCTAATTTTATTTGTGCGTATATTTCATGATCGTAATCGTAATAACTTTAATAACAACTCCATTACTCAATTGATTGTAAGCGTTCCGGAGCCAGTCGCTTCCTGCCATCCACCAATTCGGATGTAATAGGTATTACCAGCTACAACGCCGTAATCAATTTCAGAGTGGTAGGATTGGCAACCGGTGTCGGTATACCCGTCTCCATTACAAGCAACTTGATTGTCGCAAGTTCCTTCATACAAGGCCATTGATGTGTCGTAACTGGCGCCATCGCATGTAGTGAAATGTACAGGGCCAGAAGTTGTTGCTGTGTACAGGAACCAGATATCAGAAGAGTTACCCCAATCGAGATAGGTGCCAGCGCATTGCGCATCATTTGGCGGGTTCGCGCTTGGAGTAGCAGTTAATGTTTCAAATTCGTTCGCGCCATTCTGTGCAATCAATGGACCAGAACATTCATCGCCTGCTCCAGCGATTGGGCACTGGGTTGATGCGCAATCTGAACCAGCACCTTGGTATCCACCGCCTAAATCAACGCATTGTTCTGGCATAGCAAAGACACAAGTACCATCGGCAAAGCAGCAAGCTCCTGGTGCAGGGCAACCAACAAACTCGCATGATGAGTTATCACCTTTATATTCCCCGCCTACATTTAAGCAGTCAGATTCAGTCTCTGCTTCAGAACAACCACCTTCAGGAAGACAGCAAGCGCCAATTGGTGTGCAATCATTACCCCAAGAACCGACTACTGCAAGCAAGTCACTAACAGTAACACAGCAGTCACCGTCGACATCGCCAATTGGTTTGTATGTACCATCACCACAGTCGCCGAAGTTGCCAACGACTGCCAAGACATCGCCAACTGCAACTACAGAGTCACCATCAACATCTTCAGGGCAGAATCCGATAGGTGCATCGCATGGGTCTGCTGGTTCTGTTGTTCCAACAACACATAGTGAAGGGTCGCCAAAGATATGCCAAGTATCGATCATGTCTTCGCCTGAGCTACCGTATTCATCAACCATTTGGCATGAGCCAGCCATTGCAAGGACGCCACATGATTTGTACTGTTCGACAATAAACAAGTCAACTATTTCATCTTGCCCACACATTGGTTCAGCCCAATACTGGTTAACAGATGACATGTAAGCAAGAACAGCGCCTGTTGGTTCACCATTGTGTGTCGCACGGAGCCAGCCCTCAGCAAAACAAGTCGGTCCATCGAATTCACCATTTACACATGCAACTGAAACAATCCAAGGAAGCATGCCTGTATTTTGAAGCGCATCAATATTGGAGTTATTAAAGCCGGTTGTTGACCAAGCGTTTGTTGAGCCGTGCCCAACATAGTTAATGATTCCACGACCTTCATGAAGTGCGTTTGTGATTTGTGCAGAGTTGCCACCGTTGGTGTCATAGACTTGATCTACTTGCGAGAAACCATAGGTATGAAGTTTTTGCTTAATAACATCCATGTGTTCAAAGTCGGCTTCGCCATCATCGCCAATGCCTGAGCCTTCTGCAGAAGCAATACCAATTGCATTGTGGTACCAACTGGTTTGTGTTGCTTGATTAACTTCGTAGTCAATGGAACGGTTAACTTGAGTGGTAACATGGGCGCCGGTTTCTGCTGAGAAACGACCAACGATAATTTCTGGGTAATGATCAGTGCCAGCAATTTGGCCGTACATTGGATCTGTTGCCCCACCTTCGTAAGGGTGGGAACCAGTTGCAACTTGAAATGCATCGCCAACTAAAAGTACAAATCCAAGGTTGCTAGTGTTGTATACGTTTTCTATGTATGCGTCGATAGCTGATTCAGAGTTGCCAATGGATGATACTGGGACAACTGTTGTATACATACCAATGCTATTCTTGTGATCTGCAAATGGTTGAATTTCATCTGTGAAGTCGTCGTAACAAATGATAAGCATGTCGCCATCGTCAGAAAGCGGGTCATACCGAGTGGCTGTTTCATAATTGAGGAAGTGACGTTCCATCATGATGGAGTACGAATTGCCAATGCTATGTTTCTTTGCTCGAGGTATTGAGTTGATGCCGTTTGTGCCTTCAGTGATTACTTCAATAGTGAGCGAGTCAATAACACGGAGAGTTTTTGTAATGGGATTAAATTGAAATGGGTTAACATCAATGACTGTTCCACGAATATCACGAATAATATGTGGGTCACGAGCGGAGACTATTTCTTCTGGCCAAAAAGCATTTTGCTTATATGCATTTGCAAATGACCACGGGACAGACACGGGATCAATATTTCTTTTGATAGTACCTTTACTTGGAGCGATGTTGATACCTTCAACATCATGAAATGTCATATCAATAATTCGTACAGTGACATCACCCTGTTCTGGAATGATTATGCCTCGTGAAACATCTGGTAATGCTGGAAAACCAGATTTCATCATGAAGTTTTCTCCTTGCAAGACTGGCTGCTTAAAGATTTTTCCGTTAACCAGAATGTCATTCATTCGGTAGTTAGGAAAATCGTATTGAAGCGTGATTGAATTGCCAGAATCTTCGAGGACTTCTACATCCATTCGCTCAGCAAATAGAGTTGAAGTTGTACAAAGTGAAATACTTATTGTAAAAATCGATCGTAGTGAAAAAAGCATATCTGTCTCCAAACAGGGTTAGTAATTCGTTAACACTTCAATATACTTCTAATAGAAGCGTCTGCCAAAGGCTATTCGTAGAATTAAAGTCATTAATAGCAAGAAAATCGTAATTTAGTGATTAAAATACTCCAAATTAACGCATCAAGACCATTATCCGCTAGTTTTGAGAGCGTATGCTCCAGCCGTGTTACCAGACGATTAACGTAGGTTTATCACGGTTAGCACATTTGTCACGTTTAAAGTTATTGGTGTTCTATAACACTTTTACGGACAAACTCCCCAGTTGCTAATGAGAATAAGAAGGTCCCCCACTGCAACTATGTCATCCTCATCTACATCGGCGTTACAGGGTTTAACCTTATCACATGGTCCCCATGCTTCAATAATTGCTAAGAGATCACTTACTCCTACTTCTAAATCTCCATACAAATCTCCGATGCATGTGTTAACTGGAGTTTCGTATTCAATAATTACAGAACGCCGTATATTCTCATTGTATGTGTCATCGAATGTGTTCCTTGGGCTTCCATCGATATCACTAATTTCAGGAACAAACTCATAGCCAAAAGCGATGTCGCCAATTAGCGTATCCATATCAATAGCGCCATTGCGTGCAGCAAAGCCAAAGTTCCAATTTGAAGTGTCTATACCATCAAAATGCGATGCTCCTTGATCTTGCCAAATTACTTGCGGATTATTTGAAGGGAAAGCAATTGAAATGGATACGCCATTTTCTTTTGTCCAATTGACATACATAGTTGCCATGTTGTTTGGGTCTAACGCTTGCTGATAATCACTGTACGTTATAGAAGAGAAATCCACGCCTGCAAATGCAAACTCTTGTGAACCCCATTTGCTTGCAACTCCATTCGCGCCTTCTGCGGGATACGTTCTCGCGCAAACAGCTAACCCCGCTTCATCTTCTGTAAAAGCACTGATGCCCCATTCGCCACCGGAAGCTCGCCCACCCGATGTATCTGACAAATCGCCCCATAGAAATGAGAAGCCGTCGCCAGGACCGCCATCTTGATTCTTGAAACTAAATCGAAACGTTGCATTAATTCCAATGACGTTTTCAGGTATTGGTTCAGAAATCCATGTGCCCCATGTTGAGGGGAAACTATCAGCGACTAATTTAATTCTTGCGTAGCCAAAATCATTAACGAGTTGGGCAGTGCCAAATAATACTCCGCTTGTCATTGGGTTATGCAAGTTATTGAAAAATCTACTTGAACCAAACATGGCACCATAATTACCAGATTCATTTGGTTCGCCTGGTGCCCAGCCATTCCAATTTAGTGCTGCCCCAGAAAGCCATTGCCATTGATCAAAAGATTTATAAAGGCCAATCCATGGACCATTATTAAGATAGGTCATGCTCCATAAGGAAGTGAATGAACCAAGCTCTTCAAAGACCCAATCTGCTTCTTCTTGTGTTTCGAAAGAAGCTAGCGTCCCGCCTTGTTCTTGTGCATATGTATTTGCTTCTTCCCAAGTAATTCGATTTGGAAAAATAACGCCCTCGTATGTGTTGCCATTGCCACCAAAATCTTTTTCCCAAGTTGCTTGGTTAAGATTCGGATTACTTTCGAACTCTAAGAGTGCATGTCCAAATGCATCTGTTGCATCGTTCCAAGTTCCATTTGGGTACAGCATTCCAAATGCTTCGCCTTCGTAATCATTTGGCTCACCTGAAGCCCAGTTGGTCCATGCAAATGGTTCGCCAGTTATCCAAACCCATCCTCCGTCAGGCTCTTGACTCTTTGGCTCTTGATAAAGCCCAATGGCTGTCACGCCTCCAACCATAGTTGCATACATCGAATTGTTAATAAACGACTGTTCTTCTGGCGAGGTAATGGTGGCAAGTGTGCCTCCAAAATGTTTTGCAACATTAATAGCGTCTTGATAGGTTGCGCTGTCCTCTAGTGAGTACATTGCATACCAATGGTCATTGCCCCCGTCTGATACGGACCATTCGACGGCAATAGCTTGTGGGTTATCAATAAAGTCACACCACGCAACATCTAGTTCGCCACTGCCCCACCCCGAGGACCCACCAACTCGAATTAAATATTCTTGACCTTGCTCGCCATAGAAACACAGTTGACTTGATCCATCGCCGCAGCCATCTCCATCATCATTACAAGCTAACAGTGTCCCATTACAACTGTCATATACCGCTAATCTTGTATCGAAATTTGCAAGACCGCATGTTGAAATAACAACGCCGTTTGTAACTTGCGGAACGTGGGAGAACCAAACATCATGAACAAAGTTTTGCCCTGCATCCATCGAAGCACATTCTGTAAGAAGAAGAGGCCCATCAGTAGTTGAATTTATCGTTGTAAACGGAATTCGCTCAAGGCCAATTGGATAAGGAGAAGAGCAGTTGTCATTTCCCGGCAAGGCGTTGCATAATTCAACTGCCAGAACAGCACACGATGCATCCCATCCAAATGCACAACAGTTAGGATTTAGAGCGCAGACTGCATCGCAGCAACTACTGTCGTCGCAACCTGGGCCATGAATAGTACCGCATGGTCCCCCGCTGCCACAGACTGCAGGAATACATGGATACTCAGCACAATTAGTATTTTCGCCGAAGTAGTAGCCACCATTTGAAATACATGTGTCTATGTTTGTAGAATTTTGGCAATTTCCATTTTGGTAACAGCAAGCACCATAGAGCGTTTGATAATTTCCGCTTAATGCCGTCCCGGCTAAACCAACGGTTGTCTCAAGTGTAATGGTAAAGCCAAAATCGTTTGGCACATCACCAAGAATTGAACCCAAGTACATCTGGTCAATAAACACATTGCCATTATTGGCATCGAATGTTCCGCCAAATCCAGAATTTGAAATTGTATCGATAGCGCCCTCTGTATTTAGTAATAGACTGCTAACAACGTAATTAGCTTGTAATCGCCAAGTTGAATTAAAGTCGGCATGGCCTACGTCGTTGAAACTTGCTCCTATTGGAGCGGCGAGAGTTGCAGTAATGTTTGATAGATCAAGAGTGATATCTATGCAACCAAAAAAAGAACCGCAAAGAACTTCATACTGTAAAGTTGCATTTCCAAGTGAAAATTGAAGTTGGTTCAATGCAACACTGGTGAAAGGTTCTTGGTCCGGGCTAAATTCAATATTGCCTCCGCCGGCAATAGGAACGACTTGTGAATCAGTGCTTGTTTCAGTTTTAGGCGGATCGCCAATAATGATAGAAATAGTTAGGTTAGCTGTTGATCCATTAGTTACTGTTACATCAGAAGGAACATTTGCAAAAGATGCATCTGCATTGAATAGCAGTGCAACAGAAATGATGCAAAAAATGGAAGGCAATTTGATTGATTTTATTTTCCTCATTACCTATTAGTCCACTATAGCTCTTTATGTAAATAAACAAATTAAAAACATCTAAACTTGCATTTTTACTTCATAATTCAATGCTCTGTTGCTCAGGCGGCTGAGTAGAGTTTATATCTATAAAAGGAACCGGTCATTATAAATGACCGGTTCTTTAAAGAAGAATTGAGTTAACGATTCTTAGTCCGTGCTTAGCGGATGAGACCCATCCCGGCTGTCTCCTTCGGTTACTGGTGTAACGTGGACTCTGCTAGGTAATTAATCCGGAGATCCGCAGAAAATAATTTCTTTAGCTGCAAAATCACCTTCTGAGATTCCAGTGTAAACGATATTTATCCAGTCATTGTAATCGCTTACGACGTCCTCCTATTATTCATGATGAACGAAGATGCGCAAACAAAATTTCTTAAATCACGCTTAAAATCAAGGAATCTATGCGTTTAGTGGCTGGTATCGCTTGCGCCATATGGAGATGTTCATGAATATCAGATGTAATGGAAGCGGTTTTTGATGTAAGCATGGGTGTCAGCCCCCTTGCGCAGGCAGGTAAAAGTTCGCGATAACTGAGTTTTTCTGGAAGCCAAGGCAAGCACCCTGCAAAGAGCGCTTCGACGACTGCGATCCCGAAAAATTCGTGGTCTGCTGTTGAAAGTACCCAGTCAGCTTTGCCAAGCCACATCCAGTACTCCTCTTTTGATTCGACATATCCCATGTGATCGATGTGGTCTTGAAATTCATCTTGAAATACTTTCAAACTCTCTGGAATCTCGCTGAACTGTTCTCCGAGAATAATCCAGCGTAGATTTTGCTTTGTTGTGTGTTCCCTTGCCAACTTCAGTAACAGTTCTGGCCCTTTGTCATGCTCCCAGCGATGAGGCCATGCGATTCTCGTTGCTATGGAACGTCCGCCGTTATCAGTATTATGTAAAACTCTTAAATCTTCGGGTGGCATCTCAACCGGCACCCAGGCAACCGTTGCATTGGCTCGAATACGATTCTCAATATCTTTGAGAGTGGTGTCCCAAGATTTTTCAAGGAGTGACTCGATACCTGCAATGAACGAATCTAAGTTCCATTTTGAATTGAAGATTGCAAGGTCTGCAGTTAACACGCTTTGCAAATTTGTAAAGGCAAACGAGGCATCGCGAGCATCATGTGTTGGATACGCCACTTGGTTTTCATGCATGTAGAGCACGACAGGAAGCGTGCGCCATTCTTTTGGAAGCGCTGAACGCAAAGCAGCGACATCCGTGAGGGAGGTGCAGAAAATGACATCTGGCATAGCAATCCCCTGTGCAAACACTGCATCAACCATTTCTTGTGCACTTATTGCCATCCGCCATTTCCAAGATCGTGCTGGACGAGTTATCCATACCCATTCATGAGCGGAATACTTTGTAAGTGTTTTTCTGAATTGCTTATGCGAACCGCCATCAAACGATTCAAATGCAAGAATGTGTACCATCTGTGCATGGTAAGATACTTCTATGCATCAAGACGTCATGGCACCACTTTGTTCGGTATTTCGTAGGTATTTACGATCGCAAGATTTAAAATACACTCCAGAAAGAGCAGATATTTTAAATGCAATCATAGAGGAAGATGGCTTGTTTGAAGCTGAAACGTTAATGGATAGCATGCGAAATAGCGGGTATAACGTTTCGAAGGCAACTCTATATCGCACGGTTAAATTACTCCGAGAGGCGGGCATAATTCAAGAAGTTATGATTGATGGTAAACAATCCCACTACCAACTTATTTATGGACGAAAACCAATTGATGCAATGGTATGCATGCGGACAGATAAACGCATTGAATTTTCATCAGGTGAACTCATAGAATGGCGAAATGCAATTTGCAAAGAAAAAGGCTGGGACCCCGTTGGGCATCGAGTCGTAATCTATGCTTTATCACCAGAAGAGTAAATTGGTCACGTAAAGGCAGCGCCTCAAGTTTTGAAGAGTAATTCGCGCGTTTGAATGTCAATGTGCTCTAACTGGATTGTAAGCGTTTCAGATGGAAGAGCATTTTTAATTCGTGACGGCCATTCAATAGCGATAATTGCATTGGTATCTTCAAGCAGTTCATCCCAGCCAATGGTCGCTAGTTCGTCTTCGCCAGAGAGACGATACGCGTCAATATGAACGAGTCGCTCTGCTGATACTACTTCATACTCTTGCATAATAGAAAAAGTCGGGCTGCTTACTTGCCTTGGATCTCCGCCGAGCCCTTCGCATAATCCTCGCACAAAACAAGTCTTACCTGCGCCGAGTTCGCCTTCAAGAAGAATGACGGCTGGTGGTGCAAGTTGTTTTGCAAAGTTGATTGCAGCATCTATTGTTTCTTGTTCATTGTTCATAATTGTCATGCGTGATTCCATCCGCAATTAGAAATATCTACGCCGCTTTGCGTAACAACTGTGTTGTTGCCAGTTTGAACCTTGCCGATAACTGTTGCAAGATGTGCTGGCGGTACGGTTGAACTTGTAAATAGCAATTCGTAATCTTCACCATCTCTCATAGCTTGTTCAACAGTTGCACCAGCGCGCAACGGTAAAAGTGAAGTATCAATAATGATATTAATTCCTTTGGTTGCAAGGTGTGAAGCATCCCTGCCTAGTCCATCGCTAATATCAATCATTGAATGTAAGTTATTGCCGAGAATTGCAAGCAATTCTTGCGCTTCATTTATTCTTGGCGTGAATGCTAAATGGTGGCTTGCATTTGCATTGCCCAGTTCGCCAGTTACGCAAAGATAATCGTGTTCTTGTGCGCCACTACGCAAGACAGCACCGTTTTTTGGTGGCGTTGCAATTGCGCTTATCGAAAAAACGGCTGGACCTTCGCTTTTTGCTATATCACCACCAAATAATGGTCCCCCCCACTCTTGTGCAACAAGTTTTGCGCCCTCAAAAATCTCTTGGCACCATTGGTTTGTAGCATCACTTGGAACACATGCAGTCATTAAGCAACCAACTGGTGTTGCGCACATAGCAGCAATATCACTGAAACATCTTGCGACGGCTTTTCTCCCAATATTTGACGGCTTTGTATTGGGTGTTACATGGCGGCCCACTACTAACTGATCTACAGCAAATAAAACTTTTTCATTACCGATGACAACTTCGCCCATGTCGTCTCCTGGACCAATAGACACGCCTTGATGACTTGTCGATGAAGCGTAAATGGTTTGCAATAATTGATGCTCATGCATTAGGAGTATTGTCCATGATGAGTTGTTCATATGCCTTGGTAGCACCTTGTTGCGAACGGATGATGTCTCTGCCGTTTGATACGAGTGATGCGCACTTAGTTTCATTAGAGAGAAGGTCTTCAACAACGTGCGAAAGTTCAGTTTTCTCGCACTGGAGCAAACCATTGCCGTCAACGAGTAGTTGCACCATGTCTTTAAAATCAGAAGCATTTGGTCCAATGACTGTTGGCTTTCCGAAGGCAATTGATTGAACAGGGTCGGAACCATGCAGTGGCGAAAAACTTCTACCAATTATCACGATGTCAGCAAGTGCGTACGCCATGTCAAGTTCGCCAATTGTGTCAAGTAGGAAACGGTTTGTCTTAATGCGAACGTCTGAAGTTCTACGGTTGCATGGTGCAAGTTGTTGTTCTGCTTCGTCGAACCAATTGTGCTTTCTGGGGGCACAAAGAAGTTGTGTATTCTCTGGAATTATTTTTGCTAAAAGAGCGTGTTCATCTGGTGCGGTTGAGCCAGCAACAACAAGAGGTTTAGTTGTGTCGATTCCGAGTTGCATTGCGAGTTCATCAGCGCCTTCAACAAAATCGGTCAAAACGGCATTGTCCCATTTCATTGTTCCAAGAACGGAAACATTTATCCCGCCAAGTTTTCGTACTCTCGTAGCGTATTCTTCATTTTGCATTCCAATCGCAGAGATTCGCGAAAATGTTTTTCGAAGTAAAGGCTTCGCGAATTTGTATCGTTTATAACTTCGTAATGATAATCTTCCATTGATGACAACAACTGGAATTTCTTTTCGTTCACAGAAACCAATTAGATTAGGCCATACTTCAAGCTCAACCAATGCGATAATGGATGGCTGTATTCGTTTGATAAATCGTTTGATTGCAAAACTAAAATCAAGCGGAAATCGGGTGACAGTGTGATGTTCACCGAAAAGCTCTTTAGCTCGCTGTATGCCAGAGTCAGTCGTGACACAAATGACTACATCGTATTCACTCTCTTTTAAATCAGCGACAAGCGTACGAATTGCATTTACTTCGCCGACCGATACTGCATGTAAAAGTACTCGCTTGGTACTCGATTCTAAGGTTTTTCCGTAGCCAAGGCGTTCTTTGAGCCCCTTTCGAGGTGGATGCCCCTTTATGCGTGACAATGCAGCCCAAGCGAGCAAAACAGGCAAAAAGAGGATGTAAAGTAAATCTACAAGGAATAACATTACGTATATTGTATCTTGGGAAAGAAAATATGGACACCTTCCGATAAGTCTGGAACTTTAATGTTGTATTATCGAATGTTATAGTGGCGTAAACATGTTTTACATGCCACAATGTGGTGACTGAGAAGTAAAACAAAGAGACTATTCGATATGATGGAATTACATATTTGTACCCGAACTGAAGGGAAAGTTCTACGAAAGTTCGCCCTTGGCGATCTTGAAGAATTAATTATTGGTCGGGACGAAGATTGTGACATAAGAATTAAATCAAGAGTAGTTTCAAGAGAACACTGCACCATTGAACATGATTCAAGCGGCGCACTCGTTCTCTCTGATATGGAATCGACTGGCGGTACGTTTGTTGATGATAAAAAAATCAATTCAATCCGACTGGAAGACGGCTTAGAAGTTGTTGTTGGGCCAGCTGTTCTGAAGTTTTACGACTCTGGAATTTAATTTACACTAAGGCCCGTATTAATTTAAATTTTGACGTTCGTGCTTAAGATTTTCTATTAGCGTTTTAATGCGAACGATGTTTTCTTCATGCAACCCCATCATTTCAGCTGTTTCGCCTAATTTTTTTGCCCAGCGTAATAGATCTTCGCCGGCTTTAATTTGATTTCCGATTTGTTGTCTTCGAGTTTGTCCGTCAACATCTCCACCTAACTGTTCGCGGAGTTTTGGGCCTATTTCTTCAAACTCTTTCAGCGTGTCTTGCCATTTTTTTGCAATATCACGCCCGAATGTGTCGTATTCAATCCACTCTTCTAAATCTAAAAGTTTGGCAAGTTGTTCACCATCGTCAGCAGTTCCGTCACTCAACCCGGAGTCAAGCGCTTCTTGTGGCGAAAGCATCAAGTTCTGCATATTAGTACTAAGGACATGGTCACCCGATGAATCATAGAAGTAGGTGATTTTGCCGGTTTCTGGGTCGATAGAGTAGGAAAATTGTTCTCTAGATTTCACCATGCACCCAGCAACCGCTGGAGTGTGACTTGTTTTAGCGAGGACGCCTTGTAATTCTTTAATCCAACCGTACAGTTGCCAATCTGGTGCAACGTTTTCGATACTTCCGGAATACATAGTGATAGAGCCAACGTAACCTGTGGAGCGGTAATAGATTTCATCGCAAAGGAAAGCTGTCGCGGCGGCGCCTGAACCAGCGCTTTGTATCCATGCGATAAATCTATGACGATCTCTGGCATTAAAAACAGTATCTCGGATGTCAGACCATACCTTTACACTTCCTCCACCAGACTTAATATCAAGAATAATGATTTGCCCAGGGCCGTAATTCTCATCAACATGATCAATGAGTTGATTGATTTCATGCGGTCTGAAATACGTTCCAACCATTTCGTATAAAGGCAAAACGAATACTCCAGTTGGCAAGCCACCTTCAGCTGCATGCACAACAGGTTTTTTGACATCGGGTTCTTCTTTGTCGGTATCGCCTTTGGCTTCCTCTACATTTGTATTGGTTGCGTCTGGCGATTCAGTTCCACCAGAAATAGAGACAATGTCGCTAACCATTATTAGGGAACCATCGAGGATGATGTAATCACTGGTTGCACGCGTAATTGTTCCTTCTACAGCAACTTCCTTACCTTTTTCTAAGAATGTGACGGTGACTGTTTGGTCAAGTTCCCCTGTCCAAACATTCCCATTTTCCAGAGTGATAGATACTGGCGCACTAAACAATGCAACATTCATAAACAATGTTGCGCAAATAAGTACGTTTTTAATCCAATTTGTTTTCATGGTATTTCTTTCTAGTTTTTAACCGCCGCCGCCGCCGATTGGACCGCCGCCGCCGCCACCTCTACCCCGACCCCCGTTTTTGAGTTGTTCAAGTTGTTCTTCGATTTCTTCAATCCACTGTTCAAGAGTTTTTATACTAATGCGGTGTTTTCGGCCGATACTTTTTGCAACTGCCGACGATTTTTCTAACAGTTTTACCAATTTATTGTATTCAGCAAGTTGCTTGCGGAGATACTTTGCGGTGTCATCACCTCTGGCCCATCCACCGTATTGCTCGCCATCTCGAAGCATCTTTTCTGCGCGAAGAAAGTCTTTTCGCCATTTGACAGGATGTGCATTAAGTTCTTCAGTGATATCTTCACCGACTAAGTGATACACTCGAATGCCTTCTGAAAGCAATACATCATTTCTGGATGTTACATTTCCCTTACTGATGCTCACTTCCGCCGCGATTGTTGCAGAAAGGTGCGGCATATAGTCAACGCCTTTGTCCAGAATTAATTCTCCGTCAGTATTGTCAGCCCAAACAACGTCTTTGCCTTCCCATGACCCGGAGAGCGGAACATCAGGATCAGCAAACGCTCGTAATAACGCATGGTCTCGGCCAGCAAACTCGGCTAACGTTTTTGTGTGAATCATTCGAAATTCACGAATTTTACCGCGTGTGTCTTCAGCATTAATATTGTTGAAGTCCGAAGATAAATAAGTTGAGTGCAGGTAAGCATCATCAGACATATATAAGTTTGCCCAAGAAAGTGCGAGTACTGTACTTGAACCTGCTGAATCTTCTACCCAAACAACTTGTGGAAATTCTGCAAGTGGTAGATGGAAGACTTCCGCGATTTTAACCATATCCTCTGCATCATAACTATTAAAGTTAAGTCGTCTTCCATGGCTACTATCCCAACCCATCAAGGTATGGAATTCATTTTTAAAATCGCGGCTTAGAAGTTCAATGAGAATTAAGTCAGGATCAGCATCTTTAATACGGTCAACCATTGATTGGTAAAGTTCGTGTTGGATGTCAGTATGCATTTGGCCATGCATTGGGATAATTAGGACAGCAATACCATCGTCTTCTGTCTCAATAACGGAATCTGACCAGACATTTTCTTGCGGAGTTGATGCAATGGCAGAAGTTGCCAACATACAAAGTGATAAATAGATGAATACAGATAGTTTTCGCATGTCTTTAGTATACCCCCTGCGATGGTCTTACGAGTCTAACAAATCACGATAAATGGCTATGGCGAGGGTTATTGCTTCTTCCTTGTTCGATACAGTGCCCTCAAGTTGTGCATCATAGACTGCTTCTAGAATTTCTCCGAGCGCTGATGATGGCTCAACGCCGGATTTAATCAATTCATTACCATCAATAAGTCGCTCTGGTGCGAGCCCAGTTTTTTCTAAAGTACTAAGGGAGCGTTTAATATAAATAAAAGTAGCTCTGTCTTCTGATTGAATGATTGCAAGCGCATTCATAAATTCAACTGCACTAGCTAATCGTTTTTGCTTTGCAACACCAAGAGATTCCCATGCATAAAGAGTTTGGTGAATATGTAAAATTACTTCTAGTGAATTAGCAACTTTATTTGAAAGTTGTAATTGCTCTCGCCAATGCGCCGCGACTTTAAAAATTGCACCTTCACTGCCATTTCTATCTAAAATCCAAGCAGCGAGTGCTGTAGCGTACGTGCTGTTTGAGGTTAATCGGCCTAGGCGAGTAGGAGCATTCATGCACGATTCTTCAGCTAGAATTATGCGATCAAGTCCAAGGTATTGCAACTCCCAAGCTGCAACACCGCGGTTTGGGTGAGTTAGCATTTTTTTGATTTCTTCGCCAATTCTCTCTCGTGAAATACCCTCTAGTTCGTTTGAAAGTTCGCGTATGGCTTCTGCAGTATCTATATCGATTGAAAATTCGAAGCGAGAAGAAAAACGAATAGCTCGAAGCATCCGAAGATGGTCTTCAGCGAATCGTTCTCTGGGCTCACCGATTGCACGTACAAGACGCAGTTCTAAATCTTGTTCGCCACCGACATAATCAATTAAAACATTAGCAATTGGGTCTTCGAATATACCGTTAATCGTAAAGTCACGTCTTTGTGCATCTTCTTTTGCCGTTGAAAATTGAATGTTGTCTGGATGTCGAGAATCGCTGTACGGGCCATCGCTACGAAAAGTTGCAACGTCATACATAATGTCATGGCTTCGAACGAGCATGACACCAAACGCTTCGCCAACGCTGCGTGCTTTAGGAAACAACTTTTTAATTTCTTCAGGTCTTGCAGATGTTGCAATGTCATATTCGGTAGGTGCAGCACTCAACAATCTATCGCGAACACACCCACCCGCGAAATAGGTTTCAAAACCAGCATCTCGCAATATGGTAAGGATTGCAATTGCGCCTTCACGACAAATGATGGGACATAGTTCAATCATGCTGGAATGCCGTAAAAAAGCATCCACATGCCAGCGCCCATTTTTTGTATTTCGGGCCCAGCAAAGCTGTCAATCTTGTGGTCTAGCAGTTGTGGATTCAGTGGGCTTCGAAGAATGATTAGACCTTCGGGGTCGAGTATCGGTTTTATGTTAAGTATCTGTTCTAAAATTTGTTGTCTTGTTATTTCATCTTGCATCATTACATACGGTGGATCAATAAAAACAACATCAACCGGTCGCGGAATTCGTAGTAGGGGAACGGATGACAACGCATCATTTTGAATAGCAATTGCAATTTCTTTGCAACCGAGAGTGTCGATATTCTCTTCAAGTATTTCGAAAATTTTCCGATCTCGCTCAACGAGGACAACGGTTTTCGCTCCCCTGCTGACGGCCTCAAGCCCCATTGTTCCAATGCCGGCGAACAAGTCAAGAATTATGCCATCGTTGATATGGCCACGAAGTTGGTTAAACACAGATTCCCTAGCACGACCAGTCCATGGTCGTGTGGTTTCATTATCGCGAGGTGTTTTAAGTTTTCTCGATTTGAATTGGCCACCAAGTATTTTCAGCATTGTGCGTAGGATACCTTCTTTGGTGCTTATCGCGGCTCTATGATATGCAAGATGCAATCACGATTTGACACACTGCCTAGGCGATTGAAGAAAGTCTCTACTGAATTTACTATTGGAGCAGTTCCATGTTTACTTAGTTGCATCGACGCGATACCTCGACCATTCATTTTTTGGATGCATGGGCGAACTGCTGATAAGGAACTCGACCCTGGGAGATACCTTCGTTATATTCGACGAGGAATTAATGTTTGCGCAGTAGATTTACCAGGACACGGCGAACGTTTTGATGCAGGATTGCAAGAACCTCAACAAGTACTTCAAGTCATTATGTCAATGGCAGACGAAATTGATGGTGTTTTAGATGGTCTCGCATCGCATGGCTCGTTTGATCTTGCCCGTAGTGCGATAGGTGGAATGTCTGCAGGAGGCATGGCAGCCATTCAACGGTTACTTCGACCGCATCAATTTAAAGTAGCTGTGCTTGAAGCAGCAACGGGTGATTTGAGTTCAATGCGAGAGAAACCGATTTGCGTTGGTCTGAACGCTGATGAGTTTGATGAAGTGAACCCGATGAATAGAGTAGAAAATTGGGGGGATATTCCAGTTATTTCAATACATAGCCGACATGATGAATGGATTCCATTTGCGGGACAAAAAACTTTTATGAATGCGTTAAAAGAGAAAAGCAAGCACCCTGAAACGATTGAGTTTATTTCATTCGATAGAACTGGAGCGCCTTACGAACATGTTGGCTTTGGCAGAGAATCTGCTTTTGTTAAAGAAGTGCAAGTGGAATTTGTTGCAAAACATTTACAAATTGATTTGGAGAACCTATGACAGCAACGCAACTTGATGGTTGGTACGGACAATTTGGCGGAAGATATGTTCCAGAAACATTAATCGCCGCACTTGATCAACTTACACTTGCATGGCAAGAAGCGTGCGATGACTCCGGATTTCACGAAGAACTCGACGATCTACTCGAACATTATGTTGCACGGCCCACACCAATTACTTTTGCGCCTCGATTAACAGAACATGTTGGCGGAGCTCAAATTTGGTTGAAGCGTGAAGATTTAGCCCATACTGGTGCGCATAAAATTAATAATACAATTGGCCAAGCCCTGCTCGCAAAAAGAATGGGGAAGAAAAGAATAATTGCTGAAACTGGTGCTGGGCAGCACGGTGTTGCGACTGCAACTGCTTGTGCAAAACTTGGATTATCATGCGAGGTATACATGGGCGCTGAAGATGTTCGAAGGCAAGCGCTAAATGTATTTAGAATGGAATTGCTTGGGGCTAAAGTAAACGTAGTCGAGTCGGGTTCTAAAACGTTGAAAGACGCAACGAACGAAGCAATGCGCGATTGGATGGGCTCGGTTGAAGACACGCATTACATTTTAGGTTCTGTTGTTGGGCCTCATCCGTATCCACTTATTGTCCGTGAGTTGCAATCCGTGATTGGTAAAGAGGCACGAGAACAATGCGTTACCGCTTTTGGTCGGCTGCCTGATTGCATTATTGCTTGTGTTGGAGGCGGGTCAAATGCTGCGGGTATGTTTGCGCCATTCGTGCAGGATGATGTCAAGCTTATTGGCGTAGAAGCTGGAGGCACAGGACTTGGAATCGGACAACATGCGGCACCATTAAGTCTTGGTGAGCCAGGTGTATTGCATGGTTCTTTAAGTTATGTGTTACAAGATTGTGATGGTCAAACACAAAACGTTCATTCTTGTTCTGCAGGTTTGGACTATCCAGGCGTTGGACCTGAGCACGCATTTTGGAAAGATGATGGGCGCGTTTCATACCAAATTGTGGA
>JABIWU010000019.1 GCA_018701395.1 Phycisphaerae bacterium | reverse complement strand
TTCAACATCATTGTCTGCGTCGCTATCGAATTCTGCTCTACCGAGCGAACTCAAAAATTGAATCATTAATTCTTGGTCTGCAAATGGAAGTGAAGCAAATGCTGTCGCGGACGGCACGCCCTGTGAACCAAAAACGCCATGCTCTGTAATTGCGTCACGAATTCTAGAGTCAAAAGAACCTGCGGAGAATCGACCGTCATGCCAAAGCGGGTCACGATAGGAAACACCCCAAAGAGGGGGCGTTTTAAGTTGTTGACCATTCGCCGCGCCTTGAACGATTCCATCGCCTGCAATTCCCATATCGTGAACCAAAAAATCACTGTATGGTCGGATGGCAATGTTTCGTAAAGGCATTTCAGTTTCGGCAGAATTGCCTGTAGTAAAAGCTGGTGTGTGGCAAACATTGCAACCGGTGGCATTAAAAAGTATTTCGCCAGTCATTCCAGATCGAGGTGTTTGGGGTGGCGGGGCAAGGAATCGTTGGAAATCCGTAACTCTGTCAATAAAGTCATATCCATTTGCGTCTGGTCCGTCTTCAGGATCTAAAACAGTGTCGCAATTTGCAAGTAGAACTTCATCTCCATTTGGAGCATTGTCAAAAGGGAGAAATCGATTGCTTAATCCCATTTCATTTTGGGAAGCATCAGATGAAAAAGTTAAGACAGAAGCAACTTGGGCTTTCCAACCGAAGCGGCCAACATGAAGTTCATTTGGCGGGTCTTCAAAATTAGTAACCATGTGTGCAAGACCACGTTGTGCGATTGGCTGTAAATCGCGATTTGCAAGTAGGTCCGCATCTGCAATTGCTTCAACTAAACCAAAAGCAAGCGCACTGTTCGTTACGCGTAATGAAGTTACATTTGCCTGTGGTGGAATAAATTCTGTACAGCTTTCGCTTATCGATTCAGATTGAAGTAGGGAGCCTCCGAGTGAAGCGAGTGGGTCGAATCCGCCTTTTTTGCCTATTGCACCAAACCGCGTAACGGTTTGTGTGCCAGCTCCACCAACAGGGTTATTGTGGCAGCTGCCACAACTAGTCTGGTTAAAGATTGGCCCTAGGCCACCTTCAATTGTAAGATCCTCATTAAAAGAAGCTCTACCTATAACAAATCTGCTAAGTAATTCCTCACTCAAGGATTGAAGCGGCTCACCTGCTCGAGGTTGCACTGGGCCAGCCATAAGCAAATTGGACCCAAAGAGACAGTTTGCAAGGAAAATCGATACAAATTGAAATTTAGAAAACAACATTCCTCACGCTCCTTTACTGTTTATAGATACGATACCTACCAATACTGGTTGCACATAATGTTATTCATTAAACAAATTAACAAAACTGTCTTTTTTTGCGTTGTTGGGTTCATTTTGCTCATTATTTTGCTTTTTCAGCCCTCAAAGCAAGAAAGGTTACTCGATAGTTCGCTTAACAAGCACTTTGGGTTAATCAACGATGGGGAGACGGGCTCGGCAAGAGTGCGTCTCCGACAATTTATGGATAGTAATGGCGAATCATCCCAATCGTTATTTTTAATGGGTCTAAGTTACCACAGCGAAAAGAGATACGCCAAAGCAGTGGAGTGGTTTGAACAATCGGTGTCTACACAAAAAGACACGTATCCACCGTCTTGGCATTATTTAGGGTGGTCTCACTTCTATTTAGGGAATGGCATAAAAGCAAATGATGCTTTTGAGCAATTTTTAGTAATTCAACCTGATGAGCCAGATACTATGTTTGCTTTGGGTTTACTTGCTATGGAAGAAGGGGAATTCGAGAGGGCTGGCGAATTGTTTGGTCGGGTTGTGCAAATTACAACACAAAGCAGAAACCACTTGATTCGTGCAAAAGCGGCCGCACGTTGGGCAGATGTCCAAGTTGAACTAGGCCAATTGGACTCGGCTATATCTCTCTACAACGATGCACTCGATCGTAATCCCGATCTGTATGAAGCATGGCACCGGCTAGCAACAGTACTGCAACGAGTTGGCAGAGAAGAAGAAGCACATGCAGCCTTTAGTGAAAGCGAATTAGCCCGCATTCGAATTCGTCCAGATTTAATGCAAACAACGGAGTTTCCAGAATGAAGCGCCAACTGGTTTTACTATTGCTGTGCGGTTGTAGTGAGAATGAAACTGCTTCAAGAAATTTGCCAACAGAAGTTGATCAAAGTTCCTCTACTATTTCATTTTTTGAAATTGCTACAGAAATAAAACCATCTGTTTGCGGCGCAGATTCCCCTACACAAATAATCGAAGTCAATGGAACGGGTATCGCATTGCTTGATTTTGATAACGACAACGATTTAGATGTATTTGTAGTGAGTGCTTCTAATCATCCATGTCGTTTGTATGAGAATATCTCAGATGATAAAATTTCTTTTGTTGAAGTTACAGATAAATTAGGAATCCAAATACAACGGTGGGGCAACGGCGTTGCAGTTGGCGATGTGAACGGTGATGGTTTTGACGATTTATATATCACCTGTCATGGAAGCAATGTCCTTTTGCTGAATCAGCATGGTGAATCTTTCAAAGACGAAACGGGAAAATACGGTGTTGGAGATACTGGATGGGGAACGAGCGCTCGCTTTGGTGACTTAGATGGAGATGGCGATTTAGATTTATATGTCTGTAATTATGTAGAATTCGATTTCGATAATCCGCCACCTCGTTCTATCTACAAAGGCATTCGAGTTCTAGGAGGACCGCATGGCATGCTGCCAATGAGCGACATCGTCTATGAAAATGTTGAGAATCGAACGTTTAAAGATGTGACGAACGAATGGGGTTTTGGGAAAGACCCTGCCTATTCATTAAACGTCGCAATTCTAGATTTCACTGGCGATGGTTTGCAAGATGTATTTGTAGGTAACGACTCGATGTCGAATAATCTATTTGTAAATACTGGAGAGACTCCAATTCGATTTAAAAACAAAGCAATTCGTTTTGGTGCAGCAACAAATGGCGACGGGGCCATGCAAGCAACAATGGGTATTGGTGTTGCAGACGTAAGTGGTAATGGCTATCCAGATATCTTTACGACTAATTTTTCAAGCGACACTAATACTTTATTGACTAATGACCAAGACGGTTATTTTAACGACCAAACAAAACGGTATGGACTTGGATTAATAAGTCGTTCGTTTTTGGGTTGGACTTGTGGTTTTTATGATTTTGATTTAGACGGCGATGAAGATTTGTTAATCGTCAATGGGCATGTGTATCCAGAGGCGACAATGGAAACAATGGACAGCGAAAGAGCACAGACACTTTTGTTACTTGAACGCGTTGGGAATAGATTCGTTCCAATTGAGCAAAAGAATGCGCATACAGATCGCACCGCTGTGTTTGGTGATTTAGACAGTGATGGCGATATTGATGTGCTTATCGCACAACGAAGTGGTGCGCTACGAATTTTGCGTAATGATTTGATTGAAAAGAAAACACTTTCTATTCAACTTAAAGGTAATGCTGAAAATCCAAAAGGTCTTGGCGCAAAAATTACAGTTACCTATTCTGATGGTTCTACCTCAACGAGGTGGAATACAGATGGTTTTGGTTTTCAGTCATCTACCTCACCGTCTCAACATTTATTTGCAAATCAGAAGGGTGCCATCGAAGTCGAAGTGATTTGGCAAAACAATGTGAGGCAAGTAGTGACAGAATTAAATGAATATGAGCCAGTAATTATTACCAAACCATAAGTTTGGTTTATGCGCTGAACATATTGAATTTAGTATACGATTTGCCAAGGATTGCTTTTGAATCGGCACCTAACCAATCTTCGAGAATAGCTGCGTACACTTCGCGGAAGTCAGTATTGAATATTAAATCGCCACTGTCAAGATTGGTAAGCGAAGGATGTTTTCCAAGTAAGCCATTTTGAACATCGTCGCCAATCACAAACATTGGCGCCGCAGTACCGTGGTCAGTTCCACCGCTACCATTTTGTGCGACTCTTCTGCCGAACTCACTGAAGACCATGGTTTTGACTTTTCCTGTATTTCCTTGTTTTTTCAAGTCTTTTTGAAATGCATTTAGAGCATCGCCGAGTTGTTTCATTAGATTAGAATGGCTGTTTAGTTGATTCGCATGTGTGTCAAAACCACCAAGACTCGCATAATAAACACGAGTTGGCAAATCGGCTCGAATCATTGACGCAATCAATTGTAATTGTTGCGCTAATTTCCCGTCAGGATAGTTAATCAGGGGACGTGTTGAAACTGCAGCCCGGATTCGATCTGATGACACTTGAGCATCCAGAGATGTTCGAAGAAGGAAATCAAGTTGGCTGTCCTTGGCATTAGATTGTGCAGTTTCTTTACGATTGATGTCGCTGTACGGTTGCTCAAGATCGTCGTTGCCGATTCCGCCAGCCCATTTGAAAAGTTCTTCCGTTTCAAAATTTACGGCTTTTTGAGTTTGTCCAAGGAGCGCAAGCGGGGATTTATTTCCGATTGCAATGGAACCATTTGGATTCGGGTTTCCTGCACATGTGTTATCGAAATATTTACCAAGCCAGCCATATCCTTGCCCATTATGATTGCCGGTGTGCCAGATATCTGTTGAAGTAAAGTGAGAGCGATTAGGATTTGGGTAACCAACTCCTTGGATAATTGCGGCTTGGCCATCGTCAATCAGCTCGAGTAATCCGGTTAAGTTTGGATGTAAACCAAAACCATCTGCTCCTGGAATTGGAAGGGCGGCTGTAGATCCGTTGCTAGATTTTCCTGGAGCACTAATAGCAAGTTGTGGTCTATTTTTATAGTAGGAGTTGTCTCCATAAGGGATGACTGTATTCAAACCATCGTTGCCGCCGCCAAGTTGTATGACAACAAGTACATGGTCTTCAGGAACGCCAGCTTGCGATGAGACGAGCGAACCAACAGGAAGCATGATTCCCTGTGCAGAGCGCTGCATAAACAGTGGAACGGTTGTCGCCATTGAGAGGAATGCCATGCCTTGTTGCATGAATAATCTACGACTGTATGCATTTGTCGAGCCAGTACTAGAAGTTGATTCAAATTCGTGATCATGGTGATGTGACATAAATATAATTCCTAACAGAGTTGGTATTCTGGCATCGCGGTAATTAGAGTGAGTAATCCAGTTACAGTTTCGTTATTGATTTTATTGTTTTGCGTTTTGATGTAATCTTCAAGAGTCGCTATTCGATCGTTCTCTGCTTTCTCTACATTTAAAATAGAGGACAGTAAATATTTGATGATTGTTTTTGGTGTTTTAGTTTTTCCCGCAACAAGTTGCATCGCATCAAAACGAGTACCATCGGCTTCCCATGCATTGCTATCTGGCCGTTGACCTGTAAGTAAATAGAGCAGAGTGTTTTGTCGCATAAACACGGTTGATGTATTAATCCAAGATCTTCCGCCATCCCATCCTTTTACAGAGGGGGGAGCAAAGAGACGTTGCCCCATAATATCTGAAGCAACAGCAAGTGTTAACGCCATTTTTTTCCTTTGCGGAGGATGTAATGATCGTGTAGCTTGGACTATTAATTGAACTGGACTTTTAATAATTGCATTTCGGTTTACTTCTTCGTAAAAATGTTGTGAAAGAAAAACCGCCTTGATGACTGGTTTTATATTCCAATCATTTTGTTTGAACTTTTTTGAAAGTGCACGGATAAATGCTTTTGAATCTGCGGTTTCGCCATGTGGTAAATCATTTACGAAGAACCGATACAATTTTTCAATGATAAAAGTAGACGCACTTGGTCTTGTAAAAATTAAATCGATGAAATCATCACCGTCGAATCTTCCTGTCCTTCCGAATATCTTTTTAGTCCCAGTATCGTGAAGATTAGAACGCAATACAAAGTCATCATCCTCGACAGTGAAACCGGTTAGAGTTCGAGCGCCTTCTTTGATGTCATCTTCGGTATAGCCATCGCCTTCACCTAATGTGAATAACTCCATCAGCTCTCGCGATAAATTTTCATTTGGTGCTTGTTTTTTATTTTTGTCATTGTTTAGATATTTAATCATCGCTGGGTCATGGATGATTCCGCGGACTAAATCTTCTTTAAAGTTGCCCATTGCGTTTTTGCGAAAAAACATATTTTGCAAATACATGTGGTAACTGTTTTCGATTGTTCGATACCCCGTCGCAAAATGTCCATGCCAAAAAAGTGTTAGTTTTTCTTCAAGAGGTCTTGGGGTTGAAACAAATCTTCGAATCCACCATTGTTCCATCTCTGCAATTTGTTTTCGATCTACACGTTGTCTGCGCTGACGTTCCATTCTATATTGGTCAACCATTTTTTCATCGCCAGAATTGCGAGCAGCACGTATGGCAGATCGTTCAGTAGCAGTAGCTGGTTTAATGATATCTTTGTCGTAATCATCCACTTTCGGCGGATCGGGGTCTGCTAGTTTTTTATAATCGACAATATAGTCAACGGCTTCTTCAACTCCGAGGTCAGCGAGTGCTTGGGCTTGTTGTGGTGTTCCGCCAAAACCAGCTCTTTGAAGTAGATGCAGTGCGCATCTTCGATCAAATTGCTTTGGGTCAAGTGGTTGTAGTGAAGAAACAGTCATATTTCGCTCCAAGTATTCTGTAAAAGCCTGACATGGCTTTTTGGCTAATGCTTCGTTAGTGTAACGACAGCAATTTAACTACTATTGCGTTTTAATACGACGTTTACGCAATTTATGTTTCAAGCGTATTGCGTTTCCAATTACCGTAATATCACTGAAACCCATCGCGGCAGCAGCAATTAATGGACCGTTTTGGCCTAAAACACCAAAAGCAGCAAGTGGAATTGCCGCGACGTTATACATAAAGGCAAAAACCAGGTTCTGCTTGATTGTTGTTAGTGCATCCTTTGCAATGTGTATCGATTCTGCGGTTGCTTCAATTGTATTTGCTGGAATAATGATTGCTGCTGATTCCATCGCTACATTCGTTCCAGAAGCAATCGCTACCCCAACATCTGATGCCGCAAGAGCAGCGGCATCATTGATGCCGTCACCAACCATCATAGACGGACGCAAAAGAGAAGCAATGATATCTGTTTTGTCAGAAGGCGAAGCTTCAGCGTGGACATTCTCTGGCTTGATGCCGACTTCTTTTGCTACTGATAGTGCAGTTTCTTTGCGGTCACCCGAGAGCATATGAACATCGATGCCGGATGCTTGTAATTCTGCAATTGTGCTTTTCGCTTCTTTACGAATTGCATCAGTGACCGTGATGCGTCCAATAACTTTTCCATCAAGTTCAATTTTGCAAGTTGCTGCGTTATCCCGTAAAACAGCAACGCTTTTGCCATCAACAATTCCATGCACGCCAATTCCAGCAGTTGCTTCAAAGTTTGAAACGCTTGGAACGGTGATGTTGCGATTACTTGCTTCCTTAACGATTGCAGTGGCAATTGGGTGTTCACTTGGCGTTTCAACTGAAGCGGCATATTTTAATATTTCTTCTTCTGAAAATTGGTTTTCACTTTCAATTGTTGCAACAACTGGTTTGCCTTGCGTAAGCGTTCCGGTTTTGTCAAAGATGACAGTCACAATTTTGCCTGCAAGTTCAAGGGAACTCGCGTCCTTAACAAGAATGCCTCGTAAACTAGATTCGCCTGCTGCAACCATTACAGCCATCGGAGTCGCAAGGCCAAGAGCGCAAGGACATGAGATAACTAAAATAGTTACAGCTGAAACAAAACCAGTTTCTATATCGCCCGCAATGACCCAGGCAATAACTGTAATAACCGCAATTACCAGAACAATAGGCACGAAAATGGCTGAAACTTTATCAGCGATTCTTTGAATTCCAGCTTTGCTTGATTGCGCTGATGTGACAAGTTGAGCAATTCTTGAAATGGTGGTGTGTCGACCGTCAACGGTTGTTTTTAGAATGAGTTGGCCGGTGGTATTCATTGAACCTGCGATTAATGTATCGCCGATATTTTTTGCTCTTGGCAATGGTTCGCCCGTCACGATAGATTCGTCTACTTCGCTCATGCCGTCAACGACTAATCCATCCACTGGGATACGACTTCCAGGTCGAACGAGAAGTCTCATGCCTTCGCCGACTTCGCCAGTGACTATTTTTGTTGTGCTACCATCTTCCGCAACGACCTCAGCGGTGTCGGGTTGCATTTTTAAAAGTTCCCGAATAGCAGAACCTGCTTTTGCAGTTGAGGTTGCTTCAAGCCAGTGGCCGATGCTAATAATTGCAAGAAGGGCTGCCGCTTCCATGAAATACATCGGATAACCCAAATCATATCCGAATATTTTTTCCGATATAAAAATGAAGAGCGAAAAGAAATACGCTGATGATGCTCCAATTGTGATGAGCGTATCCATGTTCGTTTTGAAACGCTTTGCCGCTCCGATTGCAGAACTGAAGAAACCGCCTCCAACGAGAATCATAGAAGTTGTAGAGGCAAGGAACATAACCCAGGGAACCCAGGGTCCTTCAATACCTAAAAATCCAGCACTCCAGTGCAGTGCCTCAAATGGCGCCCAAATACTCACGCCGAGGATTGCTCGGCGTTTCCAATCGCTTGCATTTTTATTTTGCCTTGTTTCAATCTCAGTAGCAAGTTTCGCAGGGTCAATTCCTTCGTCTATAACCTCTGAAGGGTACCCAGCATCCGTAGCTATTTTTACAAGAAGTTCTCCATTCAGATTGTTGCCTGTAATGGTTGCCCGCCCAGTTGCAACTGAAACGGAAGAGGAGACAACGCCATCGACTGAATTGAGTGCTTTTTCAACTGCAGAACTACATGCAGCACAATTCAGTTCATCGACTTTTAATTCAATTGTATCCATCTGTTTATGATACCCAACGCAGTGCTGAAGTGGCGTACAACACTTTGTTTTAGGCCACTCCCTAGGGATTGTCTCTGGTGGACTGTTCCAATTTGGAGATTTATTGAAATGGGGGTATACTGTACATAATGCGAAGTGATCGTGGAATAACTTTAGCGACAATAGTAATCTTGATGTGCTGCATCGGAGGGTCAGTTAGCGCTGGCTCAATGGCAACACATCGAGTGCTTATTAGAACAGTCGTGCAGTCGGGAAGCACTACCTATGTTGAAGTGGACACGTTCACTGGCGATTTGGAAGTTCTTACAGTTTGGACTCCACAGATCCTTGATGGAAATCTCCTGCCATTAGCCGATATTGATGAAATGACAAATTTGCCACCACCTTCACGTGGTTAATTGTCTTTTTTTCGATTCATTTTTACAATTCAAACAAATATAAGAGGTGACGCATGGGCGTTCCAGTCATTAGTACAGTAGGTCGTAAGTTATTCGGTAGTCGTAATGATCGTTTGGTCAAGCGCTATTTAAAATTAGTTGAACAAGTCTCAAGCCGTGAAGCAGAGACAAGAGTGCTTACAGACGCAGAGTTGTACGCAAAAACGGCAGAGTTCCGTAAGCGAGTAGTTGAAGGAGAAAGCACTACGGATTTAATTCCTGAAGTGTTTGCAATTGCTCGTGAAGCAATGGACCGTGCTGTTGGTATTCGAAATATATTCAACCCGTTGCATGAATTCGATGCTTCTCAATTGGATGATACAACTCGTACGTTATACGAAGAAACAAAAGCAATCATTGACGCAACCCCAGACCGTAATCCGGACCGTGAGTTGCTTGGATGTGTTGAGCCAACGCCGGCGTGGCAATTTGTCGATATTCCAAACGAGCTGTATGAAGCCGTGCGTGCTTTGTATCCAAAATCAAAACCACCATTTCGTGCACGTCCATTTGATGTGCAATTAGTTGGTGCGGTGGTTTTATATGAAGGCAGAATCGCTGAGATGAAGACAGGGGAAGGCAAAACTATTGTTGCGCCGTTGTCGTGTTACCTTGCTGCAATCGAAAATAAACAAGTACATGTTGTAACAGTGAACGATTATCTTGTCCAACGTGACCGCGATTGGACATTCCCATTTTTCAGAATGCTTGGCATGACGGTTGGAGCGATACATCCACAACATATGCAACACCCACAATTAAAACAAATGGCTTACAACTGTGATGTTGTGTACGGAACAACAGCTGAATTTGGTTTCGATTACTTGCGTGACAACATGAAAATGAGCCCACAAGAGCAAGTGCAAAAACAACGCAACATCGCAATCGTTGACGAAGTCGACTCGACACTTATTGATGAGGCGAGAACGCCACTTATCATTTCTGGTTTAGCTCATGATGATCAGCCAAGATATGAACTTGCAGATAAACTTTCGCGGTACTTACTTGAAAAACAAAAACCTTGGGAACAATTAGACCTTGAAGTGCAATCGTGCTTAGTTACGATAAGTGGCCTTGAAGGCGATATTCGAAATGCGATGGATAAAGAGACAGTTCCTGCGTTGAAAGAACGCATGGCTGTCGCAAAAGCTAAATTGCCTCAATTAGAAAATAGCCGTGACCAGTTCACGCAATATTACGAAATCGAGTTGGATAAGAAGCGCGCGACTCTCACACACGAAGGTGTTGCGGAAGCTCAAAAAGAAGCAAATATTGGTTCTTTTTATGTTGGCGAAAACATGGATGTTCCTCACCTTCTCGAACAATCAATTCGGGCTCATACCGTTTACCTCCGCGACCGAGATTACATGATCGCTCCTGACGACAAGGGCGTTTTAGGTGTAATAATTATTGACCAAAATACAGGCCGTAAAATGGTTGGTCGCCAGTGGTCTGACGGTTTGCATCAAGCAATTGAGGCAAAAGAAGGCGTTGAAATTAAGCAAGAAACGCAAACGATGGCGACAATTACCATTCAAAATTTTTATAAGTTGTATGACAAACTTGCAGGTATGACAGGCACTGCTGATACTGAAGCAACTGAGTTTTACGAAATTTATGGCCTTGATGTGCTTGTTATTCCTACCAATGTTCCAGTAATTCGTAATGACCACAACGATCTCGTGTTCACTACGGCTAAGGATAAAACAAATGCGGCTGTTGAAGAAATCTTTGCTATGTATAGAGTTGGGCGACCGACACTTGCAGGCACAACAAGCGTAGAAAAATCAAAAGAGCTTAGTGGAATGTTGAAAAATAGATACAACATTTCTCATGAAGTGTTAAACGCTGAACAGCACGAACGCGAATCTGAAATTGTTAAGTTTGCAGGTGAGATTGGTTCCGTTACAGTTGCTACAAACATGGCTGGTCGCGGCACTGATATTAAATTAGCTAAATTTACGCCATCAGAATTGATTGAGCATTGGAAACGAACAGATCTTTGCCCACGTGATGTAACTTCGGATATGGAAATTGAAGAAATCGTTACTAAAATTTACAGGCATATTGCTGCAAAAGAACTTGGTGTTAGCAAATCAGATGTGCATTCAATGAGCGACGATGTTATAAAAAGACAACTGCTTGAACACTGGTGGGCGACATGTTGTTGGTGGGTTGACGGCGGTAAAGCATCTTCAATGAAAGACCAAAAACTAATCGATGATATTGATAAAAGTGGTGCAAGTATGTTGCATAACCTCCGATTTTACGAAGGCGTGGAAGACATGGGTGGTTTGCACGTGATTGCAACTGAGCGACATGAAGCGAGACGTATAGATAATCAGTTGCGTGGTCGTAGTGGTCGCCAAGGTGACAAGGGTTCAACGAGATTCTTCTTGAGTTTGGAAGACGACTTGATGAAAATGTTCGCAGGCCCAAGAACTCTTCAGTTGCTAAGCAAAATGGGAATGAAAGAAGGCGTTGCTATCGAGCATAGTATGCTTACGAAAGCATTGACAAAAGCTCAACGGAAAGTTGAAGAGCGGAATTTTCTTGTTCGAAAAAATATCCTTGAGTATGACGAAGTCATGGATCACCAGCGTCATGTGTTTTACGATTTGCGACAGCAAGTATTAGAAGGCATTGATATTCGAGAACTTATTTTTGATTACATAGAAAAAGCAGTAAGTGAATCTGTTTATAGTTATTTAGGCCCGACGTATTCAGCAAGTTGCATGACCGAGTGGATTCGCGAAAAACTGAATGTTGGAATCGAACCAGACCGAATTGTAGGTAAAGACCGCGAAGATCTTCATAAGTTAATTATCCGTGATTCATTAGAAGAATCAATAGAAATTATTCGAGTTACGATTGGCGAGTATCTTCCAGATACGATTGATCTAGGTGATGGAAAAGTTTCTCAGCGCGATGAAGCAACGTGGGATTACAAAGGCGCCGTTAATTGGGCAAGCGTAGCTTGGGATTGCGATATGAAAATTGCTGAAGCGACCAGCCTTTCGCGCGAAGAAATAGTTGTACGTATTGAAAAAGCTGCAGAACAAAAAATTCTAGCGATGGATTTAGCTCCGCTCGATCCATATTTAGTCCCAGCGCATGCGCAGGAAGAATTAGCGACTTGGGCAAAATCGAAATTTGAAATTCCATGTGAAGCAAATGATTTTGATGAAATTGAAGCGGTAGATGCGGTCGATCTTGTAATGGACAGGGCAATGGAAGTTTATTCAATACGAGAACGTGAGTATCCAATCGAATTCATGATTGACATGACAGGTGTCCGAATGCAACAAGATCCCGCAAAAGCTATTGAAGGATTCTGTCGATGGGTGAAATTGAAATATGAACTTGATTGGACACCCCAATCATTACCTTCGAATAATCCTGAAGACTTGAAGAAGTTCCTTCTTGAAGAAGCTAACCGTTGGGATGAAGAACGGTTTGAACGTCGTTCGCAACGAATTGTTGATGAAAGCAACGGAGATATTGACGGTTGGTTGCGAGAGAATATGCAATTTGGTTTAACTGATTCTGAAAAAGAACAAGTTATTGAAAATCCAGTTGCCGTTACAACTTCAAAAATCAAGCAAGTGCAGCGTGCAGAATTAGCTCAACTTGAGCGAAGTGTCCTCCTTCAAATTTTTGATGGAGTATGGAAAGATCACCTCTACCAAATGGATCAAGCAAAAGAATCCATTGGCTTTAGGTCATTTAGTCAATTAGACCCACGTATTGAATACAAACGCGAAGGTGCTCGCCTGTTTGATGAAATGTTTGAACACATTCAAGACAGAGTGAGTGATTTGGTATTTAAAGCAAGAATGCAAGTAAGCATGCCACCTGCGCAACAACCTCCAAACCAACAACAACAGCCGCCAGCACAAGCGCAACAGAAAACGCAAGGACAAACAGCCCCTGCAAAGCCAAAAGCAGCAGAGCAATCAATTCGAGCTGCGTCTGAAGCGGCAAAGTCAGCTGGAGGCGGGACAATGACGGTTGGAAGAAACGAGCCCTGCCCTTGCGGCAGTGGCAAAAAGTACAAGAAGTGCTGTGGGAAAAAGTAGCATCGAGAACTTGATCATCACTCGCTAAGAGACACCTATTAAATTATCGCAAAGAGATAATTTTGATTGTTGTTTTCAAAGCAGATGGATTCTCATATTTGCGTTGATGTTTTTGTTCTGTCCGCAAATGCCCACATGAGGAGAACGACAACGGGCAACACTGACAGCCATGCTTGACTGCCTATGTATCCCACTTCGAGCAGTGGAAGTGAGAGCAACGCAACAAGTGCAAAGAGCGAAATGCGAAGCGGAGTACATGCCCGACCCGTAAGCATGAAGGCCGCAACGAGTCCGGGAAAAATTAAACCGTAGAATACGAAGAACCGCAAGTAATCGTCTTGCGATCCATGCAACCAATTTCCAGATGGAGATACTCCTCCGAAACGATGAGCGATTGCGACTGCAACTAAACTAGAAAAAGCAAGCAGTGCAATGAACGCGGTTTTTCGTTTGCCGGTTTCTATGAGTATTCCTTCTCGTATATGAGCGCCAATTGTAAAAATTGATTGCAGTGCTAGATGGAGACCAAGTAAAGTTCCTATCGTAAGAGCACTTACATAGCCTGGAAGGCCAAGATCAATATACGTAGTTGTAATCCCAATCATCACCATAAATGCAACTCCAAACACGCCAAAGGAATGTTTGCTTGGAGAGCATTGCAGTGCTTTGTGGAATGTTGGGTCGAGGTACGGGCATAAAAAGAAGCCAAAGGTTGTGATCGGAAGAAGCCACAAAGCATCTTGCCAAGGTAGATTCCCCTGAGGCACTATATTCAATGGCAAGAAGCTAATTCCAGCAATAACTGAGAAAAGCCAGAGTATGGAAGCAAGAATAGGCCAATACCTTGTTGGTAGAAAAGCCAAGAAAATTCCTATGGCAAGGACACAAAACGGTAACCAAGCGGAGAGTAAATAAGAATAATCATTCAAATATACAAGTGAAATCATTGCGATAAAAAATGCATGAAACGCAATTGTCACAATAGCAAAAAGGGCTATTGCTGTTTTGTATTTTTCAACCAGCGCTTTTGAGCGCTCTGGTGTTTTTACAACATACCCAAAAGCAGCGCATCCGATGACATTTGGCACTGAGAAGATGAAGAAACCAATCCAGCCATATCGGTGCATGAGGATGATAGGCAGAAACATACCAATACACCATGTCCAACTGCATGATAGATACAATCCCCACCCAACAGTTTTTAATGCTCTCACTGTTGCTCACGAGCTTTGCGTCTTGCAGCCCGTTCCTTAATCATGGACTTTGGTGTGCAATGGAAAGTAATTTCGCATCTTCCCACCCGAACTTCTCTGCCTTTTTTGTGGAGTGTTTGCGTAATGTCCATTGTGAATTCAATATTGAATTCATTTCGCTCGAACATTTGACGGCTAAGTTCAGTGCTAACCGTTTCAGCATCGCGAACATTGTAAATGGCAGGACCATAGCACGGGCGCAAAAATTTGTACGACATATCTTTACAAACAACAGCATAGTCACTGCCACAATGCTTGAATAAAAACATTCCTGCTGCAACTTCACTGTTGCCTAATAAGGATGCTCCTGCCATTGCGTTGTAGAAATTTCTATTTGATCGTTTGAATGGAAGCACTGCTGTGAATCGATCTCTCGAAATCCTTCGCATGGAGATGCCGCTTCTAAAAGCAAATGGAAGCCAAATTAACGAACAAACGCGGTGCCAAAAATTGTTTTTGGTACTAAGGCGAGTGATGTATGCTTCAGTGCGTTCCCAAAAAGTCAACGGCGTGTCCGATTGGGCGTCCTTATGGTTTTCCTCTTTCTTTTGAGGTTCCGTTGGTGCTGGATTTGCTTTTTTGGGTGAAGATTTGGTCGAAGTAATGCGCATGATGTTGTGCCGAGATGGGCTGCGTATTCTATGCTATCAAGCATGACCAGTCGACACATTGCAGTATGTAGTTGGAGTTTGAAGCCGCAAAACCCCATGGATCTGATTTCCGGTTGTAAACAGTGTGAAATTGATTCAATTCAGTTGGCTTTATTGCCATTACTTCATGAACCACAATGGGAGCACTGTATTGAAATGTTGCATAATGCTGGCATCAAAGTTCTCAGTGGAATGTTTGAAGCAACTGGAGAAGATTACACGACCCTTGAAACAATTGCGAAAACGGGCGGATTAGCACAGGGTCATATGTGGCCTTCAACGGAAGAAAACGCAAAACTAGTTGCATGCCTTGCAAGCCAGATGCATCTTCCTCTCGTTACGTTTCACGCTGGGTTTATTCCTGAAAATGCGTGCGAAGAGCGAGAAGTTATGCTCTATCGCCTTCGAGTTCTAGCAGATATATTTGGAAGCAAAGACATTTTGCTTGGGCTTGAAACAGGTCAAGAATGTGCGGCAAATGTCGTAAGTGTCTTAAAAGAATTATCTCATCCTTCCTTAGTAGTAAATTATGACCCTGCGAATATGATTTTGTACGGTAAGGGTAAACCGATAGAAGCAATTGAAGCTTTGCTGCCTTGGGTAAAACAAGTACATATTAAAGATGCGAAACAATCTGAACAGGTTGGGGTTTGGGGAACAGAAATGCCAGCGGGAGAAGGCGATGTTCCGTGGGGCGATTTTTTGAAAGTTGTTCCTAAAGAAGTAGATTTAGTGATTGAACGCGAGGGTGGAAAAAATCGTGTTGACGACATACGTCAAGCAGCGTATTTGCTTCGGGAATTGGCTGCATGCTAAAGTGTTTACTTTTATTTGTTTGCATGTGTGGTTGCACGGTTAAACAACAAACATTTACAGGCGGTGCAGTAGCGGCGGACCATTATTTAGCGTCGAAAGTCGGAGTGGAAATATTAAAAAAGGGCGGAAACGCAGTTGATGCAGCAGTTGCAACAAGTTTTGCATTGAGTGTTGTTCGGCCCTTTTCTTGCGGTATTGGCGGCGGTGGTTTTATGTTGATTGATTCTCCAGCAATGGAACCAGTTGCATTAAATTATCGTGAAACAGCACCTCATGGTGTTGGTCCAAATTTCTATCAAGAAAATAGCAGTCGATTCGGCGCAACTTCGGTTGGAATTCCTGGAACCGTAGCAGGATTGTTAGCTGCACATGAACGATTTGGAGTTCTAACAAGAGAACAAGTTTTGATGCCAGCGTTACATCTTGCATCGATCGGGTTCAAAGCAGATTCGGCTTACGTGAATGCAGTGCGATTAGCAAACAATGCATTGGGGTCTAATCCAGAATTTAAAGCATTACGTATAAACCAGTCGAGTGTGGTGGTTGGGCAACAACTGGATATGCGTAATCAACATAACGCTCTGAAGTTAATTATGGATTATGGTGCTGATGGTTTTTATCAGGGCAAACTTGCACAAGCAATCGTGAGCGCAACTTCTGGCCATATTTCGATGCAAGATCTCGATACATATACACCGCGATGGGAAACTCCTTTACAAATTGCAATTGGTAGCGGAAACGTACTCGTGTGTATGCCACCACCAAGTAGTGGTGGTGTTGCGATTGCTCAAATGATAGGATTACTAGACCGTCTCAATGCAAAACAATACGAAGGCAAACCAGAATTTACGCAGTTACTCATTGAAGCGATGAAGCATGCATTTGCAGATCGAGCAGAGCATATGGCAGATGCAACATTTGTTGATGTTCCCGTTGAACAATTGCTCAGTGCAAACTACCTTGACGAATTAGCGTCGAGAATTGTTCTAGGGAAAACACAAAAGAGTCGTGAGTATGGTTCCCATTCGCCACCACCTGCGGATGACGGAACGAGCCACATTTGTGTAATAGATGGAAATGGTATGACAGTTTCGGTTACTGAAACGATTAATACGTCGTTTGGTTCGATGGTTACTGTTGAACCTTTTGGTTTTATGTTGAATAATGAAATGGATGATTTTTCGTCTCCAAGTGGCGAAAATGCATACGGTTTACGACAGTCGAATAAAAATTTGCCAGAACCAAACAAGAGGCCGCTGTCGAGTATGTCCCCAACAATAGTTGAACAGGACGGTGTTCCTATTCTAGTTCTTGGCGCTTCAGGCGGACCTAGGATTATTTCTAGCGTCGTGCAAGTGTTGCTCGCTATTCTTTGGTTTGGCGATACGCCTGTTGAAGCGCTTACACGAAGTAGGGTGCATCATCAGTGGTTGCCAGATGTTGTTTATGTTGAAGATAAGTACCGGGACATTGCTTTAGAAAAGGTGTTGAGGCACTTTGGATATTCCATAAAAGCTCGAACAAACATTGGCGTTGTACAAGTCATTCAAAGCGACACAAAATATCTCAAGCCAGCGAGTGATCCTCGCAAAGGCGGCAAACCAGCAGGTTTCAATTAAAAAGACCTCGCTAATAGCGAGGTCTTTTTAAAATGTTTGTAGTTAGTTAACTGCCCAGAGTGTAGCGCGTGAATGCAGTAATTGAAGATCCGTCAGTTAGTAACTCTTGAATTGTTTTTGATTCATCGAGTACATATTTTTGTGCAAGTAGGGTATTTTCTTGCAAGTGCTTTCGGACTTTTCCTTCAGCCATTTTTTGCGAGATTTCTTCATTCTTGCCGGTATCTTTTGCTTCTTGGATTGCGTCAGCACGGATTTGTTCAATCTTATCAGCGGGAACATCGTCTGCAGATATACCCATGGGATCATGGAACACGATGTGTTGACAGATGCCTTTTACAGTTGTGTCGTCAAGTTCACCTTCGTATTGAAGAAGGCAAGCACGCTTGCCATCGTGGTGAATATATTGACCGTAGTTGCCACCAGAGTACTTAAACCCTCGTGCGTAATTAGCATTTTCGCCGGTTGTAATCCGAAGGTTATCGATCAATTTTGTAATAGCATCGCTTGCAGTAACAGCACCATTGTTAGATGTAAGTGCCAAGTCTGCTATTTTTTCAACTGCTTCAACGAAATTTTCGTTTCGTGCGGTAAAGTCAGTTTCTGTTCTCACTTCAACAATGACAGCACTGCTGTCATTTGTTGCAACACAGATTTGACCTTCGCCAGTTGTGCGCTCTGTACGAGTGTCCATCTTGCCTTTTTTAGTTTCTCGTAACCACTCTTCAGCGGCTACTGGATCACCGTTTGTTTCGGTGAGTGCTTTTTTGCAATCCATCATGCCTAGGCCAGTCTTATGGCGAAGGCCCATCACGTCTTTAGCGGTAAAACTCATAGTTATATCTCCGATAGTTTTACGGTGGTTATGATTTGTCAGCGTCATTCGCTGATTTAGTATCTTCTTGAACGATAGCAGTCGCAGCTGAGCCAGTTGTTTCTGGTGTTGGCGCTGATTCATCTGCTTTGAATGTAGTTCGTGTCGATCGTTGACGTTTTTCTTCTAAATCTGCTGTTGCCCGTGCTTTATCTTCATCCTTCTTTTCTGCAGCAACTTCCTTTGCGCGTCGACCTTGAAGGCCAGCGTTTACTGCTTCCATTAAGTCAGCAATGACAACTTCAATTGAGCGAAGTGAGTCATCGTTGCCCGGGATAGGAATGTCAACAAGTTGTGGGTCGCCGTCTGTGTCAACAAGACCGATAGTTGGAATACGAAGCGCTTTCGCTTCTCGCAAAGCGTTTGTTTCGTTATTCGCATCGATGACAACCATGCAACCCGGCAATTTGCTCATGTTACGAATGCCATCAAGGTTACGAGTAATTTTCGCTTTTTCTCGCATGAGTTGCGATGTCATTTTCATTGAGTAAGATTCAATTGCGCCCGATTCAACTAGGCCTTCAAGTTCGTTAAGTCGTTTGAGGCGTGAACGAATGGTTGCAAAGTTTGTAAGTGTACCACCAAGCCATCGTTCAGTAACCCAAGGCATGTCAGCTTCGCTTGCATACTTTTGAATTGCAGATTGTGCTTGTCGTTTAGTTCCGACGAAGACAACATCTTTGCCACTTGCAACAGTGTCTTGAATAAATTTTTTAGCTCGGAGAAGCCCTTTGACAGTTTCACGAATGTCAATAATATGAAGACCGTTGCGAATTCCCCAGATGTACGGTTTCATTTTTGGGTTCCAACTTGAACGGCGTTGGCCGAAGTGGATACCTGCTTCGAGCAAGTTGCTTACGATATCGTTTTTAGATTCAGGCATGAATCGTTTCCTTTGCAGCGGCACCGGCAAAATGCGTGGGCAACATTTGCACAAGGGCGCTTCAGATTTGTAATCGTGAATGATTACGAAAGAAGAATACAACTAACCGTGAGCCCACCTCACAATAATTGGTGCTCTTATAGAGCAGGATTGCGAATTTTATACTATTTCATGTAGTATTGCAATGGTTCAGGCGGTCGCCGAGCGCTTCAAGTGCGAGGTAACCATCGCAAATTGTCGCAATTGCCTTCCCTCTTACTTCCCAGCCATTAAAAGGGCAATTTCGTGCTGTTGATGCAAAAGAATCGACTTGAATAGTCCAGGAGAGTTTTGGGTCAATGACTGTAATGGATGCAGGCTCACCAACGGTGAGTGTCCCTAGGGTTGGTCGGTTAATGAGCGTTGCGGGATTATTCGTCATCATTGCGAGCATCTGAGACCAATTGAGAACACCATCATCGATGAGTGCTTTTGCGTATAAGGCGAGGGCGCAGTCGAGACCTACTATTCCAAATGAAGCGTTTGCAAATGGCTGTTCTTTTGTATGCATTGGGTGTGGAGCATGGTCTGTAGCTAGAATTTCAATTGTGCCGTCGGCGATGCCTTCTTTGATTTGATTGATATCGTGAAGTTCACGAAGCGGGGGATTCATTTTCGCCATCGTGCCAAGGTCTCGGCATGCTTCATCTGTTAGCAGTAAATGATGCGGAGATGCCTCGCCACTAATTGGTTGGTTTTTTGCTTTTGCTTTTCTAATTAGGTCAACGCTACCGCCACTAGAAAGATGTTGAGCGTGCCATGAAGCGCCGATAGATTCATTTAACGCAATGTCTCGTTCAATGATTGATTCTTCAGCACCTCGAGGCCACGGTCCATAACCAAGAATTTGTTGTATCTCACCTTCGTTCATTACGCCGCCAACTGTTGTTTTTGGGTCTTGGCAATGTTGCATAAATGGAACGTTGTATTTTGCACATTGCTCTAAAACAGCGGACATCATGGCGTCATTTTCGACAACATCTCCATCATCTGTAATTGCAATGGCACCTGCTTCGACTAACGCTTGGATAGGTGCGATTTCATCGCCTTTGCGTCCGATGGTCGCGCACGCAGTTGGCAAGACTTGGCAGAGACCATTTCGGTTCGCTTCTTTGTACGCATTTGCGATTAATGCAGGCGTATCGATTGCAGGTGTTGTGTTTGGCATGGTGCATACAGTTGTAAATCCACCTGCAACTGCAGATTTGATTCCCGATGCTGTCGATTCTTCATGTTTTCCATTGCTGGGTTCTCTGAAATGCACATGAATATCAAGTAATCCTGGCGAGATAATACAACCTTCGCAATCGATTACATCGCCATCAAGTTTACCGATTGGGGTGTTGCTTATGGATTCAATAACGCCATCGCGCAATAGGACATCTCCAGTGAAATCGTGCCTTTTTGCGTTATCGATGATTCTGCCATTTTGTAGAATGGTTGTTGCCATTCGTACATTTTAGCAGGTGCTTCTGGAACTGCGTCGGGGGACTGTTTCTTTGACTGTCCAAGAAATAATAGCGAAAAAATAAGCCCCGCCAAACGGCAGGGCTTATTCTAATAATCAATTAGTTGATTTACTGACCGCCGGACATTGGGCAACCTGTGCCCTTTTTCTTGCTTGCGCAATCCGCTGGGTTACAATCTGCTGGGTTATTTGCGCCTGCAGCAGCTGGTTTAGTTTTGCTTGAGCAGCAACTTTTTGCAGCATCGCCTGCAGCAGCTGGTTTAGCTTGAGCAGCTTTTGCAGCGCATTTTGCTTTATCGCAATTTGCTTTATCGCATTTTGCTTTATCGCAATTTGCTTTATCGCAGTTCGCAAAGTCACATTGTGCTGCTGTAGTGGATGCATTTACTTTCTTTGATTTATTACAGCCTACAACTGCAAATCCAAGAACAGCGATTAGGGTTAATGTTACTAAATGTTTCATTGTCATTTTCTCCAAATTAGGTGTGTTGGCTGACGTGCCGTGGTTTAAAAAATCTGAACTACTATTGTAGACAGAAAAGGGACAGAAAACAACGTTATATACCAATATATCCGCTGTTAGAATAGAAAAGCGTATGAACAGTGAAAACATTGCATCTAAACAGCAGGAAAAGCGAAAAAAACTTGCGATATTTGCGAAGAATTTGCCTGATGTGCCGGGTGTATATTTAATGCGAATGCAGGATGATTTTCTACTGTATATAGGTAAAGCGAGTTCACTTCAAAAGCGAGTAGGTTCTTACTTTCTTGATTCAGTAGATTTGGGGCCATGGAAGCAGGGGATGCTGAAAGATATTGATCATATTGAAACCATCGAATGTGAGACAGAATGGGAAGCACTGTTGCTTGAAGCTCGACTCATTAAAGATCACCGCCCCAAATACAACACCCTCCAACTTGACGGAAAAACATATCCGTATTTAGCAATCACGATGAAGGATGATTTTCCTGGGATTTTTGTAACACGCTCGCCCGGAGATGCAGAATTTAAGGGAGCAAAATTATTTGGACCATTTACATCCTCCGGCGCATTAAATAGGTCCATTCACATGCTGCAGTCGGTGTTTAAATTTCGCACTTGTCCGTTGACTATTCTCGAAGATGATAAATCAAATGCATTTTTTCGCCCTTGTTTGTTGCACGCAATAAATCGATGTTCCGCTCCTTGTGCAAACAAAATTAGCAAAGAAGCATATTGCGAGGACATCGAAGGGTTTTTACGTTTTTTAACCTCGAAGCGCAGCGTCATGTTGCGTGAGTTGCGTGCGCGAATGGAAGAAGCATCTAAAAATAAAGAATATGAAGAGGCAGGGAGTGTCAGAGACCAGATTGAAGCATTGCAAAAATTAGATAATCGAGCTTCAAATGATGTCGAGTGGCAATCGGAAGTTACGGTGTTTGCGCAAGATCCATCAGATGGAATTCGGGCCTTGCAAAAGGCACTTGGTACTTCTGAAGCGATTCGATGTGTCGAAGCTTTCGACATCGCACATTTGCTAGGCGGAGAAACAGTTGGCGCAAAAGTTAGTTTTGTCGATGGAAGGCCACATAAAGAGGGGTACCGAAGATACAAAATCAAAACCGCAAAGAATGACGATTACATGTCTATGCGAGAAGTTATTTCAAGAAGGTTCAGAAATGCAGGTAATGGATTAGAAATGTATCCAGATTTAATCGTTATCGACGGCGGCAAAGGTCAATTGTCAGCAGCGATGGAAGCATTCGGGCAACTTGAAAAACAACCATCTCTTGTAATTAGTTTGGCTAAAAAGGAAGAATTGATTTATACGGTTGGAGATTGCCAGCCTATTAAACTTGGTCGAAATAATGAGGGGCTAAAACTTGTTCAAGCGATTCGCGATGAAGCGCATCGGTTTGCACAACATTATCATCATTACTTGAGAAATAAAAAAACATTCGGTGATGCAAAGTGAAAACAATTGAACCTACTTCCAACGGAGTGAAAATAATTGTAAAAGTAGTGCCGAATGCTTCGAAAGATGAAATTACAGGCTTAATTGGAGATCGCCTTAAAGTGCGCGTGAAATCGCCACCCGAAAGCGGGAAAGCAAACAAAGCAGTTTGCAAATTAATTGCAGGTGTATTACATTTGAATGTACGTCAAGTCACAATATGTTCTGGGAATACGACTCAAATTAAAACCGTCGAAATTATAGACATATCATTTACTACTGTGGCTGAAAAGCTCGGTTTGAAGTGAGTAGGTGTGGTAGCATCTTTTGCTAGGAGTTACCACGATGGCAAAAGGAACCGTATTTCAAACAATTCTTGATTCAATCGCTCCAGTAGCACAACGGCACGTATGGGGTGTAATGGGAGATGCGATAAATCCTTTGGCCGATGCGCTCAGGACGGATGCTCGCTTTGATTGGATGCATGTTCGCCACGAAGAAGTTGCAGCCTTTGCTGCAGGCGCGCAGGCAAAATTGACAGGCAAACTGGGTATTTGTGCTGGCACCGTCGGGCCTGGAGCAATTCATTTGTTAAATGGGTTGTACGACGCAAAAATGGACCACGCGCCTGTTCTTGCAATTACAGGACAAGTTCCACGAAGCGAAATTGGTAGCAACTACCATCAAGAGGTGAACCTTGATCGTTTATTCGACGATGTTTGTGTGTACAACCAAACTGTAATGAGTTCTTGTCAAATGCCACGCCTTGGCGTGCTAGCGGCGCAATCAGCACTTTCAAATTCCGGTGTTGCGCATATTTCAATTCCGTCTGATGTTGGTCCCGACAAGATAAAAGACGAAGGTATACATGTCGTTTATGTTTCAGATTCAGAAGTTGTTCCAACAAAAACACATCTTGATGAAATTGCAACTGTAATAAATAATTCAAAAACAATAACGCTCATGGTAGGGTGGGGTGCTCGAGGATCCACAAAAGAAGTTCTAGAGCTAGCCGATAAATTGCAAGCCCCTGTTGTACATTCACTTAAAGGCAAAGCCGTTTTGCCACAAGATAATCCTTTTTGGGCTGGTGGAATTGGATTGCTTGGAACAACTGGTGGCGTCGAAGCTGTGGGAAATTGTCAGACGCTTCTATTGCTTGGGACAGATTATCCATATAGACAATTTTTACCTAAACATGCAAAGATAATTCAAATCGATATTGCTGCCGAAAGAATTGGCCGTCGATGCGATTTGTCGATTGGTGCAGTCGGTCATATCCGCCCAACTCTGGAAGCGCTACTTCCGATGGTAGAACGGAAAACCGACACGAAGCATTTAGAAAAAGTGCAGAACAAACGTGATAAATACGAATTGAAAATGATTAAGAAGGGCGATACGACTGGAAGGGTAGCACCCATTCGTCCACAAGCTGTTGCGCGTTCCATTTGTAGACATGCAAGTGACTCTGCAATTTTCATCGCAGATACTGGTGAGCTTCCTGTTTGGATGGCACGGCATATTCACATGAAGGGCACGCGCGATTTTCTGATGTCATTCAACCACGCATCAATGGCAAACGCAATGCCACAAGCGCTTGGAGCCCAGGCTCTCGACACTTCTAGGCAAGTAATTGCACTTTGCGGTGACGGGGGATTTTCAATGTTAATGGGTGATTTTATTACTGCCGTAACGTATGCGTTGCCAATCAAATGTGTGATTTTCAATAATAGCAAATTAGGTCTTGTAAAAATGGAAATGGAATCAATGGGATATGCTGATTGGGGCATTGATTTGAAAAATCCAAATTTTGCAGAATGTGGGATTGCTATGGGGGGTAAAGGAATACGAATTGAAGACCCTGCAGATTTAGATCGTGGAATTCAAGAAGCATTAAAAATGGATGGACCTGTAGTAGTTGATGTTGTTACAGACCCTAACGAACTTACCATGCCGCCAGAACTAATGCCAGCCCGTGGGTTTGGGTTTGCGTTGAGTAAAATCAAAGAGCTCGCTATTTCCTCTAGCGATTGAATGAACTGCCGTGCGTTCTTTATGCAGGCGAAGGAAGAGCATCATCTGATGAAGTTTCTTCCGAATCGTCTTTGCCTGGTGCAGTTTCAGGTGTTGCACTCGCTTCTTGGTCAAGAAGATCACCCACGGATGTCCGTGTGATTTTTTCGCCTCGCATTAGTGCTTCAAGTTCATTTGCTTGCAGGGTTTCGTATTCAAGAAGTGCTTCTGAGATGGCAACTACTTGTTCCCAATGTTCATCCAAGATTCGTTCACTTTCAGCGTATGCAGAATCAATTAGTCGTTTAATTTCTTCATCAATAATGCGAGCGGTGTCTGGGGAATAATCTTTGTCAGCAAAAATCGCTTCACGCTGAGGGTCTGGTGAATACATAACGAAGCCAAGTCGGTCAGACATTCCCCAGTCCAAAATCATGTGTCTTGCATAACTTGTCGCCATTTGAATATCCATTGAAGCGCCACTTGAGATGTCATTTGTTTTTCGGCGTTCAGCAATCCGGCCACCACAAAGTACACGCATGGATGCTTCTAAGAATTTCCGGTTGTAGAAGTAGCGGTCTTTTTCAGGCAAGCTAAATGTTGCTCCACCAGATTGACCTCGTGGAATAATAGTTACTTTGTGGACGGGGTCTGTATGCGGTAATACAAGTTGGACAACAGTATGCCCCGCTTCGTGGTAGGCAGTTGCAACTCGTTCTAGTTCTTCTACCTTCCGACTCTTGCTTGCGCGTCCCCATCGAATTTTATCACGGGCTTCGTCAAGGTCGAGTTGTTCAACGAAATCTTTGTCAGCGAGCGTTGCAATTATTGCCGCTTCATTTATTAATGCTTCAAGGTCCGCACCACTAAACATCGGTGTACCACGAGCAATTCGAGCTAAATCTACTGTTGGCGAGAGCTTGATTTTCTTAGCGTGTACTTCAAGAATTGCTTTTCTGCCCTCAACATCGGGCAAAGGTACTTGTACTTGCCTGTCAAATCTGCCTGGTCGAGTAAGCGCTGGGTCAAGAACATCTGCTCGGTTAGTAGCTGCCATAACAATGACTTGGTCGCTTAACTCAAAACCATCCATTTCTACAAGAATTGCGTTGAGCGTTTGTTCTCGTTCATCATGCCCGCCGCTTGAGAATCCGCTTCCACGTTTTCGGCCAACAGCGTCAATTTCATCAAGGAAGATAATGCAAGGCGAAGCTTCTTTTGCTTGTTTAAACAAATCGCGAACTCTGCTGGCGCCAACTCCGACAAACATTTCAACAAAATCTGAACCAGAAATTGTAAAGAAGGGAACGCAGGCTTCGCCAGCAATTGCTTTAGCTAGCAACGTTTTACCGCACCCAGGTTGCCCAACAAGTAAAATGCCTCGCGGTATGCGTCCGCCTAGGCGAGAAAACTTTTTAGGGTTTTTCAAGAACTCTATGATTTCATGAACTTCTGCTTTTGCTTCGACAATTCCAGCGACGTCGTCAAATGTAACTTTATTCTCGCCTTTGGCAGCAAGTTTGTGTTTGGATTTGCCAAAATTTCCAATCATTCCGCCTGCGCCACCACCGCGAGCTGATCGTGAGATAAAGAAGAAAATCAGGAACAAGATGAAAATCATCGGTCCCCAACTTAGGAGGAAGTGCATGAATAAGCCACTGTCTTCGTTGACGGTTACTTTGATTTCTGCTTCCTTGAGTTGTTTTAAGTAATAACTTTTTTCGCCACTTACGATTTCGCAAAAGACTTCGGTACCTGCGGCGATGTCTGGCGCTCCTGCGGGAGTGCTTTTCCCATCTGTAATTGTTGCAAATATTTTTGTGTTCTCCATCGTGACATTGTCATCTACAAATTGATGCGATTGAGCACGAAGGAGGAAGTCGTCAAACGTGGGAATTTCTTTGCCAGAACCGGTGCCATTAATTGCTCCCCAAAGCATAATGAGCACAAAGCATATAAGCATCCAACTAAGAATGCCACGAGAAAACTTAGGTTTTGGCGTTGGATTATGATTTGGGTCGGGTTTTTTTTGATTGCCTGTTGGGTTTGCCATTTTTGAGCCTGTAGTTATTAAGTATTAAATTTGTTTTACCAAGTTGCTTGCATTTGATCGACGATATCGGAAGCCAACTGCTGTGTAACTGCAAATTGCCCCATTTCTATCGGCTCAGAGGAGGGCTGAGATGGGATAAAAAGCGCACTGCTAGAAAAATTATCTCTACCGACGATTCGTCTTCCAGTTTGTAGGTTTTGCCATTCAAAATCAATTACCACTTTGATTAGCATTTCATTGGCCAATGTAGTTGTTCGTGAGTTACTTAGAACATTTAAATCAACACTTTTTATCGTTCCGATAAGAATGGAATCAGCATATTGTTCGCCAATAATTTGATAAGGCGTTCTAGTTTGAACTTCTTTAACGAGGGCATCCGTGAGCATGAATTCTAAATTTCGATTCATGGTGTTGTTTTGAAACATAGGGATGGCTACGCTTTTGTACTGTTTTGCATAAAGAGACGACGACGAGTAGCCAGTTGTTGGATCACTCGCGCAACTAAAAAGCACAAACCAAATGGTTGAAAAAACTAAAGAAAGCCGAATCATTTTTTCTCCTCTAAGTCGGCTGCGGTGATGATTCTGCCAAGTAATAGTTCTTGATAGATTTCATAAAGTTCGCCAATATTACTTCTAATAATTGGTGGAAGTTTCGGCATGAAATCTGGGACTAAGTGTTCAAGCGCTTCAATTGTTGCAGCAGTTTGCGGATATTTTTTTACTAAGCGCCTTACCGTGTATTCAGCGGCAATCGGATTGTTGACTTTTAAATACCACTGTGCAGTTCGTAGCATTTTTTGGCCGAGTGATTCATCTATTCTCGTTTTTAACGCAGTGGATTCAACGATTTTTGCTAACCGCGTGTCGGTTTTCTCAAGTCGATCTAGTTCTCTTTTTGCATCAATTAGACCAGCGGAATCGAAAGCCGGCCCTCGATATGTTGCGAGCCGTGTGTAAATTAATCGAGCTTTTGCTTTTTCGATATATTCAGAAGAAGGGTAATTTTCGACAAATATAAGATACATGTCGTTTGCTAATTGCATTTTCTTCGAGCGATAATAAAGATCTGCAAGTTCGAGCGCTGCGGTTTCTGCGAGTAAACTTCTTGGCAACCGTTCTTGTATCCGTATGAATAATTCTTCAGCTTCATCTGTTGCGCTAGCGATTCGCATTCCCCAGAGAATTTTTCTAGTTCCGTGGGCAAACATCGTTGCTATTTCGAGTTCTCGTTCGTTCGCAATAATTGCGGCTTGGGTCCCGTAATAATCCCGCGCAACAATTTCATAATCAAAAAGTGATTCGTAAAAATACTTTTGAGCGAAAAGCGCATCCCCATGAATAATGTGCGCTTCGCCAATCAGCGGGTGTCGTTTATGGCGTTCAATCCAGATGTTTGTAAGTCGAATCGCCTCTTGGTATTTCCCCATGGCTAGGTTCTTCGCAGCAACCGTAAGTTGTTCTTCAGGGCTTCCAGGCTCTGGTGCATTTGTTAGCACCCATTTGTCAGTTAATTCATCTAAGACATAGGTTTCTTGGGCGTGTGCCAGTTGGCCTAGTACTAGGACAAAAAGTATCATCGTTATTCGCAACATATGTACATGATAATCACGCAGAGCAATCAAAGTTGCCGATAAATGGAGAAGGTTGCATCCATTGTGGATGCTCGCAAATGAGCAAGGATGCTCAAGATAGGTTGCCAAGGATGGCCAAGATGCGCATTGCCGCGCTTTATTGTTTCAGTTGTCTAATTGCATCGCTATCGGTGCGGACTTCCGGAGCAGCAGAATCAACTCCATTACCATTGCCAAGTTCTGAAACAGCCCTTTTTTCGATGGATATAGGCCTCTGGAGGGTGTTTTTAGCTCTATTAATCCTTTTTGCTGTCATTCTGCTAATTCGGTGGTCAGTTCGTCGTAGTTCGAAAAATGTTGGTCGTGGTGAGAAGGATAAATCGATTGAGATACTTGAGCGAAAAGTGTTGGGGCCAAAGCAGTCGTTGCTTCTCGTGAGAGTCTGCGGTAAAAAGGTTCTCCTTCACCAAGGGAAAGGTTCATTTACCTCGCTTTGCGAAATTGAAGAGAGCGAAGAGGCACCTTTGAATGATTAATTTGTCAATGCTACTGAGCGCTCCCGGTGTGCCGGAAAATCCAATTGCTGCTCTTGAGCAAGCGGGAACTCTATTGCCAGCAGGAGATGGCTCACTTGGTTCTACTGTGAACATTTTGCTTTTGTTTACAGTTTTAGCTTTGGTTCCATCCATTTTAGTTCTATGTACTTGTTTTACAAGGTTTATTGTTGTGCTTGCGTTATTGCGTCAAGCACTTGGCTCGCCAATTATTCCTCCGACGCAAATTTTAATAGGTTTGAGTTTGCTTCTATCAGTTGTTGTGATGGCCCCAACAATTGAGCGAATGTATGAGGACGGAATAAAGCCAATGATAGATGGGGACATTACAAGCAGCGAGGTTGCATGGGAGAAAACGCGTGCGCCACTGCGATCATTTATGTTTGCCCAAATTGAATCTGCAGATAATTGGTCAACTGTTTACATGATGTTGAATTACCGCGGAGTAGATACATCAAACCCAGCAGAATTGACTCGAGAAGATGTTGATACATTGAGTCTATTGCCAGCGTATGTATTAAGTGAACTCAAAATTGCATTTGTAATTGGTTTCAGGGTGTACTTGCCATTTTTAGTAATTGATTTATTAGTCTCTGGGTTGCTTGTGTCAATGGGAATGTTGATGTTGCCTCCCGTGCTTATTTCTTTGCCGTTGAAAATACTGATGTTTGTTTTAGTGGATGGATGGGCTTTGGTTGCGGGGAACTTATTGCAAAGCGTTTCAGTATCTGAACAAGTGGTGTTGTTGTGCAACAGTGGAATAGGGTGGTTGACATGAATGCAACACTTGTTGATGCATTGAGTTCAGCCTTTACGCTTGTTCTCATTGTCTCTGCACCAATTTTATTGATTGGTTTGGCTGTCAGTCTCATTACAAGTTTGCTCCAAGCGATGACACAAGTTCAAGAGCAAACATTGAGTTTAGTCCCGCGATTAATGGCTATGCTCGTCGCATTATTATTTTTTATGAGTTGGATGCTTTCTGAAATAATTACTTTTGCAACGGAGATGTTTTCAACAGTAGCATGAGTGAGTTAACGCACACAACATTATTCCCTCTTTTAGCGGTAATCGCTCGAATCGCTGGCCTCGCAATTATTGCGCCAGTGTTTGGTTCGCCTGCAATTCCGAAAATAGTACGTGGTGCGATAGTAGTAACACTTGGATTTTCGGCTTGGACAATGGCATCTATTGCGCCAATTCAAGAGGCGAGTTTAGTCGGCTTGGGCGTGGTGCTTGTTGGCGAATTTGCAATCGGCGCAGCGATTGGTTTCTTTATGGCATTGCCTCTCGTTGCGGTTCAAATGGGTGGTTCAATGATGGGGCAACAAATGAGCATCGCGTTACCATCGATGCTCGATCCTGCAACTGGCGGAGAATCGGATGAACTCGGCAGAGGCTTCATGATGTTCGCGTTGGTTGGTTTTGTAGTTGTAGGTGGAATTGAACAAACGTACCTAGCAACAGTCGGTAGTTTTTCACATCTTCCAGCGGCTTCTCTTGCTAGTCAATCAATAATCACAACGCTGACTGGATTATTGGATGTTCTGTTTGAATTCGGATTTCGTGTTGCGCTTCCTCTTGTTGCAATCCTGATGTTGCAAACGGCTGCTTTGGCAATGGTAGCGCGCTCGATGCCACAGTTAAATATTTTTAGCGTGGGTTTGCCCTTGAGAATTCTCGTAGGTTTGATGGTGTTGGTTGCTGGTCTTGGGATCATTGGCACGATGATGTCTACTTTTATGCCGGACATGGTGGGTTCGGTTTCAGAGTGGGCAACGGGGGTGGCTCAATGAATCGAGATCGAACTGAAGCAACACAAGAGCCAACCGTTAAACGATTACGCAAGGCAAGAGAGGACGGGAACGTTGCATGCTCGAATGATTTGTCAACGGTTCTCTTTTTAATCGTGGCTGTTAGCGTCATCATTGTTTGGATTCCAAAGTGTTACTTTTATGTTAATAATCTACTGGTTGAAAACTTGTCAGGGTCTAGCGTTGCTCCGAAAGCACTTTTAGAAAACGCCGGCTGGTCATTACTTGAACTCATGGTAATACCCTGCATCGTCCTGTTAGTTGCATCTGTTTTTTCTTGCGTATTGCAAGTTGGTGGACTTTTTTCGCCAAGTGTTGTAACAATGCAACTGTCTCGCGTCGCCTTTTCTGGTGGCAGTAAAATATTTGGCGTACGAGGGCGAATGAGTTTATTGTTTTCATTGACAAAATTGTTCCTTGCTTGTGGAGCATCTTTGCTAGTGTTGTTGCATTATAAAAGCACGTTGTTGCAAGTTAGTATTGATGGAACGATACTTGAGCAAATTACTGAAATTGGTTCTGTCGCGGTCTTAGTAGTGTTCGCAGCACTTTTTGTATTACTCGTACTTGGCATGACAGATTTTGCATGGCAACGGTATATATGGAAGTGCGATCTTAGAATGACTCGACAAGAAATAATTGAAGAGCACAAAGAAAACTCAGGAAATGCGGGCAATCTACGAAGGCAAACATCTTGGTTGGCAAAAAAATGTGTTAACCAAATGATTCCTTCTTTAATTGTTGTGGGTAATAAAATTGCAGTAGCAGTGCGTTGGAACGCTATGACTATGTCTTCGCCAGTTGTTCTTGATATTTTTCAAGGCGAGGAGTTTCATTCGTACTCAGAAAAATTACATGCGGATAATGTTGTTGAAGACAATTCCCTTGCATCAAGAATAATTAATTCAAGTGACATTGGGCTTGGTATTCCGCCTGCCCTCCACGGCGAAATTGCTTCGTTGCTAATTACTAGTAGGAGAGATACTTAATGAGTACAGAATACAATCGATTTGATTCTCTCATCAATGAGATTATTAAACGTAAACACTTTTTAGTTCCAACTTTTCTTTTGGGGTTAGTTGCTGTTCTAGTCATACCGCTGCCACCTGCGTTGTTAGATATTTTTCTCGCGGCAAACATCTCGCTCGCAGCAGTCATCTTGCTCACGACGGTGTATACGAAAAGTCCATTGGATTTTAGTGTGTTCCCCGCACTTCTTTTAATAACAACACTTGGCAGATTAGTTTTAAATGTGGCTTCAACGCGACTCATTTTGTCTGCGGACACGCCAACCCCAGAACAAGGCGACGCAATTGCTGGGCATGTGATTGAAGCGTTTGGAACGTTTGTTGCTGGTTCAAATATTGTTGTTGGTGGAATTATCTTTTTAATACTTGTTGTTGTTCAATTTGTAGTGGTTACCAAAGGCGCAACTCGTATGAGTGAAGTTGCTGCAAGATTTACATTGGATGCTATGCCAGGCAGGCAAATGGCAATAGATGCCGACCTCTCTGCAGGGTTAATAAAGGAACGAGAAGCAACGACTCGCAGAGATGAAGTTATGCGAGAGGCAGACTTCTACGGAGCGATGGATGGCGCAAGTAAATTTGTCCGTGGAGATGCGATTGCTGGGCTCGTCATCATCATCATCAATATTGTTGGTGGTCTTGCTGTTGGTATTGTGATGAAGGGCTGGTCAATTGTAGAAACAGCCGAGTTGTTTACTCGTTTAACGATTGGTGATGGATTGGTAAGTCAAATTCCTTCGTTCTTAATTGCAATTGCAGCAGGTTTAATTGTTGCTCGGGCGGGTAATAGAACGCCACTTGGAATTGAAATTCCAAAACAACTTGTGTCACAACCGGCTGCAATCGGTTTAGTTTCTGCCTTTCTAGTGGCATTGTCGCTAACTCCATTGCCTACAGTTCCACTTTTAATTCTTGCAGTTGCATTAGCGTTGCTTTCGTGGTCTGGATACAAGCAAAAAGAAGAGGCGAAAGAAGAAGCGGAACAAGAAGTTGCACAAGCGGAAAAGCAGTCATCGCAACTAATTAGTATTGATACTACTTTAGAATTAGAACTCGGAATGGGGTTATTGCCACTTGCATCTCAAAACAATTCTCAAAATCTAGTGCAAAAAATCTCCGACCTTCGGGGGTCTATAGTGCATGATTTAGGAATAGTTATTCCATCAGTTCGCATCAAGGATAACTTAACTTTGAATGCGAATACCTATCGGTTGTACTTGAAAGGCGGCGTCGTAGCTGAAGGCGTTGTATATAAGGATAGGTATATGGTTGTAGCAGGCGACGAGATCTCAAACGACCTTGAGGGCATTCGAGAGCGCGAACCGGTATTTGGGTATTCTGCAGTTTGGGTAACAGAAGAAGCTATGAAAGATCTCGGCGACTTGTTTGTAAAGGCGATGGATCCCATAACTGTAATCATGACGCATCTTTCTCATGTAGTAAAAGCACATGCATCGGAACTCCTCTCACGCGAAGACGTTTCTGTGTTAATAGAAGAGTTGCGAATGAAATCACCGAGTTTGGTGTCTGATGTCATTGGTGGCGAACTTTCCGTTTCGCGTTTACACCACATTATGAAAGCATTGCTTGATGAGCAAGTCCCATTAAAAGATACCGCAACAATAGTAGAGACTGCAGCGGATTATTCAGAATTGCCACTGGAAGTTTCAGTTGAACAAGTGCGTTGTGCGTTAAGGCGACAGATTTGTGCAACTGTTTCCACACAGGGAAATAACGGCAAGCAGGTTATCCGATGCGTTTCATTGCCACAAGAAATTGAATTAGCGTTAGAAAATAAACACCCTGCAAGCGAGGGATTGCCTGCAGCGGTACATCATGCCTCGCTTCCATTAGTCGCTGAAGGGTTGCCAATTGTTGTAGTCACATCAAGCGAATCCAGAAGCAACTTTAGAAAAGAAGTGGTTAACGGTTTTGATGACATTGTCGTGTTGAGTAGAGATGAAATTGTTCCAGAAGTAGAGTTGCAAATTATCGGAACGGTTAAAGCAAGTAGCAGAACGAATAATTCTTGATTAGGAATAAGTAAATGCAAGCAGTACAAACAGATAGACAAAAAACAATTCAGTACGCAAGCTCTGTTTTGTTAGATGAGCCACAAGACGGTGTGACAAATCGTATAGAACTTGGCATTGCAGAGATTAGAACACTAGTGGGAGAAGTGCTCGAGCATGAATCTGCAGGGAGGCTTTCTCCTACCCTTGCAAAAGCGTATAAAGTATTAGTTTCGAATCGAGTAGAAGAGTCGCTTGCAATGGATATTCTGCAATCGATACGAGTGCCATCGACTATTGAATTTGAAGCATTAAAAACTGCCGTAATTGAAGAGATGGTCCGACGGTTACCAAGCGTCGCCCCTCCGCCAAGCAGAGATGCTTCTAAGCCGACCATCATCGCATTGGTGGGTCCTACAGGTGTTGGCAAGACGACAACTATTGCAAAGCTCGCAACTAAATTTAGATTGCAGCAGGGAAGAAATGTGACGATGATTACGGCTGACACGTACAGAGTGGCAGCGGTCGATCAATTGCAGCAGTACGCAGACTTGTTTGACACAACACTCCTTATCGCTGGAACGGCTTTGCAAATGAAAGAGTCAATCGCTTCGTGTAGAGATTCGGACATTGTGTTAATCGATACTGCGGGTAGAAGTGCAGCAGATAGAGATCGAATAGAAGAGACTGCAAGCATACTTGAGGCAGCAAATCCAACAGAAGTTCATTTAGTTTTGTCGTCAGCGACATCTCTGACAGCAACAAAAAGAGCAACGGAGCGATTTTCTGTAACTCGATACAACAGGGTGATTACGACAAAAGTTGATGAAGCAGTAACAATGGGTGAAATGTACTCAACGCTCTGCACAATGCGCTCGCCTTTGAGTTGGGTTACGAATGGGCAAGATGTTGCATCGCATATAGAGTTGGCAAAACCAGAAAAAATTGTTCAAGCAATTTTTGACATCAACGACCGATAACTTGGTGGAATTAATTTAGTTGCATCGATTGGGGGGGGTGGTCGATTTTCTAAATAGAAACCAGTAAAAGCTCACTTTTTAGTTCAATACGGCTGTTTTTTGTGCCATGGACGTTGTCATGCACCGAATTAGTCGCAATAAAGAATGTGCTGATTTTGAGTTTTGTTGAACAAATAGTCGTTCGTAACGACTTTATGTAGTGGTCGAGTATTCGACAGAAAAATAAAATGATGCCAAACAAACCTAACACTTCATTGTCTAAACCCTACTTTCCGTGCTATAGTCCTGACAACATCGTTGCCAAGGATCGGCAAGATGACGAAAATGGTACGAATGTTCGTGCCAAATTAGTAAATGGGTCAAGGAGTAGACCGATGCCATGTGCAACAGAATTAGATAACAAAGCGAAAACTGCAAACCGCAAGATTGCAAACAGCAAGATTACAAGAAAATCTCTCAAGGGTAAGGAACCCAAGGGTCTTGATGTAATTATCCAAACACCAAAGGGCGAGATGGAACTACTTGATGTTTGGATTGCTTATAAGTGCGAACCGACAGTGGAGTTCCGCAATGTAATTATGGAACAATATTTGCAAGTAGTGCGGTATACCGCAGAGCGTGTGCATACAAAGTTACCGTCCGAAGTAGATGTCGATGATTTGTATTCAGCAGGGTTGTTTGGATTAATGCAAGCAATCGATGCTTACGATTTAACATTGGGTTATAAATTTGAAACCTACTGCAGCCAGCGAATCCGTGGGGCAATCTATGACGAACTTAGGGCGATGGACTGGGTACCTAGGCTCGTTCGTTCACGAACTTCAAAAGTAGAACGTGCCAGAAAATCGATTGAAATGACAACTGGATTAAAAGCAACTGACGAACAAATTATTGATCAACTTGAAGTTGATACCGCAGAGTATGAAAAAATTGATCGTGATTCTCGACCAATTATGATGACGTCGTTGAATCGAAAGGCTTACGACAGCGATTCATCCAAAGAAGTGCAAGAGATCGATGTCATTCGCGACCAGCGCCAAGAAAATCCTGTTACCGAACTTCAGAAACGAGACTTGCAACTTTTATTAACGAAAGGTCTCACTAGAGCGGAACGTATGATTGTCGTTCTTTATTATTACGAAGAGATGACAATGAAAGAGATCGGTTCAACACTCGATTTATCAGAATCAAGAGTAAGCCAGATGCATTCTTCAATTCTTGCAAGACTGAAATCTCAAATGCAACCCCGTCCAGACGAGTTTTAATAAGTACGTATTTCCAACTGGAAAGTGCCGTGACGACAGTCACGGCGCTTTTTTCATTCGTAGTATTAAGTTGACCAAACAGAAATAACTGTGTTGCCCGGAACCATTCGGCGCATCCCCAATGCCTGCAACTAGGATTGCATAATTTTATTCATTGTGAAACAATTTAATTAGCCCAGGGGTTAATTAATGGCTGCTGAAACGAGCACTTCTGCGGATGTTTTTTTCAATACCTCGTCGATGGTGACGTCTGGTGCTAGTTCGGTAATTTCAAACCTTTTTTTCTCTTCGTTCATTTCCATGACGCACAAATCAGTAATAATCATGTCAATGCACTGCAAGCCGGTGAGTGGCAATGTGCAAGTTGGGATGAGTTTCGGGTCGCCTTTTCGTGTGACGTGGTCCATAATGACAACAACCTTGTTCACTCCAGCGACAAGGTCCATGGCACCGCCCATCCCTTTAATCATTTTTCCTGGAATCATCCAGTTTGCAATATCGCCTTCTTGAGAAATTTCCATAGCACCTAGGATTGCAAGATTGATATGCCCGCCTCGAATCATTTCAAATGACTCAGCAGAAGAGAAAAAACTCGCACCCGCAACAGCAGTTACAGTTTGTTTACCTGCATTTATTAAATCAGCATCTACTTTGTCTTCCGTTGGGAATTCGCCCATGCCAAGTAGTCCATTTTCAGATTGAAGCCAAACGGTCATTCCCTCGGGGACATAATTGGCAACAAGGGTAGGCATTCCAATCCCTAAATTGACGTAATAGCCGTCTTTGAGTTCTTGAGCGGCTCGCTTAGCAATTCCATTTCTGTCTAGTGGCATATGGAGATAATACCACCTCTTGCTGTGCTAGAATACGGGAATGACAACAACACTTACAAACCTAATTAATCATCCTCTCGTTTGTGACCATTCTGAAGCGACTAAAGATCATATAATTTCTTATAATCCGGCAACTGGTGAACCAATTGCCGCGGTTCGACGGCAAACTACGGCGGAGTACAACGAGCAAGTTATCCGTTCACAATCTGTTTTTAAGGAATGGAGAATGTTGCCAGCGCCAAAGCGAGGAGAAATCGTTCGCAGAATCGGTAATGCATTCCGCACGTATGAACAACAACTCGGCGAACTTGTGACCATGGAGTGCGGGAAAATCCTCGCAGAAGGAATTGGTGAAGTAGTCGAGTGCATCGATATCGCAGATTTTGCTGTCGGTCTTTCTCGCCAACTTTACGGATTGACCATTGCTTCAGAACGACCACGGCATGCAATGATGGAGCAATGGCAACCACTAGGAACCGTCGGAATTATTTCTGCGTTTAACTTTCCTGTTGCAGTCTGGGCTTGGAACTCAATGCTCGCTGCAGTTTGCGGAGACACAACAATTTGGAAACCAAGTGACATTACCCCACTAACTGCAATCGCAATGATTAATGTTGCACACGAAGTAATGCGAGATCAAGATATATTCAATCCTGAAAATGGAGACCCATGCGATGTGTTTGGCCTAGTAGTTGGCACTGTCGAAGAAATTGGCGAGCCAATGATTGCTGATAAACGACTTCCATTAATAAGCGCGACTGGCTCCTGCCGAATGGGTAGGCGGGTAGGCGAAGTTGTTGGAGGCCGTCTAGGTCGTTCTCTTTTAGAATTAGGTGGAAACAACGCAATCATTATTATGGAAGATGCGGATCTTGATATGGTCATTCGCGGAACACTCTTTGGCGCAGTTGGTACAGCAGGACAACGATGTACATCTACTCGTCGTCTTCTTTGTCATGAGTCAGTTGTCGATGAAATTACTGAGGGATTAGTAAGCGCATATACACAAGTTTCAATTGGCAACCCCCTTGAAGGCGGGACACTGATGGGACCACTCATCAATGAAGATGCGGTAAACAATATGCGTTCCTCAATTGAGCAAGCCAAAGCAGAGGGTTGTGAAATTTTATGTGGCGGTGTTGAGGGTATAGAACGGTGGGCCGATCGCCCAGGGCATTTTGTTGAGCCAACAATTGTGAAAGTTCCAAAAGGTAAAATGCCAGAAGTCGTAAAAGAAGAAACATTTGCACCAATCCTTTACATTTTTACTATTAGCGATTTGGATGAAGCTCTTGCAATGCACAACGATGTGGACCAAGGGTTAAGTAGCGCTATCTTTACAAACTCGATGCGAAACGCAGGTCGATTTCTCTCACCTGAAGGCTCTGACTGTGGAATAGCGAATATTAATATCGGCACAAGCGGTGCTGAAATTGGCGGCGCATTTGGTGGTGAGAAAGACACTGGTGGAGGTCGCGAGTCTGGTTCCGATTCTTGGAAAGCATATATGCGAAGGCAAACATGTACAACAAATTGGAGTGCAGAAATGCCATTAGCCCAAGGAATTGAATTCGGTTAATGCTACTGAAGCGTCCCGCAACGATTCAACTTCAAGATGGCTTGTTTGTTCCTGAAGGAGCAAATTTGGATGAAGTTGATCGGCGGTGGGAAAAACTTTGCGAGCAAAACCCCTCTTGCTTTGACGGTGCATTATTGCATGTGCTTGGAACGCAACGGAATGGTTGCGGAGGTGCAACGCTTCATGTGATGGAGTGCTCCTATCGTTTTTTTGCAGTGCAAAACAGTACATATGACCTTGGTGTTCGCTCTCTTGGTACGAAAGGAATTACTTCATTCGAAGAATTGTTTTTGTTTGGTGAACGAAGTGATGCTGTTTTGCGACACGCAGGGGAGTGGGAATTTGCGCCAGCTGGTTGTGTGGAGCCAAACAGGAACCCTCTTGATGTCATCAAAAAAGAACTTTCAGAAGAGACAGGGCTTACGCTTGCTACTCCGCCACTAGCAGTTGCATTGCTATTTGATGAAATCGCAATGACCTGGGAGTTGGTGTATCGGCTTTACGCCACCTCAAACAAAATAAGCGGAAATGCCGAATATAAACAGTTGAAGTGGCTTAAAAAATGTGAGTTTCCCGAAGTGCCTTCAGGCATCACCACGATGATGCTGCCGTATGCATGTTGAATAACAGAGCTACTTTGCCTAGTTTGACAGGATAAATGTAAAACACAGTTAATTTAATCGCGATTCTGCTCGATAGGAAAGACAGAATGATGTTTTTACTGAGATGAAGAAATTAAAATAAGGAATTTTCAATGAATAAACAAACACGTACAATTGCGACGCTTTCTGTTGGTACTTTATTGATGAGCACTATCGCCGCTGGCGATTTACAGGGTGTATCTATTGATTCACTTGACACCGGTTTTGGCGGATTGACTACCTATCGAGTGTATGTTGACGTTGATAGTGGCAACCAAGTTGATGCCATATTTGGCGACACAGATAATCCGCTTGCTATTCGTTCGAGCACTACTTTTTATCAAAATCAATTTGGTTTATATAGTCCTCCAGCTGAGGCGCTGTTTGGGTTCTTCCCTAGTTTAGAATTCGATAGTTTCGTTTCAATTGGTTTACTTACAGACACCGATGATGCGATGCTTGACATCGGTATTGACTGGACTGATTTTGAATCTAATGGCGGCGACATTTATACAAATAACGGCACGTGGTTCGCTACCCCAGATGATGCCCAAGTAATGGAAGTAGAGGGTAGAGTCCTCATCGGTCAATTTACAACCGATGGAAACATAACAGGCGAAATCAACATATTAGGCAAGAATGCAGATCTTACTAGTTGGCAATACGCAAATATAGCATTGCCTGCTCCAGGTGCACTTGCAATTCTTGGTCTTGCTGGTTACCTAGGTGTTCGTCGAAGGCGATAATTTGTAGCTTTAAAAAACGAGAAGTTCTTACCTTGCTTTAAAATACTTTAACACACTCCCCAAATCGTTTACGATTTTGGGAGTGATGTTTAATGTACATGAGGCGCCTCGTTCAGCACGTACAGTGCGAGTTGCTCGGGGGGTTAATCAAGCCAAACACGACCTGCGCGGATGGTTTTCGAGTTCCTCTTTGCCTTTACATCTGTCTCCACTTGCCATGCAGATGAATACGCTTCTCTAGTTGTTGGTTGTAATAGTCTTGTCGTAGCAGAGTGCTGCAAGTGAAGCACCGACAATCGGTCCTACCCAATAACACCATTGGAGCGTCCAAGCACCTGTAACGAGTGCGGGCCCAAACGATCTTGCTGGGTTCATTGATGCACCAGTGAGCGGTCCAAAGCAGAGGATATCAGCAGCGACAGCGCCACCGATAGCGAGTCCAGCAATCCCAGCATGTTGTTTATTCTTGGAATCCACAGCAACAGCCATAATGATCCACATCAAGAAAAATGCTGCAAGTCCTTCAAGGACGAGGACTCGCCAAGTACTTACCAATTCTGGGCCAGCGGATCCACTGTATATTCCAAGTGTCTCGCCGATATGCGTGTTCGCAAAGGAGTACGCCGGGACCATCGTTGCCTTGAGTAAATAGGCAGCAGCAATGCCACCGAGTATTTGAACAATAGAAAAACGCATCGCTTGTGACCAAGACTGTTTGCCACGAGTGGCAAGTGCAATGGAGACCGCTGGGTTAAATTGAGAACCACTGACTTGCATCATCGCAGAAGCCATGACAGCAAGAATCAAGCCATGGGCAAGAGCGATAACGAGAATGTTTTCACCGCTGGTTGCAATAATGGCGCCTCCACCGACAAATGTCAGTGCAAATGCACCAATGAACTCAGAAAAATGTTTTCCAGTTCTCATCGAAAATGAGGTTATGCAGTTGTGACTTCAAGATACTTTAACACACTCTTCACATCGTTTACGATTTGGGGAGTGATGTTAACTGTAAATGAGGCGCCTCGTTCAGCGCGTACGGTGCGAGTTGCTCGGGGTCGATCAAACCAAACACGACCTGCGCGGATGGTGTACTTGATGTCCTTTTGCTTTCTACGACGCTGAAGCATCGAATGGTCCTTCTTGACTTGAGGCTGCATCCACATTAATCGTTCAATCGTCTTGCGTGCTGCAGGGCGAGATAGGTCTTTGACAATAGTGAATGTCATTTCAGTATTTGGTACGATTTTTATTACTGTTTCTTTTGCCATTGTGGACTCCGTTTCGAGCACAGTAGTGTACCAATTATTACATAAATGGTAAAGCCCAACCCATAGACGAATTGCTATATGCGTGGGTACAATGAGTGGATTATCCTTTAATAGAGGCAAATAACGCAATGTCAGAAACAAAAACAGACCAACTTACCGTCCTACCGAACGTATCGGTTCGTTTCTGTGGCGATAGTGGTGATGGAATGCAGTTAACGGGTTCGCACTTTACCGATGCCATTGCCCTTGCAGGAAATGATTTCGCTACTGCTCCAGATTTTCCAGCAGAAATCAGAGCTCCCAGAGGCACCACTTTTGGTGTATCGGGTTACCAAGTTCAGTTTTCAAGTGAAGAAATACATACCCCTGGCGACCTTGTAAATGCAATGGTTGCGATGAATCCTGCTGGTTTTAAAACGAATCTTGAATATGTTGAACCAGGCGGCATTGTTATTGTTAACGAAGACGAATTTAACAAAAGTAATTTCAAAAAATGTGGGTATGAAGAGGGCTACAACCCACTCGATGACGAAGTTATAAATGCAAAGTATAAAATTTGCAGAGTGCCGATGTCTCGACTTACTCGTGAATCGCTTGCAAGCGATACGGAAGATATATCTGTAAAAGATATTGATAGATGCAGGAATATGTTCGCACTAGGCATTGTTTCTTGGTTGTACTCTCGCGAAATCGAATCAACTATCGAACGGCTTCAGAATTATTTCGGAAAATTAAAAAACAAACCTGAAATTGCAGCATTGAATGAAAAAGCGATTAAGGCGGGGTATTATTTCGGCGAGACAGCGGAGTTTTTTCCTTCGCAATATGAAGTTGCGCCAGCGAAATTAAAAGCAGGGGAATACAGAAGAATTTCAGGTAATGAAGCAATTGTTTTAGGTTTGACAACAGCAGCAACTAAAGTGGGCAAACCCTTGGTGTATGCGAGTTATCCGATTACCCCCGCATCAGATGTTCTTCACGGTCTTGCAAGGTTAAAACAGTTTGGCATTCGCACATTCCAAGCCGAAGATGAAATCGCAGCCGTCATGGTTGCAATAGGAGCTTCCTTTGCGGGGCAAATTGGAGTTACGGGAACTTCAGGTCCTGGCCTTGCTTTGAAATCTGAAGCAATCGGACTTGCAGTGATGATGGAACTTCCACTCATAGTTGTAAATGTGCAACGCGCAGGTCCATCTACAGGCATGCCTACAAAGACGGAGCAGTCAGACTTACTTCAAACAATGTTTGGGCGACCAGGCGAATGTCCAGTTATCGTAGTTGCAGCATCAAGCCCAGGTAATTGTTTTCAAATGGCAATAGAAGCCGTACGACTTTCTGTGCGCGCAATGTGCCCAGTAATTTTCTTATCCGAAGGCGGGGTTGGAAATGCTGCAGAACCTTGGATTATTCCTGACATTTCAAAAATCCCAACGATTGACGTGACACATCCAACTGCAACGGGTGAAGAATTTCTTCCCTATAAGCGCGATGAAGAAACCGGCGGCAGGCCATGGGCAATTCCCGGTACGCCTGGGTTAGAACATCGTGTTGGTGGTCTTGAGAAACAAGACGGTACTGGTGGTGTTTCTTATGATCACGATAACCATGCTCTAATGACTAAATATAGAGCTGAAAAAATCACTAAATTGCAAGCAGTTATTCCAGATCTGGAAGTCGAAGGTGAAGGGGACACGCTTATTCTTGGATGGGGTGGCACGAGGGGTAGCATTCTTGCGGCAGCTACTGTTCTCAAAGAACGCGGAACTAATGTTGCAACTGCCCATCTGCATTACATCAATCCGTTCCCGAAAAATCTCGGCGAAGTACTGCAAGGGTATAAAAAAGTCATCGTGCCAGAAATGAATACCGGGCAACTTCGCATGTTGCTTCGAAGCCAATTTTTAGTTGACATTGATGGCATTCAAAATCTATGTGGGCGTTCATTTTTTGTTGAAGAACTCGTAGGTGAAATTGAAATACGTATGAAGGGAGAATCAGCATGACAGATGTAGCGCTTCCAACATATAAAGCAAAAGATTTTGCAAGTGATCAAGACGTTCGTTGGTGTCCAGGTTGTGGAGATTACGCGGTATTAACGGCAATGAAAAAAATGGCAGCGAATCTTGGTGTTGTAAAGGAAGACTTCGTCTTTGTTTCTGGCATCGGTTGCGCGGCACGATTTCCGTATTACATGGATACATACGGCGCACACACTGTGCATGGTCGTTCCCCAGCGTTTGCTACAGGCGTGAAAATTGCAAATCCAAATTTAGAAGTCTTTTTGATTTCGGGTGACGGCGACCTTCTTTCAATTGGCGGTAATCATACGATGCATGCCTTACGTCGTAATATCGATATCAATATTGTTTTACTCAATAATAAAATCTACGAGGACAAGATTATCGATCGCCTTTGTAACCTTGCTCCTCATTTTCCTGCCATTGGTTCCACTCAT
>JABIWU010000002.1 GCA_018701395.1 Phycisphaerae bacterium | reverse complement strand
TCTAGGTTGGAGTTAATTTATTTTTAGTAGCGGCTTTAACAATTTCTTTAAGAATTGTTGTGAACGTTTCTTCTTTAATCATCTCGCCGTTTACAACAACTCGCTCTCGTATGTCAATGAGGTGCGGGGATGTATATTCACCCACGGTGTAGCCATTGCCACGTAACATCGATGAAAGCATTGCAACGGTTGAGCCCTTGCCAACCGTGCCAGCAATATGCACCATTGGAACTTTTTCTTGTGGATTACCAATTGCCGCAAGAAGTGTTCGCATGCGATCAAGTTTGAATGTTGTTTCGTCGTATTGAACAACTCGCATTCGCTCAAAATCGGTTTGCTCAAGCAAGTATTTTACTGCTGAGGAAAACGTCTCAATACCCTTAGCAGGGCTCTTTCTTGTGGTTTTCCGCTTCGTAGCCACTTTTTTGGTGGTTCGTTTTACACTTTTCTTTTTTGTTGGTGTCTTTGATGTAGCCATAGCCGTGCTATTCTACCATAAATCAGTTTTAATTTCAAATGCATATGTGTAACTCCTTGTAAAATAAAGACTTACGAGCGAAAAGAGGTTTTTTAGAATATGCCGAATAATGCACTTTCACTCGAATCATGGCGCGTTTTACGAATTCAGGGCGAATTTGTTGAGGCGATTGACGCTTTATGTAAGTTGCCGCCCGCAGTTTCCGTTTTTGGATCAGCTCGTTTGCCAGAAGATAGCCCACATTATCAATCGGCAGTTACGTGTGGGAGATTGCTTGCCGACGCAGGTTTCGCAGTTATTACTGGTGGTGGTCCTGGAATTATGGAGGCAGCAAATAAAGGTGCATTTGAGGCAAACGGGATGTCGGTTGGCCTGAACATTTCATTACCAATGGAACAGGAAGGGAACCCCTATCAAACATTAGAATTAGATTTCAGATATTTTTTTATTCGGAAGGTTATGTTTGTTAAATATGCACGAGGTTTTGTAATTTACCCAGGCGGGTTTGGAACGCTTGACGAGTTTTTTGAATCATTAACTCTTATTCAAACCTTAAAAATCCGACCATTCCCAGTGGTTCTTGTTGGGAGAGATTTTTGGGGTTCACTTATCGACTGGATGCGAGAAAAACTCGCAACAGAATTTAAGACGATTAGCCCTGAGGACTTAGATTTGTTTTCGATAGTAGATACACCTGCTGAAGCCGTGAAAATTATTAATGACCACTTTACAGGCGTAAAAGTTGTTGGCGAAAATTTGCCTCGGTTTGAATCTGACGAAACAGAACCAACAGGCGAAGGCACCCGACTTGGAGTTCCTCCAAAACGGCGGTCTCTCAAGGAAGCGGAAGAAAAATAACATTAAGGACACATAAATGAAACAAGATATCGATAGAATTTTAATCGCCCGAGGCGCAATCTCAGATCGCGTCCGATCTCTCGGTGAAGATATAACCAAAAGTTTAGAAGATGTTGAAGAACAACAAATTGCGTTGGTTGCAGTAATGACAGGAAGTTTGATTTTTGTTGCGGACTTAATGCGACACTTGCCAATGAAAATACAAATTCAGTTGATGTCAGCGAGTAGTTATATTGGAGAAAGCACCAAAACCAATAATGACCCATTGCTTGGCAAACTACCTGATGTGAAAGATACGCATGTCTTGCTTGTTGATGACATTTTAGACTCAGGAAAAACGCTGACTAGAATTAGAAATGGCCTTATTGAAATGGAACCAAAGTCTATTCAATCTTGCGTGCTGTTACGGAAAAAATTAGAGTCTGCAATGAACGTGCCGTGTGAACATATTGGTTTTGATATTGAAGATGAATTTGTAGTGGGTTATGGTCTTGACTACGATGGCTATTACCGAAATTTTCCAGACATTGGTGTTATTAATCCGTAAATAAGTTGAATTAAGCAGGGCTAGGAACTGTTTCTAAAACTTGTTGCATGATTCTTCTCGTTGCATTTGTATCCCCATCGTGCATATAAGTTCGACTTACAACTCGGTGTGCGCAAACGGGCAGAACATTTGAAACGATGTCTTCCGGGATACAGTAATCTCTGTCGTTAAGTAGCGCAGTTGCTTTTGCGACTTGAGCAAGAGCCAGACCACCACGAGTACTAATTCCAACCTGTAAATCTTCGGCGTGCCTTGTTGCAGTTGAAAGGGCGATGATGTAATCAATAAGAGAGTCTGCAATTTTTATTTCATCTACGTTTTTCTGCGCTAATTCAACTTCATCCGTTGACATCAAAGGTTTTAAAGTTTGCAAAGTGTTACGTAGCGGCTGTTGTTTGATGACTCGGCTTTCATCATCGGGGGACGGATACCCTAAATGTATTCGCATCAAAAAACGGTCGAGTTGATTTTCTGGAAGGAAATAAGTGCCCTCAAACTCGTACGGGTTTTGTGTTGCAATTACCATAAACGGCGACGGCAGTGTTCTTGTATCGCCATCTACTGTTACACAGTTTTCGCTCATCGCTTCAAGTAACGCAGATTGTGTTCTTGGTGTCGTTCTATTAATTTCATCCGCAACGATAATGTTGTTGAACACCGGTCCTTCTCTAAAAGTAAAATCTGTTTTTGTTCTATCAAGCATATTTACACCCGTAATGTCACTTGGGAGTAAGTCCGGAGTACATTGAATACGAGCAAATGAACCTTTTATTGATTTTGCAACAGCACTTGCGAGTATGGTTTTTCCAACCCCCGGCACATCTTCGATAAGAATATGACCTCTTGAGAGTAATGTAATGATGACACGGTCGATGGCAAGAGCGTTCCCCATGTACACTGATGCAATGTTTTGGCGTAGTTCCTGAAGATTTTGAGTAAGCGCTGTGTCCATAATATACGTACGAGTATAGCATTCGAACAGATATGATCACTGAATCAAAAACAAAATCTCCGATTGCAGACGACCTCAGTCAAATGAGGGTTGTGCTAAGCATGCCTTGTAGACGCTGTGGTTATGAATTAAAGGAGTTGGAAGCGGATGGTGATTGCCCTGAATGCGGTGAACCGATTCGTCTGACGATTATTGAAGTAGTCGATCCAACATCTCGAAGGTTGCAACCAATTCACAAGCCAAAAACAGTTGGCAATTTAATTGCTGGCGTTGTGCTTTTCTATTTTGTTGCAATAGTAATTGCTGTTCTAGCATTGGTATCTCGGGCACCAGAATCATTACCGATACCAAGTGCGCTTCGAAGTATCTCAACAATTAGTTTTGTTTGGACTTCAGCACTAACAAGTATTATCGCATTGGCTTGCCTTGTTCCAATGATGCGTATGTGTCAACGTCAAGAAATAGCTGGTTGTCGAAAAGGAATAGTGATGACGTTTTCTGGTCTTTGGCTCTGGTCGATTAGCATGGGTATAAATGCTTGGATGTTGTTAAATATAAAAATACAATCGCCCGAAGTTGCGATGTTGATTGATACCTGCTTGCCGGTTGTTTCGGCTGGATTAGTTTTTTCAGGTTTTCGACATCTCATTCCACGGCTTGGTCAACGGAGTAGGGCGTTTCGTCAGGCACAAGGAAGTCGCCAGCGAATGAATGATTTGCTTGCTGCACTCGTTGTGATTATTATTGGAAGAACTTTCTTGGCAGTTTCCGACAGTGATTCAAATCTGGCGTTGCTTGGACTAATCATTATGGTGATGAGTTTGTCTCTGATTGTCATCGGCCTTGGCTATCTTCTTCGGAATGTTATATGGATTCGAAATGCACTAATCACTCCTCCGCCCGCGCTGATTGACCTTCTTCATCTGAAGGGCTGAATCAGAATAAAATTATTGTCTGCCAACGTGGCAGTCAGCCAAGTGTAATAGGTGTGTCTGGCGGAGTTAAATTAACGGTGAGGGATAATTGGGTCGAAAAGCGTGTTTTTTGATCTGTTTTTGGCGTGGAATTTGTACTTAGTAGGTGTAGTCGTTGGCATCGTGCCGCCGACAGCACAGGAAAGGTTCGATTCACGAATACCCAATTAGGGCGGTGAATTGAGGATTAGGAGATTATTTTCATGGCAGTAAAAGAACTGGCATTTGATGTCGAAGCTCGCAAAAAAATGTTGCAGGGCGTAGAAAAACTCGCCGCAGCGGTTAAGTCCACACTTGGACCCCGCGGGCGTAACGCAGTTTTGGATAAATCTTGGGGCGGTCCAACGGTTACTAAAGACGGCGTAACTGTTGCAGAAGAAATTGAACTTAGGGATAAAATTGAAAATCAAGGCGCGCAACTTGTAAAAAATGTTGCCTCAAAAACTTCTGATGATGCTGGCGATGGCACCACAACCGCCACTGTACTTGCAGAAGCGATTTTCAAAAGTGGACTTCGTCACCTCGCAGCAGGTTGCGATGCAAACGCAATGGTTCGCGGTATTCGCAAAGCAGTCACCGTCGTTACAGCTTCGATTTGCGATATGTCGCAATCAGTTGAAAACAACATTGAAGCAGTTGCAACTATTTCTGCAAACAATGACGAAGAAGTCGGCAAAATTATGGCTAAGGCATTTTCCAAAGTTGGAAAAGATGGAGTCATTACCGTTGAGGAAGGCAAAAGTTTAGATACAACAGTGGATGTTGTTGAAGGCATGCAGTTCGACCGCGGATTTTTAAGTCCTAACTTTGTAACCGACGCGGATGCAATGGTGACTGTTCTTGATAAACCTCTCGTGTTTATATACGAAGACAAGCTCGATTCAGCAAAGCAAATCGTTCCTCTACTTGAAAAAGTAATGGAATCAAAAAAATCACTTTTGATTATTGCTGAAGACATTACTGGCGAAGCACTATCAACACTTGTTATCAACAAATTGCGTGGCGTTTTGCAAGTAGTTGCTGTAAAAGCTCCTGGTTATGGCGATCGCCGTAAGGCAATGTTAGAAGACATTGCGGTATTGACCGGCGGCGAAGCAATTATGAAAGATCTTGGAATTGATATTGAAAAGATTTCATTAACACAACTTGGTCAAGCAAAGAAAATTGAAATTACTAATAAAGAAACCACCATTATGGAAGGCGCTGGAACTTCTACATCAATCCAAGAGCGCATTGCACGGATTCGTGCTGAAATTTCAAACAGTTCTTCCGATTACGATCGCGAAAAACTTCAAGAAAGACTCGCGAAACTTGCAGGTGGTATTGCGCAAATAAATGTTGGGGCTGCAACTGAAGCAGAACTTAAAGAAAGAAAAGCTCGCGTCGAAGATGCACTACATGCAACTCGTGCAGCAATTGAAGAAGGCGTAGTCCCTGGTGGTGGCGTGAGTTTCATTCGTAGCATTGACGCGTTAAAGAAAGCGCGAAATTCGGCTCGAGGTGAAGAAAAAGTAGGTTTTGAAGTTATTGCAGATGCGCTGACTTTACCACTTCGAACTATCGCAGATAATGCAGGTGCTAAGGGCACAGTGGTTGTTGCAAAAGTAATGGAAATGACAGGTAGCGATGGTTTTAACGCATTGACACTGGAGTACGGTGATTTGTTGAAAGACGGTGTTATGACTCCCACAAAAGTAGATCGTTGTGCTCTTCAAAATGCATCATCAGTTGCTTGCATGCTTCTTTCCACAGATTGCATTATCACGACAGTCCCATCAGATGAAGCTGAACCAGAAGGCGGTATGGATCCAATGGGCGGCATGGGCGGAATGGGTGGAATGCCAGGCATGGGTGGAATGCCAGGCATGGGTGGAATGCCAGGCATGGGCGGCATGCCGGGCATGGGCTTCTAAACTTACTAAGTAACTTATTTATAAAAACTACACACACTGGAGACAGAACAATGGCAGTGAAACCACTCGAAGACAGAATTTTAATTAAACCGGTAGAACGGGAAACACAAACAGCATCAGGTATTTTTTTACCTGAGTCAGCATCAGAAAAGCCAATGCAAGGCAAAGTTGTTGCGACAGGCCCAGGAAAACTACTCGATGGCGGCGAACGCGCAAAGCCAGCAGTAAAAAAAGGCGACCTTGTTGTGTTCGGTAAATATTCAGGAACAGAAATTGAAATCAAAGGTGTAACACACCTAATTGTTCGCGAAAGCGAACTACTTGGTTTGATTGCAAGCTGATTAGAAAGAGATACATAAAATGACAGCAAAACAAATGAAATATGACAGCGCCGCTCACGAAGAATTCAGAGCCGGCGTAAAACAAATGGCAAAAGCGGTTGGAATAACCATTGGTCCTGCCGGAAGAAACGTAGTTGTGCAAAAATCGTGGGGTAATCCTTCGGTCACAAAAGACGGCGTTTCAGTTGCCAAAGAAGTTGAATTAGCAGAACCATTTCAAAACATGGGTGCGAAAATGGTCCAACAAGTTGCAAAGAAAACTGCGGATGTTGCTGGTGACGGTACAACCTCGGCAACAATTCTTGCTGATGCTATTTTTCGAAATGGTTTACGACACGTTGCGGTTGGTGCAAATCCAGTAACAGTTCAGCGTGGAATTACAGCTGCAGCAAGAGTTGCAACCGAAGCAGTAAACATAATGGCAAAAGAATGTAAAGATAAAAGCGACTTACAAAAAGTAGCAATGGTGTCATCGAATCACGACGAATTGATTGGAAATATCATTTCAGAAGCAATCAATAAAGTGGGTGGAGATGGTGTTGTTGAGGTTGAAGAAGGCAAAACTGCTGAAACAACATTGGAATATGTTGAAGGTATGGCTTTCGACAAAGGATTTTTAAGTCCTTACTTTATGACTGACCCAACAACAGCAGAGTGCGTTCTTGAAGACAGCATGATTTTGATTTATGAAAAGAAAATTTCAAATCTCGCAGACCTGCTTCCATTGTTAAATAAAATGGCGACTTCAAGCAAACCACTTCTTTTGATAGCGGAAGACATCGAAAACGAAGCACTTGCTGCCCTTGTTATAAATAGACTTCGTGGAACGCTGAAAATTTGCGCAGTGAAGGCACCAGGTTTTGGTGACCGTCGCAAAGCAATGCTTGGCGATATCGCAACCTTAACTGGCGGAACTTTCTTCTCAGAAGACATCGGGCGAAATTTAGAAGATGTCGAGTTGATAGAACTCGGAAGTGCTAAACGAATTGTAATAACCAAAGATGCGACTACGATTATTCGTGGTGGCGGTAAAAAGCAAGATATTGAATCACGAGTTAGTCAAATTGCAACTCAGATTGAACGCTCTACAAGTGATTACGATAAAGAAAAATTACAAGAACGCCTGGCAAAATTGACGGGTGGCGTAGCGGTAATCGAAGTCGGAGGCACTAGCGAAGTTGAAATGAAAGAACGCAAAGATCGTGTTGACGATGCACTTGCAGCAACTCGTGCAGCGGCTCGCGAAGGGTATGTTGCAGGCGGTGGCGTTGCATATATTCGTGCAATTGACGCTGTTATAAAAGCCCGAAAGAGCGCAAAGGGCGATGCAAAAATCGGTTTTGATATTCTCGCTAGCGCGCTTGAGTCACCAGCTGCATTGATTGCGTCAAATGGTGGTGATGATGGTGATGTAGTAGTTGAAAAAATTAAAGAAGGCAAAGATGGCTTTGGTTTTAATGCCTCAACCCAAACATATGAAGACCTAATCAAAGCAGGGATTATCGACCCAGCACTCGTTGTTTGTACGGCAATCCAAAATGCAGCATCTGTTGCAGGGTTAATGCTAACTACCAATGTTGTAATTACAGAGTTGAAAGACAATGAAGACCCAATCGATCAAGCGATCTATTAATTAAATGGGATTATTGGTACCGATGAAAGCATCGGCGCTATTTCTAACTTATGACTGTTTCACGTTGTTATTACGAAATTCTTGATGTTACCCGCACCGCAGACGGTACGGAGATTAAACGTTCGTACCGTCGGCTAGCGATGAAGTATCATCCAGACCGCAATCCAGATAATGCGGATGCTGAAAAAAGTTTTAAAGAATGCGCCGAAGCGTATGAAGTGCTTTCTGATCCGCAAAAAAAACAAATTTATGATCAATATGGCCATGAAGGATTGCGTGGTCGTGGGCATGCGGGGCATGATTTTAATTCGATGAATGTTGAGGATATTTTCTCAATGTTTAATGATATTTTAGGTGGAGGACGGGGCGGAGGTCGTGGTAAAAATCGGCAAGTGCGTGGCTACGACCTTGAAACCGATGTTGAAATTACGCTTGACGAAGTTCTTACAGGAACGGAACGAGAAGTAGAATTCGACCGCCTTGATGTTTGCGACACTTGCCAAGGCAATGGAGCAAAACCTGGCACAACACCACAAACTTGTACTACTTGCCAGGGGCAAGGCAAGGTTGCGCAAGCGGGACTTGGCGGAATGTTTAGAATGGTTTCAGCTTGCCCAACTTGCGACGGTAGAGGTAGCGTTGTAATAGAAAAATGTGAAGATTGCTACGGTCGGGGTCGAAATGCAGTACACCGTAAATTGCGCGTAAAAATTCCTGCTGGAATTCACCACGGTCAAGCAGTCCGTGTGGCCGGCGAAGGCGAGCCACCAATTCCTGAAGCATCCCCCGATGGCACAGGCACACGAGGCGACCTTCACGTGTTAGTCCGAGTCGAAGAAGATTCTCGTTTCGAACGAGATGGAGATCATCTGATTCAAATTGTTTCAGTTGCGTTTACCCAATTAGCATTGGGTTCAACAATTGAAGTAGTTTCTATTGATGAAACACATAGTTTAGATATTCCCGCTGGAACTCAGACCAACGAAATATTTAAAATCGAAGACGCCGGTTTGCCCAATGTACGCACAGGAAGGAGTGGCGATCTTGTAGTAATAGTTCGCTTGGCTGTTCCAGCAAAACTTTCTGACGAACAACGTGCGCTTCTTGAAGAGTACGCAAAAACGGAAGACATCCCTGTGCACGAAGCAGAAACATCATTTTGGGATAAACTAAAAGGGGCAGTTACTGGTAGTTAACCCTGCATACGAGGATAAATAATGAAAACTGAATCAAATACAAATAAAGATATTGACAATCAAGAAGTTGAAGTCGAGACAGAAGTTGTTGAAGAACAACTATCTGAAGTGGACCAACTGAAATTAGAACTTGGTGAAGCAAATGACGCAAAACTTCGCGCACTTGCTGATTTTAAAAACTTTCAACGCCGAAGCATTGAAAACGAATCTCGTGCAACAACAAGTGGAATGGCTCGCGTTATTCGTGCAATCCTTCCATCGCTTGAACAAATCAATATGGCAATCGAGCATGCTGGTGAAGACGCAGTCGTTCAAGGTTTTCAAATGGCACGCGACGGGCTTCTTCAAGGATTAGCAGATTGCGGCGTGGAAGAAATCATTCCTGAAATTGGTGAAGCATTTAATCCTCTACTTCACGAAGCAATGATGCGTCAAGATGCGCAAGACATGGAAACAGACCATGTGGTAATGGTGATGCAAAACGGTTTTCAACTTGGTGAAATAGTTATTAGTCCTGCAAAGGTTGCTTTGAGTAACTAATAATGCCAACGTACGAATATCAATGTCAAGAATGCGGCCATGCGTTTGAATTATTTCAACAAATGAGTGCCTCGGTTAAAAAGAAATGTCCAGACTGTAAAAAACTAAAGCTTAAACGCCTCATTGGCTCTGGATCTGCAGTGATGTTTAAGGGTAGTGGGTTTTATGAAACCGATTACCGTAGTGAATCATATAAGAAAGATGCTAAAGCAGCTAAAGAATCTTTGAAACCAAAAAAAGACAACAAAAAAAAGTCGAACAACTCTAAAAAGAGTTCTAAAGGCACCTCATCTTCGTAGTAGAAGAGTTAGCATTTACTAATGACTATGCGATTTACAAATAGGCTCCTAGACCACCTTATGCATGACGGATATCGTCCCACAACAATTAGAAATATTGTTAAGGATTTGCGTATCTCACATGATGACAGGGCGGCATTTGACGAAACAATTTCATCTGCAGAAGAAAACGGACTCATTGAACTCGGACGCGATGATTGTGTTCGCCTTCCTGCGCTTCCTGAGGAAATTGTTGGTTCGTATCGATCTAACAAACGTGGTTTTGGTTTTGTAAAACCGAATCAACGATTTCGTGAAGGCGATGTTTATATTGGTTCTGGCGCTGAGGGAGATGCGGTTTCTGGTGACACGGTTCGTGTGGTTATTTCGCAAAGCGGTCGGTGGAGCGGAAAGGGTGCTGCCGGGAAAATTGTTGAAGTACTTGAAAGGGGTCGAGGCGAATATGTCGGGACATTATTTAAGCGTGGCAATACATGGCTAGCTCAACCAGACGGAAGAGAACTGCATGACCCAATCATAATTCGTGACATTACAGCAAAAGATGCAAAAGATGGCGACAAAATTGTTTTTGAAATGCTTCATTACCCAGAAAAAGATTATTACGGCGAGGGCGTTATTTCAAGAGTCCTCGGAGATGCAGGCAAGCCAGATGTAGAAACTCAAGCCGTAATGCTCGCGTATGGTTTATTCGAAGAATTTAACGAAGATTCAAAAGACGAAGCTCGAAATGCTGCGACACATTTTGAAGAAACGGGCGATGTTGATCGAGAAGATTTAACATCACAATTTATTTTTACTATTGACCCGCCTGATGCACGCGATTTTGATGATGCAATAAATATTACATACGATCAAGACAAAAAAGAGTGGGAACTTGGCGTACATATTGCAGATGTTGCGAGCTTCGTTTCAGTTGGAAGCGCACTCGATAAAGGCGCGATTGAACGAGGTAATAGTGTTTACTTACCGCGAAAAGTTATTCCAATGTTGCCGGAAGTATTGTCAAACGGTGTTTGTTCATTACAAGAGGGGGTGCGACGATGGGCTAAATCGGTTTTTATTCGATTTGATGACAAGGGCAGAGTCTTAGGTCATCGTTTGCAAAACACTGTAATTTGTTCGGCAAAAAGATTGACGTATCTAGAAGCACAAGCACTTATAGATGGCAATGAAAAAGAAGCACGCAAGAATACTGTTGCTGGCGGGACCTATTCGGAAGAGTTGATTGCAACATTAAAACGCGCTGATTCGTTAGCTAAAAAATTATTATCGCGAAGAAGACGCGACGGCATGATTGAATTGCAACTTCCAGAAGTTGTATTAGAATTTGATGAAGATGGTCATGTTATTGACGCCCACCCAGAGGACGATGCGTTCACCCATAGAATTATTGAAATGTTTATGGTTGAAGCAAATGAAGCCGTTGCAAGAACCTTTGCTGGGATGGATATACCAATCTTGCGCCGAGTTCATCCAGAACCAAAATTTGGCGACATGATTGAATTACGCTTGTTCGCTCGCAGTGTTGGCGTAGGTATTTCTGACGAACCAACTCGGCATGATTTACAGAGATTGTTGCAAGCAACAAAAGATAGCGATTCGTCAAGAGCAGTTCACTTTGCTGTTCTACGCACGTTATCTCAGGCAATTTATAGCCCAACGGAAGTGGGGCACTTTGCGTTAGCTAGCCATCATTATGCACATTTTACAAGTCCAATCCGTCGATATCCTGACTTGACTTTGCATAGAGCGATAGCAGCATATTTAGATCACACAGATAATGGAACGATTTCCAAAGGCGGGAAATCTAAGCGGTCTATCATCGGCAATATTCGCGACGACGAACGTGTTCTTGACGAGGGCGTACTATTAGATGTCGGAGCAAACTGTTCATCTACAGAACGAAATGCAGAACAAGCCGAGCGTTCGCTAAGAACATTCTTAGTTATGCAATTTCTAAACGATAAGCATTTGGGCGATGAATTTTCTGGAATTATCACAGGTTTTTCTTCCTCTGGTTTGTTTATATCTTTAGAAAGATTTTTAATCGAAGGTCTCTGCCGGTTTGATTCGTTAAAGCAATCGTCTAAATCTTCGGGGCGCTGGGAAAAACTTGAAGGAACAGGCCAAATAGTTGCTGTTCGTAGTGGGGCTGTTCTTTCGATTGGTGACAAGGTCACGGTACAAATTTCAGCGATAGATTTACCAACACGTCAAATGGAATTACATGTAATCAAAATGCCGAAAAAGCATATTGATGATATTGCAGATATTGCACAACCAGCACGCAATTCAAAACGGGGCGGTAGGAACAAATCTACATCTAAAAATAATAAATCTAAGCGTAGAGGCAAGGGTAGAAAGTGCAAGTAAATCGTATCATGTAGGAAACCAAGAGGAGTTTCAAAATGACAGACTCAGTAAAAATCGAATCAATACTTCACGAGGATAGAATGTTCTTACCTCAAAAAAACTTTGATGAGAGAATTAGTGGTGCGTATATTAACTCTACAGAAGCCTACAACGAGATGTATGCCCGCTCAGTGAAAGATCCAGATGGCTTTTGGGGCGATGTAGCAGATGAATTAGATTGGTTTGAACGATGGGATACTGTTAGTTCGGGAACATTTCCAGATTCTAAATGGTTTGAAGGCGGCAAAACAAATATTTGCCATAACTGTATAGATAGACATATCAACATGGGGCATGGCGATACAACAGCAATTATTTGGGAAGGCGAACCCTGCGGTAGTGATGGCCCTGAAGTGCAAAAGATTTCTTATTATGATTTGCACGCACGAGTTTGCAAATTTGCAAATGCGTTGAAATCGCACGGTGTAAAAAAGGGTGATGTTGTAACTATATACATGGGCATGGTTCCCGAACTTGCAATTGCAACGCTTGCGTGTGCAAGAATAGGTGCGCCACACTCGGTTATTTTTGGCGGCTTTTCGTCACAAGCGATTGCCGATCGTGTAAACGATGCAAATAGTTCAGTTGTGATTACTTGTGATGGATCGTGGAGGCGAGGTAAAGTTGTTCCACTTAAAAATAATGTAGATGCTGCAACTGAATTAACTGATGTAATCAAAACAGTTATCGTGTTGAAACGTTGTGAAAATGAAATAACCTGGTTAGAAGGACGCGATTATTGGTGGCACGATGTTTGCGAAAGCCAAGAAGAAGATTGTCAATGCGAACAAATGGACGCGGAAGACATGTTGTTTCTGTTGTACACAAGTGGCTCAACTGGAAAGCCAAAAGGCATCATTCACACAACGGGTGGATATATGGTTTACACCTACTTAACTAGTAAATGGGTGTTTAATCTAAAACCAGATTGCGACCAAATCTATTGGTGCACTGCAGATGTCGGCTGGATTACTGGTCACAGTTACATCATTTACGGCGTGATGCAAAACCGCGTTCCAACGGTTATGTATGAAGGCGCACCAAACTTTCCAGAATCAGATAGATTTTGGGATATTGTAGAGCGACATAAAGTTACACAGTTTTACACTGCGCCAACTGCAATTCGCGCATTTATGAAATGGGGAGATGAATTTCCTGTAAAACACGATTTAAGTTCATTAGTGCTATTGGGAACTGTTGGAGAACCCATTAATCCAGAAGCATGGATGTGGTATCGAGAAGTAATCGGCGGTAACAATTGCCCGATTGTTGATACGTGGTGGCAAACTGAAACCGGCGGTCATATGCTCACGCCAATTCCAGGAGCAACGTCGACAACTCCAGGTTCTTGCACAACGCCTTTTTTTGGTGTTGATGCAGCGGTCGTCCATGAAGATGGTTCTGAAGTAGAAGCGAACTCAGGCGGGTTGCTTGTCATCAGAAAACCATGGCCAGGAATTTTGCGGGGTATCTACGGCGACCGTGAACGATTTATAGAAACCTATTTTAGTCGAGTGGACGGAATGTATCTTGCTGGAGATAGTGCACGGCGAGATGAGAATGGGAACTTTTGGATAATGGGTCGAATAGATGATGTGATAAATGTTTCTGGTCATCGCTTAGGAACGATGGAAGTAGAATCATCTTTAGTAAGTCACGAATCAATTGTTGAAGCAGCAGTTGTTGGCGTTCCGCATGAAATTAAAGGCACTGGCATAGCAGCATTTTGCACATTGGCGAGAGGGTTTGAAGCGAGTGAAGAATTAAAAAAAACACTGATCGCGCATGTTGCAAATGTAATTGGCGCTATCGCTAAGCCGGATGTTTTGAAATTTACAGACGCACTTCCAAAAACACGCAGTGGAAAAATAATGCGTAGATTACTTCGTGATGTCGCGGCTGGAACAGATTCGAAACAGGACGTAACAACGCTAGAAGATTTTACGGTGCTCGCAAAACTACGTGCTGAGGATTGATGTAACTGCAGGAATGGCGGTTCCGCAAATTAGTTGATTTCCACAGATTACGATGTCTGCAGTATTTTTATCGACGCGAACTCGGCCAATAGACACCGATCGTTTATTTTCTAAACTTCTGGGATCAATGCAATCAGAAACTGGAAGCAAATTTTTATCAATTACACTCTTGGTTTCGATTCTCAAACTTGCAACATGTCCCGTACTAACGGGAACACGAAAAGATGTTGTTGTAACTGTGCAGCCGAATATTTCATTCAAGTCACTGTTGATTGCTTCTTCTTCTCGCTTTGCATTTTCGTGTGGAAGAATATTATTCGTTAATGTTCCACCAAAAATTTTTTCAGTTGTATCTTCTTCAAGAGCTTTTACTCCACGCCAACCTGCGCCAGAAGCAGATTGCATACAAGTTGCGATAATGGAAGTCACACTACATTGCCTGTGAAGTGGTGCGATTGCTTGTGCAATGAGTGATGCCATGCAGTTTGGAATACGAACTCGAGTAGAATGAGAGCACAAAATATTTGGCAGTACAAGTGAAGTATTTGAGAGTTCTCCAGTGCAGTCAACAAGAGGAATAGAGAGCATCGATTCCTTCATTGCCGAAGCAACAATTACACCTTCAGTATTATCTGGAACCGAACTTGATGTGCTTAATTCAATAACATCTATCCCGCGTGATTGGAGTTCCATTACACAAGCACGACCAACCAACCCTCTTGCCCCAATAACTGCGATCTTCATCAGCTTATTCTATTGGGTTAACAGACCATTGGGGGGTACAAGCACAAGAGCACAGTCTTCAAAAAATAGAGTAAAAAGTGTACTTAAGCTTTACGCTTGCACTTTTTCGCTGAATTGCTGAGCACAGCCCCTAGGCGGACTGTCCATATTGTAGAATGTCATTATGGCGAAATATACAATTGTTGAAAACGCAAAAATTGGGATTTTGATGGGGAGCGCTTCGGATTGGCCTACGATGAAGCGAGCAAGCGACACACTGGATTCTTTTGGTGTTGCACATGAGTGCAACGCACTTTCCGCTCATAGAAACGCTGGAATTCTCCAAAAATACCTAATTGACGCTGAAAAACGAGGGATTTCGCTTTTTATCTGTGCAGCAGGGGGCGCAGCACATCTCGCCGGTGTAGTTGCAGCACACACTGCAAAGCCAGTGCTGGGTTGCCCAATGCAGGCATGGTCGCTCGATGGGTTAGATTCATTGCTTTCAACTGTTCAAATGCCCAAAGGTATGCCAGTTGCGACCTTCGCGATCGGTGGTGCAGGCGCTATGAATGCGGCACTCTTTGCTATTCAAATGCTCTCAATGTCTGATTCTGACCTATCAGCACGTTTTCTAGCATTTCGCAAGGAACAAGCAGAGACTGTAACTTCTTTGGATTAATTGCAACTTTTTAATTGCAATTGGAAGGTCCGAGAACCACAATAATACGGTTACGGGTTCGTTGTTTAGAGGCACATAGTTCATGGTGCCGATGCTGTTGCGAAGCCGTAAATTTATTTGAACAAAATCGCTACGTATGTGCGTAATGATAGAGAAGAACACTGGAGCAATAATTAATGTTAGCAATATATAAAACAACAATACTCATCGGGCTCATCGGTGGGATCTCATCTACCGCCCTTGCAAAACCAAAGAAATTTGAAGAAGTAAATCAGGGTTACACCAAAGTTGTTTCCACAATTGATGGCGCAACACCTCTATTTGGGCTTTGGAAGAATGCAAAAGAACAACAACTCCTTGCAGAGTTGCCGCGAGGCTGGGAACGTAAGAAATTTTTCATCGCAGTAACACCTTCTGCAGGCGTAATATTCGCTGGCTTGCAAGGTAATGAAGCATACATTTATCTTCGCAAATTCAACGATCGAATAGCATTTATTAAACCAGAAATTTCAGTTCGTTCAACAGGCGACAAATCATCAAAAGACTCCGTTTCTACAATTTTTACAGACACAGTAATGTTAGATGTTCCAATCATCGCTACAGGTCCAAACGGACAACCAGTGATTGACTTAGATTATTTACTTGTGAATAACGCATCAAAAGTTGCAGGTCCTGTAGCAAGCGGTGTAAACAGTAAGCTTGTTTCAATTGTCAAAGCAAAATCATTTCCGAACAACTTAGAAGTTGCATTTGAAATGCCAACCTCTGGTGGTTTGTTTAAAACGATTCACTATTCAATAAGCGAAGTCCCAGAGCGCGGAAGCTACAAGCCAAGAAAAGCAGACGAACGCGTTGGCTACTTCGGAACTGCATTCCGCGATCTTGGTCAATTCCACGACGAAGATAAATGGGTGCACTATGTAAATAGGTGGGACCTGCAAAAGCGTGACCCAAAACTATCCTTAAGCCCACCCAAAAAACCAATTGTTTTTTATATTGAACACACGGTTCCAGTTCGGTACCGTCGTTGGGTTCGAGACGGTGTGTTGTATTGGAATGATGCGTTTAGAAAAATCGGAATTGACAATGCAATAGTTGTGTATTATCAAGATGCAGCAACTGGTGCCCACATGGATAAAGACCCAGAAGATGTTCGTTACAACTTCCTTCGTTGGTTGAATAATGATGTTGCAACAGCAATTGGCCCATCCAGAGCACACCCGATGACGGGCGAGATATTAGATGCGGATATTGTTTTAACAGATGGTTGGATTCGTGCTTACTGGCGTTGGTATAACCAACAACCAAAATCTGCAGAAGCAATGGCTGGACTTAATCCAGAAGATATTCAATGGCTTGAACAATATCCCGAGTGGGATCCTCGAGTTCGTCTCGCTGACCCAATCGAACGAGCAAAAATTATTCAGGCAAGAAAAAATGGAGAATATGTTGACGCAACTGTAGATCAAATTCTTGCAAACGATGACGATCTAATAGAAATTGCTGGGTGGTTAGGCGATGAAGATCGCCACTGTCTTGCAGCGTATCAACTGGCAAGTCAAATGGCTTCTGCTCGACTTGGTTTAGAAACATTAGACCTTTTAGGTTTAGATGCGCCAGTTCAAAACGACCGTGCAACTGAAGATAAATTGGACGGTATTCCAGAGTGGTTTATTGGTCCGTTGATGTCCGGGCTTGTGTGCCATGAAGTTGGCCATACCCTTGGTTTGCGACACAATTTTAAAGCATCAAGTTTGTACACAATGGCTGAAATAAATTCAGATGACATTCGTGGCAAAAAACCATTCACGGCTTCTGTAATGGACTACAACCCAGTTAATTTCAATATGGATTCCGGCGATGTCCAAGGCGATTTTGCAATGATTGGTATTGGGCCATACGATTTCTGGGCTATTGAATATGGCTATACAACAGGTGACATTAATGAAGTTTTAAGCAAATCAAATTTGCCAGAACACGCTTATTTAACAGATGAAGATACTCGTGGCCCAGATCCCCTTGCAAAGCGATATGACTTTAGCAAGGACCCACTTGACTACGCTGAAAATCAAATGCGAATTGTTTCTAAACTTCGTATGGATCTTCTTGATCAATTTGTAAAAGACGGCGATAGCTGGTCGAAGGCAAAGCGTGGATATGAAACAACGTTACGAATGCAAACGGGTGCAGCAAGCATGATGTCCGATTGGATTGGTGGCGCGCACACAAATCGAAATAAGAAAGGCGACTACGAAGATGAAGAGGTCGCACCAGTGCAAGTTGTTCCAGTCGAACAACAACGCGCGGCATTAAATTTTGTAATTAAAACAATTTTAGATGATGATTCATTTGGATTATCACCAGAATTGTTGACACACTTCAATGTCGATAAATGGTATGAAGGTGGTGGTGACTCTGGCGAAGCAACATGGCCAATTCACGACAAAATCCTGGGCACGCAAGCGTCGGCTCTTACAACTATTCTTGCTCCAAGCCGATTAAGAATGGTTTATGACAACGAATTCCTCGTTCCAGCAGATGAAGATGCACTTACAGTTGCTGAAATTTTTGAAACATTAATGGATGCTATCTATGCAGATTTGAGTTCGAGCAAAGGCGAGTGGACAAACCGCAATCCAATGATTTCATCTTTAGATAGAAACCTTCAAGCAGAAATGGCAAAACGGCTCATCGATTTAAGTACAGGTCGAGTAACAATGTTTAAACCAGTTCAAACCCTTGCACTTTTTTACACTAGAGATTTATACGAGCAGGTTGGTGCAATTCTTGAAGGTAAAGCAGAGTTAGACTTGTATACCTTGGCTCACTTGCAAGATATGCATGAACGACTTGGTAAAGCACTCGACGCCGTGTACACGATGTAAGTTTATTCAATACCTAGAAGTTCTTGACGCATCGTTCTTTGGTTTGTGTTGTTACATTTTTTTGGCATCGCCAGGTGAAGAATTACTGGGTTTTTTAACTCGATTGCTTCATCAACTGGATGAGCGCCTGTTTTCATGGCGTTGCCAAGCCAATCGATTTGCATCGAACCACATGAATGACCTTCGCGTCTTCGCCAGCGAGCGCCGTGACTTCTTGGGTAATGGCTTACTGCAACCATTTTTATTTCAACAATTTCACCTTGCAGTTTAGGCGGTACGATGATTGGTTGGTGAATAATTCCAACATCGCCTCCACTTACTCTGAATGCGATGTGCACATCTGTCACTCCTGGAATTACAACGAAAGACTCTCCCGTTGGTCTTAAGTGAATGACAACTGACGCGGGGTTTTCAAATCTATTTTGGTAGTAAATAGATAGTTCAGGTCCGACCTCAGAATTGCGAACAACAGGAAACAAACAAACGCCGTCTGCTTCAAAGTAATAGCTTCCAATGACACCAAGTAATTTGTCTGGAAGCCGATCTTCAATTGTCAATCCATAGGTGAGAAAACCTGCAACTGCAAGGAGCAAAGCAGTTGATGCGATTCTCATAAAGGTAAAACCGTCCCCAGACGCATAAAACCAAGCCCACCCAGCCCATATAACGAGAACTCCCAAAACGAGTATTAGTATAAAATTACGCTTTTCATGCATAACATGGCTCCTTAATTTGAACCCACGCCACGTAAGCAGTCCACTCAGTGGCGAACTTTTTCTACACTTTTATTCTAAGTGAAGTACTCTATATATCGTCAGGATATTTTCCAAAAATGAATTTTAATTTTCCTCCAACATCACCAATTGCCCCATTGGAGGGGTGGTTTCAAGAAGCAGAAGCCGTTGCTACAACTCCAAACCCTCTTGCAATGGCTCTTTCAACCGTTAACATCGTGGGAATTCCTTCTTCAAGAATGGTGTTGTTGAAAGGTTTTGACAAGTCTGGTGCTGTTTTTTATACGAATTACATTAGCGAAAAATCGAATGACATAGAAGCCAACTCAAATGTTTCGCTATTGTTTCATTGGGACACCGCCCAGAGGCAGATTCGTATACAGGGTAAAGCGACAAGGTTAAGCGAGGAAGAATCTGACGCATACTTCGCAACGAGGGATAGATTGAGCCAAGTTGGTGCATGGTCGAGTAAACAATCACAGCCGCTTAAATCACGCGCAATATTAATGGCAAAGGTTGCAACACTAACTGCAAAATGGATTGGAAGATCTGTACCACGCCCTGAGTTTTGGGGTGGTTACCGAGTTTCACTTGACACAGTTGAACTCTGGCAAGGGCACGACGGTCGATTGCATGATCGAATCAGGTATACGATGGTCAAAGGCGAATGGTCGTGGGAACGATTGCAACCTTAATTGTTCCGCTATGGGTCTGACCCTGGCAGACCTCGGTTGATGAAGATCAGTCACGCCACGTGTTCAATCGCCAAGCAAACGTCGCGCTTCTTCAAGTAACTCTTTTGGGAGCACTGGCTCATCGATCTTAACGCTCCGCGCTTTTTTTTGCTCTGGCAAAGGCGTAACAGGTTTTTGCACTTGCTCTATGTTTTGACGAGGTACATCACGAATAAGTTTCGGCATCGGTTCATTATGTAACTCTTCAAGAACCTTCTCGTCAATTCCAAAATGTTCTTTCCACTCTTGTGCAAGTTTTGGCGAAAGACCGGATGGTCTTCGAATTGTTTTTGTTTGGGGAATATGACTGTCTTCAACAAGAGAGTATAAAAATGCAGCAGACCCAATTTGTTGTGAACCGCGTTTGCGGATTGACTTTATGATTTCTCGGTCACTAGTCACTACTAAAATTGATTTTGGCGAAGAAGAATTCGCAACTCGTTCCATAATTTCTGTATCTGCGGTTTTAATTGGACCAGTGAAAACAAGTCGGTACCGAACGCCTAATTCATGTTCGTCTGAGGGGGTGCCGTCGCAAATTAATGAGACTTTTTCTCTTCCCCAACGGCTATTCTCGATCATTTTGCACAGCCCTGCCGTGCCAATTCCAGCCGAATCAGCGGGCAAAACGCCAGTTTGGTGAAGTACATTCCAAGTGTCAATGAGTAATTCCATGATTATGGTTAGGATATCACTACTTGCGACATCTGTAATGCCTTGTTGTATAAGAGTTTAGGTATATTGCTATTGCCCCTTGCAATGAAGCTCTGAATGCGTTCTAATACGTGGCTCAATACTGTTTTTAGCAGAAAAGGTGACTATACATATGGCAATTCGCATTAAAGCAAGACAAAATGAATCAGCAGGGCAGATGCTCCGTCGTTTCAAAAAACTTTGTGAAAAAGAAAACCTAATTAAGGATGTAAAGAAGCGTCAATACTTCGAAAAACCATCCGAACGTAAGCGTCGCGCACGTCGAAAAGCAGAATCACGTCGTTACCGTGAACTGAATTTCCCTCAACAACGATCACGCTCTTAATTTTATTTACAACTATACACATCGGTGGTTTGTCGCGACACAAGTATGCGACCAGTGATGTTACTTAATCACGAAGCGATGCAAAGTCATTGCACAAGGCAGAATAGACAAATGGGAAAAAGCCATTTGCACATCGGAGATACACAACAATGAACATTCTCATGCTTGCTCAAGAAACCGTCGTCATGCCCGATCCATGGACAATGTACTACCTAGCACCTCTTGGCGCTGTCGTTGCACTCATTATGGCATTTGTTTTTAGCCGAAACGTGATGGCGCAAAGTGAAGGTGAACCAGAAATGATTGAAATTGCAGAGCACGTTCGTGCTGGTGCAATGGCATATCTAAAACGTCAATACAAAGTTGTGTTCGTCGTCTTTGTTGTTCTTGTCGCGATACTTGCATTGCTTGGATTCGCAGACATTCAACCAATTTGGTCAGCGGTTGGCGTTCCAATTGCTGGTTTATTCTCAGGTCTTTGCGGTTGGTTTGGTATGAAAATGGCAACCAACGCTTCTGCTCGAACAACATGGGCAGCGAAGCAATCACTTAACGATGGACTTAAAGTCGCATTTAGATCCGGAGCAGTCATGGGTTTAATCGTTGTTGGATTTGCACTTCTAGATACATCAGTGTGGTTCTACCTTTGGAACAATGTTCTTGAAGATAAAACACTCGTTGAAATTACTTCCATCATGTTGACATTCGGCATGGGCGCATCAACGCAAGCATTATTCGCTCGTGTTGGTGGTGGTATTTATACGAAAGCGGCCGATGTCGGCGCTGACCTTGTTGGTAAAGTTGAAGCAGGTATTCCTGAAGACGACCCGCGCAACCCAGCGACAATTGCAGACAACGTTGGTGACAATGTTGGCGACGTAGCAGGCATGGGTGCTGACCTTTACGAAAGTTATTACGGTTCAATCCTTGCAACGATGGCACTTGGTGCTGCAGCTGCTATGGGAATGTCACTCGCAGATGGAGACACAACAGGAATTCGTCTTGCAATTGCACCAATGGCACTTGCAGGTCTTGGGATTTTCTGTTCCTTGGTTGGCGTCTTTGCCGTTCGAGCAAAAGAAAACGCAAGTTTTGGCGAACTTCTCAAAGGCCTTCACATGGGCGTGTATGTTGCGTCATTGCTCATAGCAGTTCTGTGTGGCGGATTGTTTTACTACATGTTCAACTACGAGGGGTCAGTCGTAAGTTGGATGGGACTTTGGGGTTCCATTATCACGGGCTTACTTTCAGGTCTTGTGATTGCGTATGCAACGGAGTATTACACTTCGTACGAACATGCTCCAACAAAACGAATTGCTGAACAAACCGAAACCGGCGCAGCAACAGTCATCATTGCGGGTATTGCTGAAGGCATGAAATCAACGTGGGCGCCATTGATCGTCATCGTTGTTGCAATCATTGCTTCGTTTACATTCGCAGGTGGCAATGAAGATTTCCTTATGGGTTTATATGGCGTAGGCATCGCTGCAGTTGGCATGCTTAGTACGCTCGGCATTACACTTGCAACAGACGCATACGGTCCAATCGCCGACAATGCAGGCGGCAACGCTGAAATGACAGGTCAACCACCTATCGTTCGTGAACGAACAGATATGCTTGACTCGCTTGGTAATACAACCGCAGCAACTGGCAAAGGTTTTGCAATCGGGTCAGCAGCATTGACAGCACTAGCACTGCTTGCAGCTTACGTTTCAGTTGTTCAAACCAGTTTAGATAAGAAAATTATTGACGACATCGCAATTGTCGAAAATGCAGAAAATACAGTTGCGTATTTAGGCAACGGTGAATTTGTCGTAAATAATGACGGGGACACTTTTGGAGGTTTGATGATTGCTTCAAACAAAACGAAAGCAGCAGTTGAAAATCTCGATTGGGCAGAAGGAGCGCTAGCGGCGGACTTCGCTTGGAGTAAAACTGAAAACAAACATGCAGTTACAGTCGGCGGAATAGGATTCTCACTCGTTCCATCTCATAAAGCAAAAATCAAACAACTACTTTCGTTCTACGATGTCACCATCATGAACCCCAAAGTGCTTGGCGGTATTTTCCTTGGGGTCATGCTCGCATTTGTCTTCTGTGCTCTCACGATGAACGCAGTTGGTCGTGCGGCATACCAAATGATGAACGAATGTCGCCGTCAGTTTGCAATCATGAAAGATGCATTCAAAGCAAACGGCATGAGTGACAGCGAGATCGAAGACCCAATGAATTGGCCAAAGAAAGTTGTAGTAAATGGACACCAATTCCCAGACTATGGCGAATGTGTTGATATCTCAACTTCTAGTGCGCAGAGAGAAATGGTATTTCCTGCGATTCTCGCAATATCGGTTCCAATTATCGTCGGTCTACTTCTGGGAGTTGGCGGCGTTATGGGCTTGCTTGTTGGCGGACTTACTTCTGGTTTTGCCGTTGCGATTTACATGGCAAACGCGGGCGGTGCTTGGGACAACGCCAAAAAGTATATTGAATCGGGCAAACATGGTGGCAAGGGTTCAGATGCACATAAAGCAAGTGTTGTTGGCGATACCGTTGGTGACCCATTCAAAGACACATCTGGTCCTGCACTAAATATACTTATTAAGTTGATTGCAATCGTATCGGTTGTATTCGCTGGTCTTGTTGTTAACTTTGGACCAGTCGTTGCAGGTGCACTTGGCCTCTAAATGACAATACCTAATTCTGAAGTAACTAAACGCCCCGACTCCGTAGCATTTGCTGTGGAAGCGGGGCGCTTGCTCAAAGACCGTCACTGCGAGGATGTTCTTGTCCTTGATGTGACAGGATTGAGCCAAGTTTGTGATTATGTATTAATTGCAACAGGAACAAGTGATCGGCAAATGAAATCAGTTGCTGATGAAGCAGCAGATTTAGGCGAAGAAATTCAATTCCCTGCGTTTAGAAAAAACATTGACACAGGCGCAACATGGATTGTTGTCGATTTTATTACGGTTGTTTTGCATTTGTTTGAACCACAACGCCGAGCGTATTACGATTTAGAAGACCTATGGTCAGACGCTAAGCGAGTCGAAATTCCATCTGGTTCTGCAACCACTTAATCGTTAGGAGATTACAAATGAAAAAGTACGACATAAGCCAGATCTTGCTTTGGCTTTGCTTTGTTATTGGCGCCGCCTCTGCACAAGAAACAAGATTGTACTCTGGTGTAATACAAATTCCTGTCATGGGACCGATGGAAATGACGCTTGGCATTTCAGAAACAGATGCTGGCACCTTTCTCTTGTTAACTGTTCCAAATCAAGGAGCAAAAGATATTCCATTACGCGCAACATATAAACAAGACGGTTCACTTTCTGCAGAGTTACCTCAAGCAGAATTGCAATTTATTGTTTTTGAAAATGCTGAACTTACGTTGCTAACTGGAACAATGATTCAAGGGCTTGAGTTTGAAATTGAATTTGAACGGGTTACAACGCACAAAGAGATGGTCCGCCCTCAATTGCCAGAAGCGCCATTTCCATACATTGAGTATGAAGTAACAGCGCAACATCCAGAGGGTCATGTGCTACAAGGCACGTTGACAATTCCAGAGGGGCGAGGCCCATTCCCGTGCGCAATTCTAATCAGTGGTTCTGGTATGCAAGATAGAGATGAATCATTGATGGGGCACAAACCATTTCTTGTTATTGCAGATTATTTATCTCGTAATGGTATTGCAGTTTTACGCTATGACGACCGAGGTATTGGCGGGTCGGTAATGGAAAACATTGAAGATATTACTGGAGATACCTCTGAGGATTTTGCAACTGATGCGAGCGTGATGGTGCACGCTGCGCGGATTCATCCAGAAATTGATGAGCGAAGAGTAGGCGTTATTGGCCACAGCGAAGGTGGATTGATTGGTCCGATGGTTGCCATTGGCGACCCAAAACTTGCCTTTGTTATCATGCTCGCTGGTCCTGGTGTTGCTGGTTTTGAATTACTGCCTGTCCAGCAAGCATTGATACTGCATGTGTCTGGTGTAGACGACGAACTCATCGAGAGGGTTATAAATGCATCAATGTCTTTTTATGAATTGATGCAAGCAAACGCAAGCGACGAAGAGTTAATTGAGCAAATGACTGAACTAATCACAGTTCAGTTATTGGCACATGAGATAGAAGTTTCAGAAGAGTTGTTTGAGCAAGAAGTTGAAGAGGGCATTTCTCAAATGACTTCGCCATGGATGCGTTTCTTTTTGTATTACGACCCGACTATCGCACTCGCTCAAGTAACTTGTCCAGTTCTTGCACTTAATGGAACGAAAGATTTGCAAGTGGACGCAAACCAAAACCTATCTGCTATTGAAGCAGTAAAGAGCAGTACAGGAAACGATATTACAGTTATCGAGCTTGAAGGATTAAATCATCTGTTTCAGCCAGCTACAACCGGTTCGATTGCTGAATATGCTCAGATTGAAATTACGTTTGATTATGACACTCTTGTTTTAATGGGCAATTGGATATCCGAGGTAACAGATGCAGAATAATAAAATAGAAGATATTGTATTTACTGGTTTTAATAAGCAAGTTATTGCACTTAATAGATACACAGGTGTAAAAATTTGGTCGTGGAAATCACCCAAAGGGAGCGGTTATCCAGCAGTCATTCTTGACGGAGACCGATTAGTTGTTTCGGTTTCTGGATATACCTATTGCCTTGAACCAACAACTGGTGCAGTCGTTTGGGAAAATGAATTAAAGGGTTTCGGAACAGGCATCTCTTGTGTAGTATCTGTTCGAGGCGGTTCCTCTGGCGGTGCAGCTGCGCAACAATCTGCGGATGCTGCAAATGCAGCTGCAGCCTCCGGAGCGAATGCATGAGTTTCGGCTTGTCGCATGGAAAATCATTTGACGTAGGTGAAATTGGCATCGATATGCGGGCGCTTCCTCCAAGCATTGATGGTCGAATTGACCCAAGAAATTGGTTTGAAAATCCATCAAAACCATTTGAGATTGAAATTGGTTCAGGCAAAGGCACATTTTTAGTACAAGAATCGCAAAAAAGAGAAGAGTCAAACTACCTTGGTTTTGAATGGGCTTCAGAGTTTTATAGATACGCAGCAGATCGAATTCGAAGGAATCACATACAAAATGTAAAAGTAATACACGGTGATGCAACAGAGTTTATGAAATTTTGGTGCGAAGACAACGTGGCTGATATTATTCATTTGTATTTCAGTGACCCTTGGCCAAAAACTCGACACCACAAACGCCGTGTTATTCAGGACAGCACACTAGAAATGTTTCATCGCATTTTGAAAAAGAGCGCAGTTGTACACGTGGTTACGGACCATGACGATTTGTGGGAATGGTGTGAAGAGCATTTCAATCGAAATACATCTCTTTTCATGCGTAATGAATTTAATCCTGCTGAATCTGCAAAATCAGGAGAACTAGTTGGCACTAATTTTGAACGAAAATATAAACGAGAAGGGCGACCTTTTCACGCAACAACATTAGTAAGGGTAGATTGATGCATAGATCAGGAATTGATGAAAATAATGTTCAACCAGAAGACATTCTTTGTGATTTTTGTGGCAATACTGCATGGGCAAACGATGTTCCATGCGTTGAAGGTCACCAAGGAAGCATCGTTTGTGGCAATTGTTTATCCGTAGCATATTGCGAACTCGTTTTAGCAAAAGCGGGCGAGCCGACCGAGGAAAAATGCAGGATGTGTTTGGAGCACAGGGACGAACCTGTTTGGAACGGTGCAATCGAACCTATTGCATCGATTTGCCGTAGATGTACCAAGCAATCTTCTGCAGTTCTTAATAAATCGAAACAATGGGACTGGGCGAAACCAACTGCCGGATAAACCCGTTATCTTGGGTGGTATGGGTTCGCGAGTTAGCTTAGCAAACAAGTGCCTTGCTATTTTTGGCACGGCAAACGTTTTCATAATTACTTCACTTCTTGGGGTATTGTGGATGAGCTCTTCATCTGTGGTGCAAGATTACCAACTTGAAGTAGCAAGACAACTTGCAGATGTTTGGATTCATTCAGAAATAAAAAAAGAAGTTTTTGAAGGCGATGACGTAAATATTCAATATGTAAAAATTAGTGAAATTGATAGAAGTGGCAACACATTCGTTGAACGAGCACTCGAAGCATTTGAAAAAAGCGATTGGACGCTGAGTGAATTTTATGATCCTTACGACAGAGACCAACATAACTATTTTCAATTTGCAAAATCAATTACAAAATCTCAAGAGGGCTCTATAAGAAAAGAAGGGATTACAGATTTTGGCCCAGGCGTAAATGAGCCAAGTGTTTTCGACCTTTCAAAATCAATTCTGGTAATTCGAAGAAAGACCACTTTTGCTAAAACGCAACTCAATGAGACGCGGACACTCATTATTGTCGCTGGAATTGTTGGCAGTTTAATTTCCATTCTCGTGTATTATTTTATTTTTAAACGATTGATTTTTTCTCCTGTTCGCAAATTAAGAAGAGTTACAGAGCGAGTACAAAAAGGCGACCTTACTGCACGCTCTTCCTTAGCAACGGGCGATGAATTTGAAGAATTATCCATTGCGTTTAACGAAATGTTGGATCGAATGGAAATAGATAAACATCGACTACAAAAAATGAACGAATCACTTGACCTAAAAGTTGAAGAATTAGCAGAGGTTAATGTTGGCTTGTTTGAATCTAGTCGTTTAAAAAATGCATTCATTGCAAACGTCAGCCATGAATTACGTACGCCGTTAAACTCGATTATTGGTTTTGCAGAACTTCTTGAGGGAATGTCAATCGAAACAGAGAAAGACAAAGAAAAACGTGTCCGCTATTTACGGAATATCCTAACAAGCGGAAGGTCTCTTCTGGACATGATAAACGAGTTGTTAGATATGGCAAAAATTGAGTCAGGTAGAATGGAAGTTAATCTAGAATCTACAAGCATCTCTGATTTGCTCGAGGGTCTTGTTAGTATTATGCGACCTCAATCAAAAACAAAAGGTTTAGAGTTAGAGTTGCAATTGCAAAACGATTTGCCACCTGTTCAAACGGATGCAGGAAAATTGCAACAGATTTTATATAATTATTTGTCAAACGCAATTAAATTCTCGCCTTCAGATTCTAAAGTTATTATCACTGCGAGCACGATTTCTAGCTACAAAGATTTTCCTGCAATCCGTATAATGGTGAAGGACGATGGACCAGGTATACCAGAGGATATGTTAGAAATGGTGTTTGAAAAATTTAGACAAGTTGACGCAACGCACACGAAAGAGCATCCCGGCACGGGGTTAGGTTTAGCAATTTGCAGAGAACTTTCTGAGTTACTCCACGCTAAATTGGGTGTAACTTCCATGCATGGTAAGGGATCTTCATTCTATGTTGACATTCCAGAGGTTTTCGCTTCCGAAGCACCCGAGGCGTTGATGTCAGAATGAATGTATCGTTGGAAACAATGTTCCTTGGAATGAGAAGTTTGCGATTGCATGCACTTCGTTCAATCCTTACGAGCCTAGGTATTATTCTTGGTGTCGCATCTGTTATTGTGATGGTTTCAATCGGCGAAGGCAACAAACAAAGTGCGCTCCGAGCTATTCAATCACTTGGAGCAACAAATATTATTGTTCGTTCGCAGCGGCCACCGGAATCCCAGCAAGTTGGCTCACAGCGAAGATCTTTTGTAGCTTATTTCGGAATGACTGCACAAGATTTGAAAAGATTAGAATCATTTATTCCTGCAAATGAAATCATTCCTTTAAAGACCGTGGGCTCTGAAATTTCTAGAGGCGCATCACGAACGACAAGCCAAACGTTTGGAACAATTCCAGAATTAAAAACATCTGCAAACTTACGCGTGAAACCAGGCGGTCGGTACTTGGTTCAGGAAGATTTAGATCGGAGAGCACCGGTTGCTGTTATTGGTTCTGAAATTGAAAAATTGTTTTTCCCGCTTTCGGACCCCGTGGGACAAAATTTAAGAATCGATACAAGGGTTGTGACTATCATCGGAGTGCTTGAACCAATTGGTCTTGCTGGAGGGACCGGATCGGCTCTTGTTGGTCGAGACCTGAATAAGGATGTGCATATTCCGATTACTACTGCAAAATTAGAATTCGGTGATATTGTCGTGCGTCGTCAATCGGGCTCATTTAGTGGCGAAGAGGTTGAAATTTCAGAAATATATATAACAGCGCCTTCAACGGATGCCGTAATTCCGATGGCAGACCATGTTCGTAATGTCATGAAGGTGGGTCACCCTAAAATGCAAGACGTTGAGATCATTGTTCCGTGGGAACTTCTTGAAAATGTTCG
>JABIWU010000018.1 GCA_018701395.1 Phycisphaerae bacterium | reverse complement strand
TCTTGTTCTTCAATAGTTTTTACGATTGCATTGATTAGTAATTCGCCAATTGGAACTTCCAAAACACAAACTGGCTGTGCCATGCGTAGTTCATCGTCACCAACGGCAATTCCAGTCCGCTTATCGCCAAGGTCTATCGCTAGGAATCTCATTGCAGTTCAGGATCGACAAGCCCATGTATTTCTTTGACGCGTTGTGCTTCAGATTCAGGGAATACTAGGGTTGCATCATTAGTGTGCACAATTACAAGATTTTCACAGCCGATCGTAGTGATAGTATGTGACTTATCACTGGAAACACAAAGCATGTTTTTGGAATCAAGATGGGTAGCTTTGGTGTCACTTCTATTATTATTTTCGTCTGCGGCAAGTGTGTCGCCATAACTCGGCCACGAGCCAACATCAAGCCATTCTACATCCATCGGGACTGTGCATATTGAAATGGAATCATCTAATGAAGCAGGCTCCATCATTCCGTAATCGACGCTAATTTTTGGAAGCGCTGGGTATTCTTTCTCGAGAACGCTTTGTTGGTTTTCTGTTCCCCATGCTTCTGATATTTTTTTAATGCCGTGGTAAGAGTCTGGCTGTAATCGTTCTAGTGCATCGAGAAATGTTTTAGCGTGAAAAATAAACATCCCGCTATTCCAAGCGAAGTTGCCAGACGAAACATATTCCTCTGCAGTTTTCAAATCTGGTTTTTCAACAAAGCGCTTGCAAATCCTCGCGTCAACATGGATAGAATCACCAAGTTCAACATAGCCGTAGCCAGTAGCTGGAAATGTCGGCGTAATTCCAAAAGTAATAAACCGCGAAGCATCTTCTTCAACGAGAGCAAAGCCCGTGGCAAGACAGTTTGCGAATATTTCTTGTGGGCGAATAATGTGGTCAGCTGTAAGCACAGCGAATATCGCGTCTTTATCTTGTTTATGTAACACAGCTGCTGTAAATGCAACTGCGTTTAATGTGTCCCTAGGTTCTGGTTCGCCAAGCAATTGTGCTTCGGGCAATCCAAGTTTTTCGCAGATTACATCTTGGTGTTTTTGGTTTGTGCAAACCCATAGCTGTTCTGTAGCAACTATTCCATCAAGTCGCTGCGCTGCAATTTCTAAAAGAGAGGTATCGTTGAACAATCCAATTAATTGTTTTGGTGTTGTGCCTCTGCTCATTGGCCAAAGCCGAGTACCACTACCACCAGCCATAATCATTGCGTGTCTCATTTGGTTTCCTTGAGTTGGAATGAAGTTTGGACGAGTTGGTCAGCAGATTTAATATCTGGGTTTGTGTCAAATGCAAGTCGTACTAGACGTTTTGCATCACGCTTTGCTTCGCCGAGCTGTACCAGCATTGAAATTGCATCTTCGCAATAGGAAGGAAGTATGACTTCAATAGTTGATGTGATATCGCCGACGAACGGGTCTACTTTTCCGTGTAGTTCAGCGATGATTGTTTCGGCAGATCTTTTGCCGATTTCAGGCATTGCCGTGAGCGCTTTTGCATCACGATTTGAAATTGCCGCAGCCGTTTCTGCGAAAGGGCGAACTAATGCGCGAAGCGCCTTTCGATTACCGATGCCTTTGACAGTTGTAAACAACTCAAAAAAAGCACGGTCGCGTTCGCAAGAAAAACCAATCAACCTAGGCAAAAACGAACTGCCTTGGGATTGGCCTTCTAAATAATGCAGTGTAAAAAATTCAACTGGCTGTCCAATTTTTCTGATTAAGTCTGGCACATTTGCTGCAGGAACAAATAATTCATACGTTAGTGCTTCCACATGAAGTAATGCAGAGCGTTCAGTTAGTTCAACCAGTTCGCCTCGTATTCGTGTAATCACAATTTCATTCTACCAACGGCCAGCCAGTTGCTTGCGAGAGTCGCTCTCGAAGATCGGATGTAATTTCATTTTTTGTTGCATCTTTGGGGTAGTGAATTAAATCAAGGAACCGCACGGTTGATTGCGTGCGCTCAAAAATCGCTTCATCCATCTCATCATTCAAAGGTGTTCCATCAACTAAAGCAAGTAACACGGGTGCGTTGGTATGCGCGATCATTGCACCAACACCCTCGGAAAATGGGTGAATTGCCTCTCTCGGTTGTTTGATGCCCGCTTCTGGGAAGATACCAATGACGCCATTGTTTTTAAGGTGCTTAAGAGCAACGCGAAGCCCAGCAGAATCATTTCCGTCGCGAGCAACTGAAATAATTTCAGCATTCCTCCAGACGAAGTCGAGCGATTTGGTCATAAATTCTTTAGCCATCAACCAACGAATTTTAAAGCGGCATTGAGATTGGATTAAAAGTGGGTCAATGGGGCTTTGGTGATTACAAACGACAATTAATTTTCCTGGAAATAACCCGCGTGGGATAATTTCCTTTCCATAAGGTTGCACATGGTGGATTAGGCGAACGTAACACTTGTTAAAGAGCCATAACAATGCAGATGGGCCGTCACCCATGACGCACCGCGCGAGCAATGGAGCAACTATTTGTTGCGCAACAGCGATTGAAAGGCAAGTTATTAGGATGGAAATTGCAAAGATGAACATTTAGTTCTTAGTATGCTAGCCGGAAGAGTCAATCATCGGTATCCTGTCACAAGTTTGCTTACGCATTCTGCAAAAAGATATGCCAAGAAGAGATGATATTCATTCAATACTGATCCTCGGCTCCGGACCTATTGTCATTGGCCAGGGTTGTGAATTCGATTATTCAGGAACTCAAGCGTGTAAAGCCCTCCTAGAAGAGGGCTTTCGTGTTGTATTGGTCAATTCCAATCCAGCGACGATTATGACGGACCCTGAATTTTCGAACAGAACATACATTGAACCGATTACGCCCGAATCTGTTCGCCGAGTTTTACAGAAGGAACGAGATTTAGGATATCCAATAGACGCGTTACTCCCAACCATCGGTGGCCAAACGGCACTGAACTGTGCGTGTGAATTAGACGAACTTGGAACACTTGAAGAATTTGGCGTAGAAATGATTGGTGCAACGAAAGAAATAATTTTCCGCGCGGAAGACCGTGAACAGTTTAGGCAAATTGTAAAAAGCGCCGGTCTTGAACAAGCGAAAAGTGCAACTGTTTCAACGATGGATGAAGCGTTTGCATTCCTTGAGGAGATTGGGTTACCAGCAATTGTTCGGCCTGCATTTACGCTTGGCGGAACTGGCGGCGGCATCGCATACAACCTTGAAGAATTTGAAAAAATTGTCCGCAGAGGAATTGAAGCATCTCGAATTGACCAAGTTCTAATAGATGAATCACTGCTTGGTTGGAAAGAATACGAACTAGAAGTTGTCCGTGATAAAAACGATAACTGTGTAGTTGTTTGCGGCATTGAAAATATTGACGCGATGGGGGTGCATACTGGTGACTCAATTACAGTTGCGCCAATTATGACATTAACGGACAAAGAGTACCAACGAATGCGGGATGGCGCGCTTGCGATTATGCGCGAAGTTGGTGTAGACACGGGTGGTTCCAATGTTCAGTTTGCAGTAAATCCAAAAGACGGCAAAATGATTGTGATCGAAATGAACCCTCGAGTCTCGCGTAGTTCAGCACTTGCTTCAAAGGCGACGGGGTTCCCAATTGCGCGTATCGCTGCCAAACTAGCTGTTGGGTATACGCTTGATGAACTACGCAACGATATAACGCAAACAACATCAGCGTGCTTTGAACCATCGATTGATTATGTTGTGACAAAAATGCCACGTTGGACTTTTGAAAAATTTCCAGAGGCAGATGAAACATTAACAACTCAAATGAAATCAGTCGGCGAAGCAATGTCGATTGGTCGAACCTTTAAAGAAAGTTTTCAAAAAGCAATCCGCTCTATGGAAGTTAAACGGTTTGGTTTCGGGCTCGACAAAAATGACGAGTGGTTACGCGCGGGCCGAGGTGACGAAGATTCGCAATGGCCGGTTGACGAAGACACGTTAGTACGAAAACTGTCGGTTCCAAGCCAAGGTCGGTTGTATTACATTCGTTATGCAATGAAAATGGGTTGGTCAGTAGATCGGATTTACAGGCTTACTAAAATTGACCCTTGGTTCCTCGATCAATTTTTGCAACTTGTAGAATTTGAAAACGAATTGCAATCGGTGCAGTCGCTTGAAGATATGCCGTTAGAATTAATGCGTCGAGCTAAAGAGCTTGGTTACTCAGACCCACAACTTGCGTACCTTTATGAAGGCGTTGTTTCGACAAATTCAATTTTGAAAGTGCGAAATTTCCGCAAGCAACTTGGTGTTGAACCAGTTTTTAAACTGGTTGACACATGTGCAGCAGAGTTTGAAGCAATCACGCCTTATTACTACTCAACCTATGAAAGACCACTGATTCAACTAGGTGAAGGCGAAGTGTTTGATGACGAAATTCGTGTGTCAAATCGTCCCAAGATGGTTATTCTTGGCGGAGGCCCAAACCGAATCGGTCAAGGGATAGAATTCGATTATTGTTGTTGCCAAGCATCATTCGCATCAAGTGAGATGGGTTTTGAATCCGTCATGGTAAATTCAAACCCAGAAACAGTGAGTACGGATTTTGATACAAGTGATTTATTGTTCTTTGAACCATTAACGCTTGAAGACACATTGAATATTTTGGAACGCCTCAACGGCGGGGGTTGTGACATTGAAGGAAGGTCTGGAAAAGTCGCGGGTGTAATCGTGCAGTTTGGCGGGCAAACACCGTTGAACTTAGCGCATGGACTTGCAGCGGCGGGCGTCCCAATTATTGGGACTGGTCTTGAAGCAATAGATTTAGCAGAAGACCGAGACCGATTCAAAATGATGCTTGATGAGTTAGAACTGCTTCAACCAGAAAATGGAATTGCATATTCTTTAGACGACGCAGTTTCTACTGCTAGTAAAATTGGGTATCCGGTTTTAGTGAGACCAAGCTATGTTCTTGGTGGCCGAGGGATGGAAATTTGCAGTGATGAAACTGCTTTGCGGTATTACATGAAAACAGCTGTTGATGTTTCGGAATTAGAAAACGCTCCAATTTTAATTGACCGTTTTCTTTCTGAAGCAATTGAAGTCGATGTAGATGTTGTCGCGGACTTCGAACCACATAAAGCAACAGCTCCTCAACTTGTAACACATTCAAGTGACGCACCACAAGCAATTGTCTGCGGAGTTATGGAACACATTGAACAAGCGGGTATTCATAGTGGCGACAGTAGTTGCGTCTTGCCACCATTTTCATTACCGACTTCCATTGTGAACGAACTGCGACGGCAATCATGTGCGATGGCAAAAAGATTGCAAGTGCGCGGGTTGATGAATGTGCAGTTCGCTGTGAAGAACGAAGAGGTATATGTAATTGAAGTAAACCCTCGCGCTTCGCGAACAGTTCCATTTGTTGCAAAGGCAAAGGGGTATCCTTGGTCGAGAGTTGCTGCAAAAGTAATGATGGGTGCTTCTCTGAGCGAACTCGAAACGAAAGAAATTCCAAGCACCGGGTTTTACGCTGTGAAAGAACCGGCGTTTCCTTTTGAAAAATTCCCAGGAGTAGATGTCGTTCTTGGTCCGGAAATGCGATCGACTGGCGAGGTGATGGGGATGGATCGCTCCTTGCCTATTGCACTTGCAAAAGCCAAAATGTCCGTAAGTAGGTCGTTGCCAACTTCGGGACAAGTCTTCCTTTCCATTCGAGAAAGTGACAAAGTGCACGCTGTCGAAGTTGCACGTTCACTTGTATCAATGGGCTTTACGGTCTTCACTACTCGTGGAACGCGGGAGTTGCTTACTTCGCACAGTGTCGACACTGATTTAATCCGTAAAATTTCAGAAGGCGCTCGTCCAAACATTCTCGACAAAATTGCCAACGGCGAAATTGATTTAATTATTAACACGCCAACAAAAACAGGCACTCAAACAGATGAGGGTCAAATTAGAGCAATGGCTGTGGGAGCTAGAATTCCAATGATTACGACTATCACTGGAGCCATTGCAGCAGTGCAAGCAATCGAAGCTCTTCGAGGCGGTACTTGGCAAGTCGCGGCACTGCAAGATTATTTTAATTCCGAAGTGACGATGGCAAGAGCGAACGCGTAGCGGTTATAATTCTTACTCGATGCCAGAATGGGTACCAACTTTTATTACGCCTCAACTGCTCACCTCTGTGGTCGTGATTTTGGTGATTTTACACCTCTCTCTGGGTGCGGCTGCTTACTTCATTCTGCTTGAGCGAAAGGTTTGCGCTTGGGTGCAAGATCGTATCGGCCCAGACCGAGTAGGCAAGTTTGGCTTGTTGCAACCGATTGCAGATGGTTTGAAGTTGTTTGTAAAAGAAGATTTTATACCAGCAGGCGCAGACAAGGGCATGTTCACGATTGCTCCTGCATTAACCGTCATTCCAGCAATGGTTGGTTTTCTTGTTATTCCTTGGGCAGGCGGTCTTGAACTTTCTAACGGTGAAACTGTTTCGATAATGGGCGCGAATATTAACATTGGTGTAATTTATATTGTCGCAACAGCATCCCTTGGTGTGTACGGCGTTGCGCTAGGCGGCTGGGCATCGAACAACAAATTTTCCTTCTTAGGTGGACTCCGCGCGAGCGCGCAAATTATTAGCTACGAAATTCCGATGGGGCTTGCTTTACTTTGTGTTGTAATTACTTCAGGAACATTACTTCCAGAAACAATTGTGTCACAACAACTTTCTGGTCAATGGAATATTGTGCATCAACCCCTTGTTGCAATTCTGTTTTATGTATGTTTACTTGCAGAAGCAAATCGCGCACCATTTGATTTGTCAGAAGCAGAGCAAGAACTTGTCGGCGGTTGGCATACAGAATATTCGTCGATGCGGTGGGCGCTGTTCTTCATGGGCGAATACATTCACTTGTTCGTAGGTGGTGCATTCTTTACGACGCTTTTCCTCGGTGGGTGGTCGTTGAATCCGATTACAGGTTGGGATCTCCCTGCCACAGGTGGTTTCCTTCTCATCGCTTTGCAGTTTGGTATCGTTCTAGGGAAAATTTTCTTACTGGTTTTCCTAGCCATGATGATTCGCTGGACACTCCCGCGATTTCGGTTTGACCAACTTATGCGCCTTGCATGGGAAGGTATGATTCCAACGTCATTATTGCTTGTTTTAATCGCATCTATATATATGTATCTTGGTTGGGGTCCATATCTTTGGACTGGTTCTATATTGGCAATCGTGATTATGTTGATTGCAAGACCATTACTGCCTACAAGCAGTTCTAATAAACGAATTGCATTGCTTGGAAGCCGTTTTAGCGCTCCGCAGAGTGAAGTTGCAAAATCTGGAAACATTGACTCTTGAAATTAGACACTTCCAATGCGTAGGTTTTGTAACACGCTTGGAGGTATATGGGTTTCAATGACGTTATTAATTCGTTGCAGATGCAAAACGGGAAAGGGAAGTTATCTTGCATGGCGAAAAGAAACCGCCTTTGGCAAAGATGGTGAGTTCCCCCAGTGTACCCCCGCATTTCGTAGAAAAGAAATGTTGCATTGGGCAACATGGGCGTGGCGTTTTCGAAAATAAAATACTTTGCTAGTTAATTGGCAACGAACTAATTTCTGGCAAAAGAATTAGTTCTGCCTGACACGGGGTCGTCAGAATCCAAGCGTATGATTGCTGGCTTATGGCAAAAGCAAAAAAAGTATATGAATGCACCGCTTGCAAAGAGACCAGTGCAATGTGGATGGGCAAGTGTTCTGTTTGTGGAGCGTGGGACTCTCTTATTCAACGAACCACTGCAAAGGAACAAACGACTGCAAATGTGGCAGCAAACTTCGCAACGAGCATTGCTTCTTCAATCGAGCAGTATGGAGGTGTTTCAGAAGCAATCCAGATATTAGAGATTGAAACGCCAACAGTTGGCAGGATGTCGACTGGAATACATGAACTCGACCGAGTTCTTGGCGGTGGCCTTGTTCTTGGTAGTGTCGCGCTTATTGGTGGAGAACCCGGTATTGGAAAATCAACGTTAATGATGCAAGCAGCGATTGGCGCTGCAAGCCAAGGGAAGCGCGTGCTCTACGCCACGAGTGAAGAGTCAGCGTACCAATGCAAATTGCGAGCGGAGCGACTGCTAGAAGGGGAACAAGCAAAAGAATCGTGTCTTTCGACGCTGTTCGTATTAGCGGGTACAGATTTAGCACAAATCACAAAGCAAGTCCTAGAAATCAAACCAGAATTTCTCGTGGTTGATTCTATACAGATGGTGTACAGAAGCGATATGGAATCGGCTCCCGGTAGCGTCTCGCAAATACGCAGATGTTGTTTAGAACTTGTATACCTTGCAAGGCAACTTCAATTACCAATAATGATTGTTGGGCACGTTACAAAAGATGGACAACTCGCGGGTCCACGAGTCTTGGAACATCTAGTTGATGTTGTGTTGAACTTTGAAGGCGATCGGCACTACGCATTGCGTGGTTTGCGAGGAATAAAAAACCGTTTCGGAACGACACTTGAAATTGGCCTGTTCGAAATGGGACAACATGGATTGCAAGAAGTAGTAGACGCAGCGTCTTTTCTTGATCCAGATGCACCACCAAGAGCGGGCGCAGTGGTATGTCCTGCAATGCACGGCTCTCGGTGTTTGTTAATTGAAACCCAAGCGCTTGTAACGCAAGGAACTGTAGGACAAGCTCGTCGCAGGGCATCGGGGCTTGATGGAAACCGTTTTACAATGTTAACGGCTGTTCTTGAACAGCATGCAAATGTAAAACTTGCAGATCAAGACATCTATGTAAGCACTGTCGGAGGATTAAAACTTACTGAACCAGCGGTTGACCTTGCACTTTGTTTAGCAATACTAGGTGCGTACAATGGGTTGGTTTTGCAAAAAGGGGTGTGTGCAATCGGAGAAGTAGGGCTTGGTGGAGAGCTTAGAACTGTTGCACAAATTGAGCAAAGAGTAGCCCAAGCAAAGCGAAGAGGATACAAAAAAATATTAGTCCCGATAACACAAGTAGAGATTGCTGGCGAAAACAGCGTTGGTGTGGCCTCTATCACTGAATTGGGCTCTTTCTATGAAAAAAAGAAAGAAAATTTTACCTCCGAACCATGGTTATCGGACCGCAAAAAAAGAGAGATATTAAAATGCACGTAAGTACCTTGTTTGCAATAGGTTGCGACGTATATCGTGGTCGAAGTGCTGTTTTTTTCGATGTTTTATTCAGGCGGTGTAGCCAAATACTGTCAAGTGGTTATGATTCCGCCTTCACCTATTTGGTCCACGTTGGCCGATAGGGAACAATCGTCCGTTCCAACCGTGTAGGTTGGAATTATGCGGACGGATGGATGGTTAGAACGCGACGCCACGGGAGTCGGTTGCTGCGTTCGAATTAAACAGGAGAGCTGACCATGAGTCACCTTTACCTTCTCGGCGTCGCTACATTGACGCTCACTAGTGCTGGCTTTGCCGGTAGCGACACGAACGCTGACCTGCAAGCTCGCCTCGAAGCTGCTGAAACTCGTATTAACGAACTTTCAGTTGCTACTAACAATAACTGGCTTAACGATACTCGTTCCGACGAAATTCGTAGCCTCGTACATGACGTTCTCGCTGACGCAGACACACGTGCAAGCTTGCAGGGCTCCGGCTCAACAGCAGGTTACAACGGTGGCTTTACAGTCGGTAGCGCAGACGGCAACTGGTCATTAACAATGAACGGTCTTCTTCAAACAAGTTGGTCGAACGTTGACGTTGACGTATCTCCAGGTGTTGTTGCTGACACTGACGGTTGGGGTTTCAATAATCCAAACAGTTGGATGAACTTCTCCGGCACAATTGCTGGTGATTACAGTTACGACGTACGTTACAACTGGGATACATCAACCACAGAATGGGCTAACGGTTCATTTGATCTTGGTGATGGTTGGGGCATGACAATGGGTACATTCAAAGTTGCTACAAATCGTGAAGATATGATTGACGATCAAAACCAACTTAACCTATTGAATCAGGTAACGGGTACATTAATTGCTGGTGCACGTGCTTACACAGTTGGTAATGGTATCCAACTTGGCTACAGTGGCGACGATATGCGCTTCTGGGCTTCGCTGACTAACTTTCGTCCCGCTGCAGCACCATTTTCACCCGGTCCTGTTGTAAACGATAGTCAAAATAATGTAAACTTACGTTTGGAATATATGGTTGAAGGCACTTGGAGTCAGTTTGACCAATTTACCAGTGCTAATGGCTCTGCTTCAGGCACATTGGTTGGTATTTCATACAACACAGTTAGTGCAAACTCTGTTGCAGGCGCAGGTAACGATACAGACGGCGACAACACATTGACCGTTGACGCTCAGTTACAATTCGGTGGTTCAAACTTGTACGTCTCATACACTGACTTCAGTGATGATGATGGTGCAGTAGGCGCAACAGGCGATTTTGATGAAACACAAATCATGTACGGTATGTACCTAGATGATGAGTGGGAAGTTTATGCTCGCTGGATAGACAGAGACACCAACACTGGTGACAATGTACTGAGCATTGGTCTCAATAACTACTGGGCAGGTCAAAATGCTCGTTGGACTACTGAGATTACATGGGATGACACTGTATTAAATAATGATACTACAATCATCAGCTCACAACTTCAGTTCTACTTCTAAACCAGAAGTTGATTTGAAGTGTCTTTTATGACACAAACGCAGGCCGGCTCTTTGAGTCGGCCTGTTTTTTTATGCGTACTTTATTTGGCCCCAGGCCCCAAGGCCACTAGATATCGAGGACTGCCTCAATCAAGGTGTTATGGTATGCTTCACCTTGAAAGGTCTACGGATGGATCAAGATACAAAGCAATGGATTGCGACTCTTTTTACAACACGTAACGTGATTGCTGTTGTTGCTGTACTCATCTTTGTTCCACAGAATTTCGGTAAAGATTTTTCAATTCCTGTTTCAAGCCAACTTGAAGCATTGAACCAGCAACTTTCAATTGCTGAATCTGCAAATAACGCGATCCGAATGGAATTGGAAGAGGCAAAAGCAAATCTGAATAATGACCAATGGATGAATGAAGAGCGGGCTGCATCTATCGCACTTCTCATCGAAGATGTACTTGCAGATAGTGATACTAGAAAAAACTTGCAAGGTAACGGCGCAATGATGGGCTGGTCGGATGGATTCCACCTGACAAGCAGTGACAGCCAATTCAGTTTGCAAATCGGTGGATTAATTCAATCCCATACTATGGCTCGGTGGCTTGGCGTTAATACCGTAGGTGGAAATGATTACGATCAATGGCGGTGGGGCTTTGGAATGTCTAGGGCTCAACTATCATTCGGTGGGAATGCATTTGGTCAAGGGCTCGAGTATTACTTCGAAATGGGGTGGGGTAGAGCAGACCCTTACAGTTTGACTGGGGGTGGTAAGTTTATGTCGCCAAGAATGTGGGAAGCGTGGGTGAAATTTAATTTGAATTCAGAATTGGATATTAAAATAGGCCAATTTAATCTTCCATTTACGCGTGAAGCATTAGTTCGTGCCCCATATCAATTGGCAGTTTTTCCAACGGTTATCGAATACAGGATGGGGCTTGAAAGTACTGCAGCGGTTGAATTTGATTGGACGACAAAAGACAAAAAATTCGCACTTGCCATTTCAAATGGCTCGCCAGCAATTTTTCACGCACCTTTTTGGGGAGCGTTTGACCCAATACCACCATGGTCAGCACTTGAACGAGATACGTTGTACTCGGTAACAATGCGTCACGAATGGAAAATCCTAGGCGACTGGGAACAGTTCAACCAATTTACTAGCCCTCCCGGAAGCGAGCGAGGAATTATGATTGGACTCGCCGGGCACAGACAAAACACGGAGTTTGATTCTCCATTTCCAATTGGCGGACTTCCAGAGGGCGAATTCTGGGGTGTAACTGGTGACTTAACGATGCAATTTGATGGCGCTTCATTGTTTGCATCAATCATTTATGAGCGATTGACTGATTTTGCTCCTTCTCTTCCTCGCATTAACTTTTTATCTTTTGTTGTGCAGGGAAGTACATACATCACAAATCAGTCAGAAGTTTTTGCTAGATGGGAATCAGGCGGCCCAGATGAAGAGGGAGCCGGTGGTGATAGATTGCAAATTTTAACAGTCGGGATGAACCATTATTTAGATGGTCAAGACATGAAAATTACAGCAGATCTCGGGTTTAGTTTTGGGGAAGTAAGTCAGTTTATGGCAAATGCAGAAACCGGCTGGATTGGTGATCTTGAACGAAGAGATCAAGTCGTTTTTCGCACGCAATTACAGTTAATGTTTTAAGGAATGAAGAAATGAATAATCAACGCAGACAAATTTTGAAATCAAACACAATCGCGATTCGATTCGCTGTTGTGTTTGTTGCAATATTCTGCGTGGGGGCAGTGCGCGCTGACGATGTTCAACGGCAATTGGATTTGCTTCGCCAGCGTCTTGATACCGTGCAAAAAGATACTTCTGAAATGCGAGAATCCTTAGATGAACTTAAAGCCGAAACACAAAAAGATTGGATAACAGAAGAGCGTGCAGATGAAATTCGTTCGCTCGTTCATGATGTTCTAGTAGATGCAGACGCACGCACCTCACTCGTTGGAGACGGTTTGCTTGGCGGTTGGTCGGACGGCTTCTTTTTAGCAAGTAGTGATGGACGGTTCAAACTAACAATTGGTGGATTAATGCAAGAACGCTTTGTGCAAAGTTTCTTGCGAGTTGGGCTAAATAACAATTTCGACCGCTGGCGAGGAGGGCTTGAAAATACAAGAACTCGCCTTGATTTCGGTGGTCATATTTTTGACAAAGACACATCGTTCTTAGTACAAGCTGGCTGGGGTTACTTGGACCCAAATGCAATTTCTAATTCGCCGCTATTGCGAATCGGCGCTCGTCTTTGGGACACATGGGTAAAGTTCAAGCTTAACGAGCAGTGGTCTGTGAAACTTGGTGTATTCATGTTGCCATTTACTAGAGAGTCTTTAGTTTCAGATAAATACCAACTGGCCGTTGACCGCTCGCTCATTGATTACCGATTGGGCCTTGCGCGCTCGCAGGGGGTTGAATTTACTTGGGCTAATGATGACACGCGTGTGTTTCTTGCAACTTCAAATGGTGCGTACACATTGAACGGTATTTTCGCAGCAGGAAGCAACCCAACGCCGCCGTGGGGGACGCTCTCTCAAGATGCAGAGTGGGCATTTACTGCGAGGGCAGAATTTTTACTAGAAGGAAATTGGAACCAGTTCAACCAATTCACCTCGCCTATTGGCAGCGAAACAGCAACTATGATTGGCGTTGCCGTCCATGGGCAACAAGAAGAGCGTGTAGGTGGTGGTGGAGTTAAGCAAGATCAGTATGGCATTACCGCTGACCTTTCAATGAACTTTGATGGAATGTCGTTCTTTATCTCAGGAACGATGCATAATCAAAAGAATATAACTCGAACAATTCCAAATGCAGATTGGGTTGGGTACGTGGCTCAGGCGAGTACGTACATGACAGATAAAACGGAACTATTTATGCGATTCGAGGGCGGTGGGGTAATGCAAAATACAATGGGCGGGGACGATGTCCACATTCTGAGTGCTGGCGTTAACTGGTATCTAGATGGACATGGCCTGAAGGTAACAAGCGATTATGGTTGGAGTTTCGGAGAAATTAGTGCTGGCATGCAAAACTGGATGTTAGGCTGGCGTGGAACAACGAATCACAATGCGGAGTGGTTGTTCAGAACCCAGTTGCAACTGGCGTTCTAAGGTATATCCTTAGCGAATTTCAACAATTGAGACACCCTCAGAGAGCATTTCATAGACTTGTGCTACTTCTTCTGTGCCCATTCGGATACAGCCCATAGAGGCTTGTGTGCCGATGGTTTCTGGTGCTATTGTGCCGTGAATACCAAGCCCCGAAAGGTCCTTTGTGCGCTCTTCAATCCCTTCTAAACCAATCCAACGTTCGCCGATTGGATTTTCTGGGTTGTTAGCACTGTAAAATTCCCTTGTTCGAGGGTTAACCCATGTTGGATTTACGAGTTTTGAACTTCTTCGGACTTTGAATATGCCAGTTGGCGTTGAGTTGAATTCCCCAAGACCGACTTTGTAGGAGCGAACGAAAACTTGTTCGTTGCCATCGCCTTGGTAGAGGTCGATTCGGTACGTTGCTTTATCTACTTTTGCATGAAACGGTCCAGTTATCAACTTCAAGTTTTGACCTGGTCGGATGCTCGATGCAGATTTGATTCCGTTGATGCGTTGAATGAACCGCCAGTCAACTTGAAGGCCCATTTTGTGAACGATGCCACTGAGAGTGTCTCCACCTCGAACGATGTATTCAATGCAAAAAGTATCGTCACTTGTGATTTTTTTAGAAAACACAAGGTCGTCAGAAATGTCAGTCAGTACGCCCCTAGCTTGGGCAGCTTCACCTTCAGTCAATGACCCACTTCGTAACAATGCAGAGAGTTGTGCTCTAGCTGCAACCATCTGGCCGTTATCTAAGAGGGTTAAGCCTTCTTCAAGGTATGCGGAAGTTGTTGCTGCAAGAACAAGTGGTTTTGCGACAACAACGGGTGTATCTTGGGGTGTTTCTTGGGGTGTTTCTTGTTCTGGCGCAGTGGCAACAACTGGTTTTTCGATTGGAGCAGTTTTAACAACGATTACTTCTTCAACGATAGCTGGCGGCATAGCAATGGTTATTGGTTCTTGAAGTTGTGCTTCGACAACTGCGTCGTCCGTTGTTTCAGATGCAATTTGATCTTCACTATCAATTGAAGTATTTGGCCAAAGCATCCACGAAACACCGAAAGCAGCAAGCAGAACAATGAACCATGATAGGCCTCGCCTTCCGCGCTTTCGTCTGTACATACTGCCACGTCGAACTGATGAGAAACCGCCTTGACTTGGTAATGCCATGCATGGAATTGTAACGATTCTGGGTTAGCGTGACTACTAAAACAGGCTACTCAAAATAGACTTTTGTGGGGGTAACAACTACGCTCATCAATTGGTCATGCGATTCCCGTGGGATTGACTCGACAATCTGCTCATCGAAACAGACTCCAATTACGATTGGAGGCCTTGATCTCGCAATTAATCTGTCATAGAAACCCCCTCCACGACCAAGACGACCACCTTGACTATCAAAACCGACACCTGGAACGAGTAAGATATCGATGCAATCAGCTGGGAGTGGGTGCCGTTCTTTTGGCTCTTTGATGCCAAATTTGGTTTCAATCAGCGCGCTTTCATCAAGTGTGGTCAGCAAACCCCCGCGCATCGTATTTTCTTCCCAGTTAATGAGTGGGACACAAACTGTCCTCGATTCATCTATCCAAAGTTCAAGAAGTGGAAGAAGGTTCACTTCATTCTGTAATGGGAGATATGCAAATATAGAATTGGAATTTGCGACTGAAGCGAGGGACATAAGTTGTTTACAAACTGCTTCGCTCGCGATTTTCTTTTGTTCCAACTCTACGTTTGCAACAAGCTCTTTTAAGTGCGTTCTCAATTCAATTTTATTCATTCGAAATAGGTCGCAGTAATAGTTGGCAGTTGTTCTGGATCATGGTTGTTTGGAGCAACAACAGCCCGTTGCTGTTTGATGTCATCTCTTGCTTGCCAAATTGCTTTGTCAACATTTCTTGACTTTGGCGCTTTCGATAAATAAATTACAAGTTGACTTAGTGTTAACTGGCATTCCGGCATTCCAACTCGTTCGACAATCAGCCAAGCTGCAGCGGCTTGCTCCATCGCTCTTGGATCAGCCATGCCAATGTCTTCACTTGCAAAAATGGACATCCGTCTTGCGATAAATCGCGGGTCTTCTCCTGCTTCGAGCATTGAAGCAAGCCAGTATATTGCACCGTTTGTGTCGCCACAACGAACTGATTTAATAAAAGCACTTGCGTGGTCGTAATGTCCATCGCCATGCCGATCATAACGGACAGCTTTTTTCTGTATAGATTGCTGTGCATCTTCGAGTTCGATAGTTTTATTTTGTGCGCTACCAATCGCAATTTCAAGTGCGTTGAGTGCTCGTCGAGCGTCTCCATCAGCAATTTTGGACCAGTGCGAAATCGCTTCGTCGGTTATTGATATAGCAAGACCGCCAACACCGCGTTGTTCCGTAAGCGCAGAACGAATAACAGATGCAATTTCATTTTCAGTAAGGGGCTCAAGTTGAAAAACGGTAGAGCGACTTATCAACGCATTGTTAACGGTGTACGCAGGATTTTCAGTTGTCGCACCAATTAAAACAATGATGCCATGTTCAACCGCTTCAAGAAGTACGTCTTGTTGACTGCGACTGAATCTATGAATTTCATCCAAGAACAAAATAGTTCTGCCATTATTTTGTTCAATTCGGTTTCGTGCTTCTGCAATGATGCGCCGTATGTCGGCAACGCCAATTTTTGCGGCATTAAAAGATTCAAAATGTGCCTTTGTTTCATTTGCAATTACGTGCGCTAGTGTGGTCTTGCCAGTTCCGGGTGGCCCCCAAAAAAGAGCGGAGCTTAGCGTGTCGCTGGTAATCATTCTTCTGAGAAGGTCGTTCGTTCCAAGAATATGTGTCTGCCCGACCACCTCGTCAAGCACGCGTGGGCGGAACCTGTCAGCAAGGGGCCTGACACCATCACGTTGTTTTTTAGCTTCGCCTGAGAAAAGATTGGGCATTATTAGATTGTAAACGCATCAGGACACTCCAATAACGAAAGAGAGTCGCTTATTTAATTCGCATTACGCTCAATGTGGTGTATTCTTCACTGATATGTGTGGAATAGTTGCTTATATTGGATCAAAACCAGCGAGAGAACTCCTTCTTGAAGGATTGAAACGACTGGAATACCGCGGTTACGACTCGGCAGGAATGGCAGTGTTGAATGGTGGGATAAAAGTAGCAAGGTCAATAGGCCGTGTTGCAGGTTTAGAAGAAATGATTTCGATGGATACTGGGTTTGATGGCACGGTTGGAATTGCGCACACTCGTTGGGCAACGCACGGCGAACCATCAGAACGCAACGCACATCCGCATAGCGACAATTTAAAAAATGGACACGGGATTCGCCTTGTCCATAATGGAATTATTGAAAATTATGTTTCGCTAAAAAAATATTTAACAAGCAAAGGGCACGAGTTTACAAGTGACACAGACACAGAAGTACTCGCGCATTTGATCGGCGAACTATATGACGGCAATTTAGAAACTGCAGTGCAGTCTGCATTACGCGAAGTAACAGGAGCGTATGCAATAGCCGTTGTATGCGAAAAAGAGCCAGAAGTGTTAGTTGTTGCTCGAAAGGGTTCGCCGCTTATCGTTGGTGTTGGTAAGGATGAATATGTTGTCGCTTCAGATTCAAGTGCAATTGTCGCCCATACGACGCAAGCTTTTTTGCTCGATGATGAAACGGTTGCGCGATTGACTCGCAATTCATTTAGAACCACAACAGTTGATAATGTTGAATTAACTCCTGAAATTAAAGAACTTGAATTTACACTTGAGCAAATTGAACTTGGTAATTTCGACCACTTCATGCTCAAGGAAATTCATGAACAACCAAACACACTTCGTACATGCATTCAGGGCAGAGTGGATGCAGTCGGAAGCAAAATCGTTCTTGGCGGGGTTGCTGATTTTGAAGCTGAAATAGTAAAAGCAAAAAGAGTATTAATGCTCGGCCAAGGCACAGCACTTCACGCGGCAATGATTGGCGAGTACTTGTTTGAAAAACTTGCAGGCATACCGACCGAGGTAGAATTTGCCAGCGAGTTTCGTTATCGAAATCCAATCGTAGAAGAAAATACTATAGCAATAGCGGTAAGCCAATCTGGCGAAACTGCCGACACGCTTGCTGCAGTTCTAGAAGCGAAGCGCCGTGGCGCACTAACTTTTGGCGCGGTGAATGTTGTTGGTTCGACAATTTCCCGCGAAACAGACGCAGGTGTCTACTTACGTGTTGGCCCAGAAATTGGCGTTGCTTCTACAAAAGCATTCATCGGGCAAGTAGCAGTGTTGACTATGCTCGCAACGTATATTGGTCGCCGTCATCACCTTGACCGCGATGAAATGTCTGAATTACTCTCAGCGCTTGAACAAATCCCAGATCACATTTCAACAGTGCTGGAGCAATCCGACCATATTCTTGAAGTTACTAAAGGTGTTGTTGACCGCGATAACTGGTTATTCCTTGGCAGAGGGACAAACTATCCTGTTGCTCTTGAAGGCGCCCTGAAATTAAAAGAAATTAGTTATATTCACGCGGAAGGGATGCCCGCTGCAGAAATGAAGCACGGCCCGATTGCGCTTATTGATAAGGGCATGCCAGTTGTGATTGTTGCAACAAAAGGTAGTCAATACGAAAAAGTAATTGGCAACATGGAAGAAGTTCGGTCGCGAGGTGGTCACGTTATTGCAGTAGCCACTGAGGGTGACACCGCAATCGTAGAGCATTGTGACGATGTGTTTTATGTGCCGGATGTTCCAGAGCCCTTGCAACCACTGGTAACCGTCGTTCCGTTACAACTGCTTGCCTATCACGCCGCAGTCCTTCGCGGCAAGGACGTTGACAAGCCGCGTAATCTAGCAAAATCAGTCACGGTGGAGTGATTGCCTACGGCTGTAGGGGAGATTCAGAATCAACATTGGCCATTTTCATCCGTATTGGTGCTGTGTGCTCAAGAAAAAGTGCGCCAAGCAGAGCAGCAATAGCAAATGATGGCGGAAGTGCTCCAACTCCAATAAGTAGCGCCGCAAGACAAAGCTGTGATACACCCGCGTCAACAAGTGGAATGGACAAACGCATTGCATCGCCACT
>JABIWU010000017.1 GCA_018701395.1 Phycisphaerae bacterium | reverse complement strand
CCGATACTACACATGATACCAAGTGTTAGAAAAATGACGAAGCAATCGAGGGTACACTTTACATATGACTTCGGAATCTTCAAAACAGAAACTAACCATATTTGAAATTGAACAGGCAAAAGAACGTTCAACCAAGCGAATTGTAATACTAACAATACGACTTTTATTTATTACATTTATGTTTGCCGCTGCCATTTTGCCATTTATCGCTGGTCTAAACGCTGCCAATAGACCCATCGATGAAATCATTGTTGATCACCTCGGGCCACTCATTTCGACGATTGCTTTCGCGGCAATTGTCCTTATCATTGACATCATTACCCCAAACAAGCGGCTTTCAGCAGTTCTTGGTGTCTACCTTGGTTTAGTCGTTGGCCTTTTTGCGGCACTTGCAGTTAGTTTGCTTATCGATCTTATTGGCGATTCGTGGGGACTGAACAAAGGCGACACTGCGCTCCAGTATCTCACGCTTTTGAAACTTATCTCTGGTATTACCCTGTGCTATTTTGGCATAAGTATCGTGTTTACCACCAAGGATAATTTACGCCTTGTACTTCCCTATGTTGAGTTCGCTCGAAAAGTCCGAGGCATTAGACCGCTACTAGTTGATACATCAATACTCATTGATGGCAGAATCGAACAGCTCGCAGTTTCAAAATTTATTGATGCTCCACTCGTCATTCCACAATTTGTAATTAACGAATTACACACCCTTGCAGACTCGAACGACAAACTAAAACGAGAACGTGGCCGAAGAGGTCTTTTAATCCTTGCCAATCTCCGCAACTCTGGGCAAGTAGAGATTTCAATTGAAAGTTCTGAAACAAGTGATCAGAGTGTTGACCGAGCATTATTGGAATTAGCGGAATCAAGTGGATTTAGAATTTTAACTACCGATTCAAACTTACAACAAGTTGGCCTAATTGAGGGCGTGACGGTACTCAATTTAAACGACTTATCAATTGCTGTTCGTACACAAGCCGTACCTGGAGCAGTTATATCTATAGAAATTGTTCGCAAAGGCGAAAATGACTCACAAGGAATTGGGTATATGCCAGACGGCACTATGGTTGTAGTCGAGGGCGGCGGTGGGCTGATTAATGAAACAATTTCTGTCGAAGTAACAAACGCACTTCAAACTTCTGCTGGAAGAATGATATTCGCTAACGCATGCAGCTAATTATTCCCACTCAATAGTTGCAGGCGGTTTTGAACTGATGTCGTAAACAACTCGATTTACACCACGAACTTCGTTGATAATCCTGTTGCTAATTGATCCCAAAACTTCATAGGGAATTTTAGCCCAATCTGCTGTCATAAAATCCTGCGTTTCAACTGCCCGAACTGCAACGACAGATTCATAGGTTCTTCCATCGCCCATCACACCAACAGATTGAATTGGCAGTAAAACAGCGAAGACCTGGTCTGTGCTTCGATATAAATTTGCTGAAACAATCTCTTCTAATAATATCTCATCACAATCGCGAAGAACGACTAGTTTCTCTTCAGTAATTTCGCCAATGCATCGAACTGCTAATCCCGGGCCGGGGAATGGATGTCTCCAAATTAATCCGTCCGGCAACCCGAGCACTTCACCAAGTTTTCGAACTTCATCTTTGAATAAATCGCGCAATGGTTCAATCAAATCAAACCCCAATTCTTCAGGCAATCCACCGACGTTGTGATGTAATTTTATATTTGCAGCTGCGCCGCTGTATCCATGACCCGATTCAATTACATCTGGATACAGGGTACCTTGCGCTAAGAAAGTGATTGCTTTATCGTTTTCTCCGGCAATGTCTTCTGCCGATTTCTTAAAACAATCGATAAATCGATGACCAATTTTTTTGCGTTTTTCCTGCGGTTCGGTCACGCCTTCTAGGTCTGACAAAAATTCTCTTCTAGCATCGACAACCCGTAAATCAATTTCAAAATGATCTCGAAAAGTAGTTTCTACAAATTCGCGTTCATTTTTTCTCAATAAACCATTATCAACGAAGACGCACACTAATTGATCGCCAATTGCTTTATGTAAGAGAGCCGCAACGACTGAGGAATCCACCCCGCCACTTAAACCACAAAGAACTTTACGGTCTCCAACTTGTTGGCGAATAAACCCGCACTGTTCATTCATAAAATCTAACATGCGCCACGTGCCTTGTAAGCCACAGATTTCATATAAGAAATTTCTAAGTAATTCTACGCCGTGTGGCGTGTGCGTCACTTCTGGATGAAATTGCAAGCCGTAAAATGGAATAGTTCGATGTGCAACGGCAGCCATTGGACAAGTTGCTGTTGTTGCAAGTACATTAAAGTCTTCGCCAATTGCATCTACTTGATCTCCATGGCTCATCCATACAGAAGTTTCGGTGGGAATGCCTCGAAGAAGGGTAGAATCATCCGCAATTGATAACGCTGCTCTGCCGTATTCACGAGCATGTGCTCCCTCGATTGTTCCACCAAGCATATGACAGCCAAGTTGCATGCCATAGCAAATGCCAAGGACGGGCACTCCAAGCTCAAATAACCTTGCATCACAGCGAGGAGAACCCTCTTCGCTTACGCTGCATGGACCACCTGACAAGATGATTCCGGCCAAATTATGGCTCGCAAGCTCTTCAATAGGGGTATCAGGCGCCATTAGCAAACTAAAAGCCCCTGCTTCGCGGACTCTTCGAGCAATAAGTTGAGCGTATTGGCTACCGAAGTCCAAAATTAGAACAGTTTCTGGACCTTTTTGCGAAGAAGTTGCCGATGTTTCGTTTGTCATGAGAACAGGAAAGGGTACCATGGATAAGTGCAAAAAGACACACCCAAGCATCACTCAGAATTCACAATTGACTTCCCTACTTCCCCTGCATGGTTTAAGACGGTAAGAATGTTGTTACTTACATCCGCAACCCAATGTGGCTTTTCTGAACGCACCGCTGGACAGATTGCGATGGCAGTTGATGAGGCATTGTGCAATATTCATCGGCACGGATACAAGGGCACATTTGGGAGAGCGGTTCTTACTGTTATAACCACCATTGACCCAGTACCATGGATTGAAATATGCATCGAAGACGAAGCGGAGCAGATTGATATTGAGCAAATCAAATCACGAGATCTCGATACTATACGCCCCGGTGGACTTGGAGTACATTTGATACAAACAATAATGGATGAAGTTCAGTGGTCAAAAAGAGATGAGGGTGGCATGCGAGTAACCATGAACAAAACTTCCGTAGCTAAAGCAAATCAAAAAATTGCAAAAGAAACAACCACAAATGAGTAACCAAACATTACAAATTGATGTCGAAACTCTTGGAGAAACAACACTTGTTACTCCACTTGGTGATATTGATTTAAGTAAATCCACAGAACTTCGAGCTTTTCTCCAACCAATTCTAAGTGAACAACCAGATAAAATTATTATCGACTTGCATGCTGTTCCGTATATGGATTCATCGGGGCTTGCAACTTTAATTGAAGCATTGCAAATTTCTAGACAACATGACAAAGCATTTTTATTATGTAACTTGTCTGAAGGTGTTCAATCAATTATTACCTTGTCACGCCTAGATCAAATTTTTCAAATTACTGATTCGAAAGAAGAAGCTCTTGCAGCGTGAAGATAACCAATCTGAACCAAATCTACTTCTTCGATTGATTGAACATTGCGGCGCACTCTGGGTTGGGATTTTTGAATTTTTAGGTGGAATTAGCGGATTGCTTTTAGATGTTTTCAAATGGATTTACCGATCAATATTCTATAAGGACATACGATTTGGGCGAGCTGCGACAATAAGTCAAATTGTTCGTATTGGTTTTCGATCAATTGGAATTGTCTGTCTAGTGTGTGGATGCATTGGGTTAATTCTTGCGTTTCAAATGGAACCCCCCCTTTCTACTTTTGGACAAACTGACAAAATTGCTAACATTGTTGGCGTTGCAGTTCTTCGCGAATTAGGTCCACTCATTTCCGCAATTGTTCTTACGGGTTTTGCGGGGGCAGCGATTGCGGCAGAATTAGGAACAATGGTTGTCGGCGAAGAAATTGAAGCTCTTGAAGCCCAAGCATTAAATCCTATTCGTTTTCTCGCCGTGCCTAGAGTCATCGCGACTGTCATCAGTCTAGTGCTTCTTACAATCATTGGCGATGTAATGGCTATTCTTGCTGCATGCTTTGTTTCTGTTGAACTATTAGGCGTACCTTACGAATTGTACGTAGCGAACACACTTGCGCAAGTAAGCCTGTCGGATTTTACAACTGGTCTTTTAAAAGCCGCGGTTTTTGGGTTAATACTTGTTGCAATTGCTTGCTATAACGGGTTTCGGGTTAGTGGCGGCGCAGCAGGCGTTGGCAAAGCAACAACCGATACCGTTGTTCAAACAATCGTTACTATTGTAATTACTGACCTCTTGTTCACAGCCATCTTCTATCAACTGGGCTGGAATTAAAAACGCGCCTGCTAAGTTAAAACTCAACAGGCGCGACATTTTTGTTTTACTTACATTGCGGGTTTTAGCATTAAGAATTCTGCAGTAAAGCCAGTATCATCCGCATTGCAACTCCAAGCCATTGGACCGAAGAAATTTGCCATAGTAGTCAGCAAT
>JABIWU010000016.1 GCA_018701395.1 Phycisphaerae bacterium | reverse complement strand
TGATCATCAAGTCCCTTTGCTTCTTTAACATGAACAAAGGCAAGTTCGCCGTCACGTATGGCTGTAACCAAAGCGCATCGTTTTGGATTTACATTGAGTCGAACAAGACCGTCTTCATCCGTACTTCCTCTTGCCAGTTCTGATCGGTTGTTGCTGTACGCAATGACTTCTACTTCATTTGCGCCTTGTCCCGTTTCAACTTGGGTTACCCAAGCAAGGATGCTCGTGCTATCGGTGTGCACATCTAGTCCCAAATCACCCACATGAAGCAACATGCTGTCCCTTGTCCAACGACTATCTATATCTTGAATGGTAACCCAGTAAACGCCCGGCACTTTGTCGATGAAGGAGTCTAGCGAAATGGCATACTCCACAATGGGGCCCGACATGTTGATTGGAATGTCGATCGTGGTTTCCGATACAAGTTCTCCAAGATCCGGTATTTCCCAATTAGACATGACACCCGAGAGGTAGGTTGGAATGTGCCGATCAAGTAACCTATGTATGGTGAATTTCGCTTGTTGCACCCTATGCGCTTGCAATGCAAGTTCGAAAGCACCTTTAGTGCCAAGACGACCGCTACTGGCTTCAAATTGCAAGAATGGTCGCAGTTCTGGGATGGTTACAGTTCGTTGAATAGAACTTTTCAGTAGGGATTCATCCTGTCCGAGCAATGGCGGCGCGAGGTTCACCGTGTACTCCAAACCACGAATAAAAGCACCGGTCAAAGTAATTCTACGACCAGATGTGCGTATTCGCACAGCACCTATATCAGGCGTAATGGTGATGGATGGATTAGATTGTGTTGTGTGTAGTTGTCGATCGAACGAAAGTACGACAGAGGGTTCATCATCACGCCAAGAGGTATTTCCATAGATACGTACAACATGCAACCCTGGTGGAATGTTGATGGTTTTATCTATGTTTGTACTGAGCCCAAGTTCTGCGCCGTGTCCTGTCAGATCTTTATTGATCAAAATATGCAATGAGTCTTTTGGATTGGTAGGCACATCGATGCGGTAGCGGTTGTCGAGCGTTGTATTTAAGATGGTGATGTCGAGTTGCTCAGTTGCTTTTACAACAGTGAGGTGTTCTAACAGGTCTGCTTTGGTGATTGGTTGGTTGAAGTCAATCTCAATCGTAGAAATTTGTGAAGGTCCGTCGACTGCGTTATAGGGGTTCCTGTTGTAAATCAGCCGTAGGTAATTGCATTGCAATGGTTTGTATTTAAGCACTGGCAACGAATTTTTTTGGATGCTGTAGTAATCAAAGAGTGGATGACCTTCAACTTGCATGACGCGGTAGACGTGCCCCGCGGGCGGAGGCGAGTCAGGTTCAAAAGCGATTGTATCGTTCGCTCGGGTGATCCACTTTCCCTTGAGAGCAGGCTCTATGCGAAGTGGTGATGGCGATAGTATTTTCCCTTTGGTTTGGTCACTAAAGATATCGCGGTCAAAGCGGATTTTTAAACTGCCGGTCTGTTCAAATTGAGCCGAGCCGGTTGAATGCAGAATCCGGACGGGCGTTTGACCATCGCCAGAAGTAGAAATGAAAAACCAAATGGCTATATTAAGTATTGTTACCGCAACTGCGGCAAGCCAAAATCGAACTCTTTGTGCGTCGTCCATGACTAGAGATTCCTTTCAGTAGGTGTTTTGAGGCTGACGCAACGAAAAATTTCGGAGAAATCAGAAGTGCACCCAATTGTGAATGTTAACAGCCACCGAAGTAAACGTATTTGAAGGCAAGCACTTATTTAGCACTTCGTCAGATGAGGGTGAAAATCTCTAATTGGCATTGCTCTTATACACACTCGCGATTATCACTCGGAGTGTATGACGGGGTTGACTGTGGGAATCTTATACTGTTGGGTTGTAATGATGATACCCAGGAATATGAATGTGGCTCAGAGGCAGGTGGCTGGCATAGCCATGTGGTTGTTCCTGTTACGAAGGGTTCTGGATATCTCATACGAGTTGGCGGCTGGACTGAGGGAAGTGTTGGTACAGCACAATTGCTCATCGATTTGAATTGAGAGAGTAGTTCGTAGATTAAATCCACGTTCCACTCGTTGTACGTTCAGTTTCTTCGCCGTCGCCAGTATTTACTAATCCGGCGGGTTCGACCAATAGCACAGAACATACAGTCTCGGCGACAGGCCTATGCTCTACGCCCTTGGGCACAACAATCATCTGCCCCTTAGAAAGTTCAACGGAATGGTCACGAAACTCCATCGTGAATGAACCTTCAAGTACGAGAAACATTTCATCAGCCTCAGCATGTGCGTGCCAATCAAATGCGCCTTCAAACTTTGCAAGTTTAACTTCTTGCCCATTGAGCGATGCGATGATTCGTGGCGACCAATGGTCGCTAAAGCATGAGAGTTTTTCTTTAAGGTCGATGTTTTGCATGGCTAAATGATAGCAGGGGATTGAACAGTTTTTAATCTGTTGTCTTAGCAACTTGTACTACCGCGTGCATAGCACAATGATCTGAACCCTCGATTGGTAAAAGTTTAAAGCTCATTCCTTCTAGCCCTTTGCCAACTAAACAATGATCTATTGGGATTGCTGAAATCCAAGGGATGATTCGGCTCCACGAAGGCAATACGCCTCGCCCTTGCCGGAGATTTGACAAATTGCATGTATTCACAAAATCAATATAGGTCGTTGACCACATGGTGGTATTTAGATCTCCAATTACAATGGTATGTTCGGAGTTGATTCCAACTAGTTCGGTGATAGCTTTAAGTTCTTTAGTAAGGATGCGGTCTCCGTGACGTAAACCTGGCCGAAACGGATGGGCCGCAATTAAATGTACTAAAGAATCTCCTAATTGAATAGTTGTTGAAAGTGTGCTGTGTTTTGTCAGTGGATGTATTACAGCTTTTGGATCTATCAAGGGTTTCTTGCTAAACAAGAGCATTCCGCGCGGTCCGGATTCTGGATTCAGGATACGAAACGGATAGTTGTGATGCATTTCAAAAAGAGCATCATTCCAATCATTGGTGGCCTCTTGTACGATCACTACATCTGGTTTTATTGTATTGACAGCATTTAGAAGGCTGCTGTACTGTTTATTTGTGTATCGAACGTTACTACACAGTATGTTTAGAGCTGGTGGAACACTTGATTGCGAAGTTGAAAAATACAGCGGTACTATTCTTGCTAGGGGAAAAAGAAGAAGTAATGCAATGATGATTGCCCATCCTAAGGCGCGTTTATACAGTAATAGTAAAAGGCAAAGAAGCATTGTCAAAGCGTATTGGACTTGAAAATGAACGAGCAAATCAAGTTGCGGAATGATTTTGCTGCCCCATCCTGCATTGGATGCACAGGATGTCAGAATTCCTCCCGCAAGAATGAATTTCTCAAATCTATGCATTCGATTTCTATGTATTGCTTGATCCATCTACTTTCATCTCGACCATAACACTTGAAAATCAACAGATCAATCAGTAGGAAGTATTTTGTGCTATCGACTTACTTCGATGTAGATACTGGCTCGGTAGAAACCTTCGTCCACTCCAGATCAATGATCAGCGCGCCGTGGTCGGAAGGAAACACGCGATCAACAGTGGGCATAGTCTCCTCCTCCCAGATGAGGGGTAACACATGCCCAGTGACAGGGCGAAGTTCCCAGCGGTTCCCCTGTGGTAGTGGATTTTTTAAATACAGTCGATCGATGCGGTCAAAGCACTGGTCTTCTTGTTCAGCGCCTTCTCCTTTTGTTCGGAAC
>JABIWU010000015.1 GCA_018701395.1 Phycisphaerae bacterium | reverse complement strand
GTATAACTTGCTCCAGAAGATTTAGTTCCGCTTGAAGGGTTTGCGCAAAAATCTGCTGTTGCTTTAGTCAAAGCAATTAACGAAAGCAAAACGCGTGGATTTGCAAGAGTGCTTTCTGGTGTTGGCATTCGCCTAGTTGGTCGAGCGACTTCTAGAGTTATCTCAAAAAAGTTTTCTACATTTGAATTATTACATCAAGCAAGCATTGAAGACTTTCTTGCGCTTGAAGATTTTGGGCATATAACGGCGGAGACTCTCTTCAAAGCTATTCATAGTTCGCAAGGAGAAGAATTATTTGAACGATTACGTTCAGTAGGAGTGCTTTTGCAAAGTGTTGAAACGGTCTCGGTAGACCCGGCATTTGATGGGAAAGTAATTGTGATTACTGGTTCATTAGAGCACTGGGAGCGCAAGCAACTTACTGAGGAACTTGAAAATCGAGGCGCTAAGGTGGCTGGTTCCATTTCAAAAAACACTGATATTTTAATAGCTGGCAGTAAGGCTGGTTCTAAGTTAAAAAAAGCCCAAGATTTGGGCATTGAAGTTTGGGATGAAGAACAACTCACGACATCAATTTCAGGGTAAAATCATAACCTATGGGTCAGCTAGCACTCGGTTTTCGTTCATTGTTTATCAAGGCAGCCATATTTTTCATCATGGCCGGTCTTTTGGCGTGGACTCTTGGTGGAGCTTTATTTCCTCAACCAACAATCGTGAATTTGCCAGGGGCGGGCGATATCTATTGGCGAGTATCCTCAGGTGGTGAAATTAATGGATTGCAATGGTCGCTTATGCGGGGCGATCAAGAAATCAAAACGGGTAGGTGGCAGTCGACAGTTGGACCCGCAATTGTGGATGGTGTTTCTTGGATTGCTACAGGCAATGCAGGGCAGTGGTCAATTTCAAAAGTGACAGATTCGACTGTTGAAGAAGTTGCATCGCCTTCCTCAATAGTGTTGCTCTCATTGTTTCCTGGAAGCGAAAAGTAACCACCGTAAATTCCAATTGCAACAACTCCAGCGAGCACGAGTCGATACCAACCAAAAAGAGCAAGCCCGTGTTTTGACAAGTAGGCAACGAGCCATTTAATTGCAATTGCAGCTGTTATAAAAGCAAACACAACGCCAATAATTGCCGCGGTGATATCCATCGTCGCTAACGCATCGCTCGATTTGTACAACATATAAACTGTTGCACCGCCAAGTGTGGGTAAACCCAGAAGAAAACTAAATTCTGCAGCGTGTTTTGGTTTCATGCCAACGCCCATGCCGCCAACAATGGTCATCATTGAGCGGCTTGTGCCTGGCCACATCGCAATGCATTGAAGTAGTCCGATGATGAGCGCTTTTTTCCACGTTAAATGTTCGATATCGATGAACGACTTGCCCGTATTTTGGGAACCTTCTTCTTGGTAGGCACTTCGTTGCCACCGAGCTGCAAAAAGCATAAGTACTCCGCCAACTGCAAGTGCGCCGATGATGGGAAGTGGTTTAAATAAAGTCGCTTCGATGAAGTCATGAAAAAGCAAACCAAAGATAGCCGCCGGCAGAAAAGCAATGAATAAGTTGCATGCAAGCTTGAGGCCGGCTTTATGTTTCCCAGAAAAACCAAGTACCATCGTAGCGACTCGTTTTCTATAGAGCCCAAGGACGGCAAGAATAGCGCCTCCTTGAATGACAATGGCGTAGGCGTTATCTGCGGAATCGTTTAAGCCCATCCAAGCCTGAGCAAGGATGAGATGGCCAGTTGAGCTGATGGGCACATACTCAGTTATTCCTTCGATGATACCCAGAATGATTGCTTGAACTATATCCATTAAAGGTCAATCGTCATCTTCATGCATAACGCTACGGATTTCCTTGCCAACTTGTTCGATTTCATGTGCTGCAAGGGATGCTCTTTTATTTTTAATTTCACCATTTGTCAGACGATGGGCAAAAGAGCCATCTTGAATATGGCTCATTAGTTCGCCAAGTTGTTTTCGAAGGTGTTTGTCGTCAAGCAATGCCATCGCTTCATACGCACCCATTTCAGCGGTATTGCTGATTGCTTTCATCATTTCAGCGATACCTCGTGCGTGGATAATATCTGCAACTTGTTTCACTTCGTGGCAACATTCAATATAGGCAAGTTGCGAGGGGTAACCAGCGTCCACCAGTGTTTCGTACGATGCTTTGATGAG
>JABIWU010000014.1 GCA_018701395.1 Phycisphaerae bacterium | reverse complement strand
GCTTGTTGCTAAAAACGGGCACGACCCTTTTAGAATTTGCACTTCAGTAAATACTTGGTTCGGTGTCGGTTCTATTACTTCTTGTGGAACACCGTTTGGCCAAACAACTCGAATTGCGTCTGCTGGTTTTCCTCCCAAGCCGATATGTGTCAGAGGACCAGTGATGAGATGCTTTTGATACGCGCCTCCAGATCTAACTTCGACAAATCCACCAACAGCAAGTGCATTATTCCGCTGCCCACCTTCAAGAATCGCTTCGAGAATAATTTTTTGAAATTCGTTTTCACTCGGCGTACCATCTTGGTGCCAAATTGCGAATTCAGTTCCGTTTGTGATGATGTCTAAATCGCCATCGAGGTCAGCGTCGATTACTTGCACCGACCCGCTTGCGGGAATTTCAGAAGTGACGCCGTCTGCTTGGAATATTTGTACACGATCACCAGTAACAATGACATCAAGCTTTGTATCGTTGTCGATATCTGCTGCAATGACTGATTTTCCATTGCCGCCAACATGAATAGGGTAGAACGTGTTTTTGTGTGTATTTTTTCCAATGTACGCAATGTGGTTGCGATCAAGAAACGCAATATCCATCCACCCATCGTTCGTAAAGTCGCCGACTGCCAAACTCAAGACCTGTACGTGTGGCAGCGGAGATTCAATCATTTCAATCACACCAGATCGATAATTTTTAAGAAGCACGAGTTCAGCTTCATTACTTATTCCAATAATATCAACGGCTCCATCTTCGTCGATATCAATTATCGACGCTATGACAAGGGGAGGGCTATCCAGTGTTTGTGTTGTAGCAGTTCCATCGCCATTGTTTTGAAGCAAAAGTGTGTTTTCCCCACGCCATACCAAAAGGTCCAAATCCCCATCTTGGTCGGCATCCCAAGGGGTCAATAAATACGCGGGAGTTCCGTTTCCACTGAGTAGTTCATTCCCACCAGTTATGAACACTCGTCCATCTTTTGTGCTTTCTGCAAGATCTAATTTTCGGTCATTGTTCCAATCTATAAGAAGAACTCTCGTCGTGTCTTGATCGCTCGCCGTAAACAACTCAGATTGTGAAGAGGATTCAACTGCGAGTATGCGTGTTGCACGGGTTTGCAGAACAGAATCAGCATCTTTAGTAAAAGCCACTTGTTTTGCTGTGGGTTGATTCCATTCTGGAATTGCAGTGTTTAAGAAATTTCGTATCGGATGCCCAATCGTTCCTGGCGAGCCAGCAATTTCAAGTTGCGAATGTTGCCAAGCACGGGTTGGCTTTAGAACGTTGTCCAATCCGATTACTTGCGCGCGAGCAACACGTGCTTTTTCAGTATCAATTTGAGTTAGTGCGCCATTGAACAAACGCACTGCTTGTTCATCTTGGATTACTCGTTGTTCTTGCAAGGCGAGCAAGTTTGTTCGCGCTACATCGAATTGTTCGTCTTTGAGTTGTTCTTTAATGAGTGCAAGCCGAGCGACAATATTTTGTGGAAGTGTGTCAACAATAACTTGCAAATGTTCCTTGCTATCGTTTCGTGCCCACCGAAGTTGGACATTCTCTGGGTTTGCTTTAATTGCATCTTCAAAAAGTTGCGTTGATTGCTCGAAATGCCCCGTGAGCATCGCAACTTCGCCGCGCAACAGTGCAACCCCAGGATTGTTTGGCGCGAGGTCATTTGCTTTTTGAAGAAAGGCACTTGCTTCTTCTAAGTTGTTTTGACGAAGCGCAACCAAGCCCTGATTTGCATACACGAACGCTTCCCTTGGAAGTGCGGTTTCAAGCAATGCAAGTTTTTCACTTGCCTCTTTCATCATGCCGCTATCTATATATGCAAGGGCGAGATTTTTATTTCGAAGTGTTTGCGCATCAACTTCTTCGCTATTTTCGTTGTTTGTGCAACTAGCAATAAGGAGCGAAAGCAGTAGTGTAAATATTCGTTTCATTTAAGCGTAATCGTACATATTTTGCTTCGCAGGGTCACACAATCCAACAAGATTCCAAGGAGTTATTTCCCCTTCTAGGTCATTGGTATCAAGTTTTCCTGCGAGAACTTGGTTGTAGAAGCGGTCGACCAAAGCACAGTAGGCAGGGTCGCTACTATTGAGGAAGCCAGTGCTCTTTCCAACTCGCCTTTGACGCTCTGTAAAGTCAGCACCCGCAAAGTACAACATCGCGTAAGTGGAAAGTGCGTCGAAGTTGTCAAAACATTTATAACATCCATGAATAATTTTGTCGAGTAGGTCAATCTCACGCATCGTCGTTGATTGATATTCAAGAAGTAAATCTTTTCGAGATTTTTTAGGTTCTGCGATAATTGGCATTAAACGTTCAATTCCACAAAGTGTGTGCGCGTTGCCTGTACTGTGGAGCGGATCGAGAAATGCAGCGGCGTGGGGGAGCATCGCCCAGTTTTTTCCAACCATCTGCGCCGCGCACCGTTGTATTCTTTCTGTTTGGACAAGTGGTCTGGTTGGCACAGCGTGTTGGAATTGTTCTTTGACAAATGGAAGTTCGTTCATCAACGATTCCCACGAATCATTTGGTCTTGCTTTGCAATCAAGGACGAAACCGGCACTTGTGATGCCATTGTCAAAATGCAGTACATACATCCAACCCCCAGAAAAAACATGATGCAAGGCAGCGTCATGACAAGGGTAGGGGTGTTGTGGTTTTCCGTGCAACTCGCCCCATGGAATCACGCCCTCAAAGTGCGAATAGATTGCGCGTGAGTTTGTCCTCATTCCAGATATATCTTGTGGAATATGGAGTGGGTTTGCTCCGCCTGTAGCATCAATAAAAAAATCAGCATTGCAAGAAAAGTTCTCCGCAGACAAAGACCAACCATCGCGCTGTTCAAGTGTGACATCTGTATGGTCAAAATAATCAATGCCTGCTTCTTTAACTTCATCAACAAGAAACGCGTCAAGGTCTGCGCGGTACCATTGACTATCACAGTCATATCCATCAGGACTCGCTGCAACAAGCAATTCATTTTCTATGTTTGGATGGTGAATGTACGTAAAGCCACGCTTTGGTCCACAATTAAGTTCTGGATATGTATCTTTCCAACTGCCATAACGAGCAAGTGGTTTAAGCCGAGGTAAGTTATAGGTTTCTGCAATAGTTGCAAGGGCGATGTCTGCTTGTGGCGTAGAAGACTCACCGATAGCAAAGCGTGGGTGCGAATCCTTTTCGATAAGAACAGTGTTCATACCCATTTGGTTCGCGATGAGTGCTGTAATCGAACCGCCTAAGCCCGAACCTAAAATTGCGAGGTCATACTGCATCCCACGTGTCCCCAAATACTCGCCCATTCCCTTTTGCTTGCCCATATGCCACAACTTCTTCAACCGACGTTGGAAGTGGCGGTTCAAAATCTTCCATACCTTCGTTTGGTCTTGTTGGAATGACTGTGCAGCATTCGACGCCAATTGATTGAGCGAAATCTATCGAGGCTTTAGCCCAGTAAATCCCCTCTTCCTCAGTTTGCCATGGAGTTCGCACCAAGATAAATGCGCGTACAAAAATATTGTGTTCAAGAAGTTTAGTGGTGGCTCTTTCGAAATCATCTAAAGTCATGTTTTTGTTAAGTCGCGGTAATACTTTAGGGTCAACGGTTTCTAATCCCATTGCAACTTCCAGTTGAGGCTGTAAATAATCTGCAAACTCAAAACAAGGTTTGCCTATTAATTTTGGATGCACTTCTACGATGAGTGTTTCATACTCTTGAATGTAATCAGCAATCTCGAAAGTGTCTGGTTTTGGTATAGATTGTCTATCGAAAAAACTACCCGCGTTATACAACTTTAAATGTTTTGCTTTTGGAAGCGAGTTAAGCGCATTTTTAACTTGTTTAGCAATGGCTCCATCTTTTACACGGTAATCTAAAGTGTTCTTCCATAAATCGCACATAACACAGCGGAACGAACATTCTTTATTAGTAGTGAGAATGATATTGTGGTCTTCAACAATGCCGTTTCGTGTTAATTCAGGCTCAGAAAATGCACCGTTTGCTTTTGACTCGGTGACAATATTTTTAACAGTCAAACGTTGCATGAAACGCCTTGCGGTAGGGCATTGGTGCATCGCCGAACGCACGTTCTTTTGCAGCGCCGTCTTGGAATCTTCGTTTTTCAAAAATTGGCATGTGCATACCAGTTATTGCTTCGATTCCTTTAGAGACGATTTCGCCTTTAAGAGCGTATAACTTTTCGTGATCCCAATCGGTTAACTCGATGTACGGGATTCCTTCTGCAACTTGGATCACGGATGGAAGCATGAATGGGCTAAACCCACGAAAATTATATTTCTGCATCGGCGCGTAACCACGGGTACACGCTCTGCTTAACCCGCCACTGAATGTGAGCGAGTGCTTGATAGCGTCAACGCCCCAACCTTCTTGGTAGAGCATTTGGTTACTTAAAACGCTTTTAATTGTAAGTTCAGGGTTTTCTTCAATTGGGTAATCTTTTAGATTTTCATCTCCGCCATCACCATCAATCAGATACGTAAAGTCTGGATATTGTTCGCGAATTCCACGGCAAAGAGCAAGTGTCATAGCACCCGATTGGATGTCTAACGGTTTGTAATCTTCGATGGTATCTACAGCTTCTTGTAGATTTACCCAACTTTCTGGAGTTGTGATTACTTCGTGGAACACTTCTAAATCTAATGAAGAAAGGAATTCGTGTGCCTGTCTGACATCTTCGCCCTCGCCATTCACACTTAAGGTGAATGCTTTTAATCGGGCGAGATTCATGCCATTTGTTTTCATGATGTTATATAACGTAAGGAAAACAGCACCACTGTCGATACCTCCTGAGAAGAGAACGCCAATTGGTTCATGTTCAGGAATTTGGCGAAGCCATTGCGTAATACTATTAGCAAGTTCACCGATGTAGTTCGCGCCGAAGTTACCTTTGGTACTGTTTGGTTCGGGATTAAAAAACCTCGTACATACTGGGTTAGGGTCTGGACAGCCAACGAGCGCAATTTCAGTGAGATGGTGCGCGGGAACCATCCGAGTATATGACGGGTGGAACTGATCGCCGAAACCGTTTTCTTCAAGCCATGTTTTGATTTGGTCAATTCGTTCGGCAAGAAGAAGTGCTGGTCCAGCAACTTTTTTCACAATAAAGTATCGCATCGGCAACTGTAGAGTTCGCGCCATGCGAATGATGTGATCATGTCTTGCCATGATGGAGAAGTGACCTTCAATAGTTGCAATTTGTTCTGGGTCACCAGAGGCAACAATTTCAGTTGCTTGTTCAATGGACATATTGAAAATCATGTTCCTACTATGGTCAGTGAGGTCTATGACCTCATTAATCATGTCAGGATAGTGCGGTTGTAAGTTGGCTAAATCTTCTCGTGTTCGTTGCATGTGCTTATGATACCAACTAAGGTCAGACTCTCTACAATGGCAAATATGAGCACTACTTTATTTACCCAACATGAGCAAAAACTAAATGACGCGCTTGAAGCGATTCAAAATAGAGGTTTTTACTCTGCATATCCAGAAATACCCAGCGGCAAAATCTATGGCGAAACTGCAAAAGCAACTGGGCAAGAAACATTTGAGAATTACCTCGGTTCTACATTTGAATTAAATCAAAGTGGTACAGAGGGAACAATTGGAAATGAGATTTCGCCTTACGGGCTGGCAATACAAACACAATATCCAAAAGCAGATATAAATACATTGTTAGAATCGATGGCAGCCGCTAGCCCTGCTTGGAGAAATGCAACGATTGAAACTCGAGTTGGTTGCGCTTTAGAAATGATGGACCGCTTAAATAAGCGAAGTTTCGAAATGGCTTTTGCTGTAATGCATACAACTGGACAAGGTTTCATGATGGCATTTCAAGCGGGTGGTCCACATGCTCAAGACCGCGGTCTTGAAGCAATCGCCTACGCATATAAAGCAATGAAAGATTGTCCAGCGGAGGCCTCGTGGCGGAAACAAGTTGGTCGCGATGACTTTATTACACTGAATAAAATATTCAAAATTGTTCCAAGAGGAATTGGACTTGTCATAGGTTGTTCAACTTTTCCAACATGGAATACATACCCAGGATTATTCGCAAGTTTAGTTACGGGCAACGCTGTTGTTGTTAAGCCGCATCCAGGCGCAATTTTACCTTTAGCAATTACAGTTTCAATTTGCCAAGAAGTTCTTGTAGAATCTGGATTCGATGCAAACCTTGTAACGCTAGTGGCTGATACTGTGGAAGATCCAGCAACTGCAACACTGGTTGAACGCCATGAAATTGCAATAATTGATTACACGGGTGGCACTGAATTTGGAAACTGGGTTGAAGCAAACGCAGGCAACGCGGTTGTTTACACGGAAAAATCAGGGGTAAACAGCGTTATCATTGATAGCGTCGAGCAGTTACGAGCAGTAACAAGTAATTTGGCGTTTAGTTTGTGTCTGTATTCGGGTCAAATGTGTACAACCCCACAGAATATTTTTATTCCAAAAAATGGAATTGAAACATCAGACGGTCACGCTTCTTTTGATGATGTTGCAAGCGCAATCGTTAAAGGTGTTGATTGGATGTTAAGTGATCAAGGACGAGCAAACGAAGTATTAGGCGCAATTCAAAATCAAACGACAGCAGACAGAATTGACTCTGTAGAAGGCGAATTGTTGCGAGATGGGTGTTCCATAGAACATGCAATGTTCGGAAGCGCAAGAACCCGTTCAATTAAAATAGTAAAACTAGAAGCATCGCAACGAAAAATATTTGAACAAGAAATGTTCGGACCCCTTGTTTACATTATTGCAACAGATTCAACACAACACTCTATTGACCTCGCTTCATCTATTGCTCTTGAGCAAGGCGCGATTAGTTGCGGAGTTTATTCCACAAATGAAGATGTGCTTGAAACTGCTATTGAAGCAATGGCAATGGCTGGTGTTCCTGTTTCGTGCAATCTTGTCGGGAACATTTGGGTAAATCAGTCTGCCGCATTTAGCGATTTTCATGTCAGCGGCGCAAACCCATCTGGCAACGCAACCCTTACAGATTCAGCATTTGTTGTTGGAAGATTTTCAGTTGTTCAATGCAGAACATTTGTGCCTGAACCACAGAAAGTTGAAGCGTAACAATTATGCCAATTTATGAATTTGAAGGAATTCGACCTGTCGTAGATCCAACAGCATATATTCATCCAACTGCTGTCATTATTGGAGATGTCATCATCGGTCCAAACTGTTTAGTTGGGCCGTGTGCAGTTCTTCGTGGCGATATTGGAAGATTAATAATGAAAGCAGGAAGTAATTTGCAAGACACATGTGTTGTGCATAGTTTTCCTGGCGACGACACGATAATCGAGGAAGATGGGCACATCGGGCACGGCGCTGTGTTGCACGGTTGTGTCATTAAAAAGAATGCAATGGTTGGAATGAATGCGGTTGTAATGGACGGCGCGATAATTGGCGAGAACAGTTTTGTCGCGGCGATGGCATTTGTGAAAGCAGGAATGGTTGTTCCTTCAAACGTTGTCGTTGCAGGGTGCCCAGCAAAAGTTATTAAAGAACTCGATGAAGAGGCGATTGGCTGGAAGGGTGAAGGTACTCGAATCTATCAACATCTTGCGGTTCGTCACAGCGAAACGTGTATTGAATGCGAACCGTTGACAGAGATCGAACAGAACAGAAAACGTGTACCGTTTACTGATCATGCTCCTAAGCATAAAACTTAATTGTCAAAAGAAGAGAGTGCAACTCTCGCTGCTTCTGAAAGTAGTTCACTTCGCGTTGGGTGAGGCCTAACAGTTGTTGCAAGGTCATACAATGTTGCACCCATTTCAAGTGCAAGCGTACCTTCAGAAATCATTTCAGTAGCGCCTGCACCCACTATCCCGATACCAATGATTGCCTGCGATTCTTTTTCGTAGGACAACATAGTTAAACCCATTTGTTGGCCGAGTGCGACAGCAAGACCACTATTTCCCCAGCGGATTGCCACAGTGTTTTCTTTGTCAAACTTGCCCACTTGCGCAATTTCAGGTGAAGACCAAGCGACTTTTGGAATAAACATTGCATCGACATGTGCATTTAAGCCACACGAATCTTCTCCAGCGACTCTACCCTGTGTGATTGCTAGCGCTGCGTTGTGATGGCATCCAGAGCATTCTCCAATCGCGTAAATTTTTGGGTTGCTTGTTTTGCATGAATCATCAGTCACAATGAAACCATCTTCGCAATGTACGTTTGCATTTTCAAGTTGCAAGGATTTAGTTTTCGGAAGTCGATGGTCCGCTAGAAAAATACAGTCGTACGTAGAAATATCTGGTTGTTCAGAACAAATTGAAACGCACTTAGAAAGTGTTCGTTGTACAACTTTGACAAGTTGACGTTCAAACGACGGCAAGAATTCTCCATTGAGCCAAAGAGATACCGTGTTGTTCTTCGATGCAAATGTCGCAGCTTCGATTGCACTTGGCGTGTTCCCGACAATAAGAATTGTTTTGTCTTTAAACTGCGTAGCGTACAATTCTTCAACTTGCATCGCGTTTGGGTACGCTTCATTAACTCGCTTCTGCGAACCGGTTGCAATGATTGCTTTTCGAAACTTGACAATCGACACAACTTCGCCAGTAATTTGTACAGTTTTTTTAGTTTCAAAATGCGCAACGCCAAATAGGCGCTCGATTTCAAGAGTTTTACATCGTTGCTCTAGTCCTTTGCCAAGTGAAGCGATTGCTGAAAAACTATCCACGGACAAGAGGGAAGTTTTTGATGGGATGCAAGCGTGGTGTAGACAATCGCCGCCTAGCGTTTCGTTCGGATCAACAATGGCAACAGTTTTGCCAAGTTCTGCAGCTCGAAACGCCGCGGTATATCCAGCTGGACCTCCTCCAATTACGAGAACATCCACATCTTGACTAAATTGACCGACTACCATCTTACGTCACACCGCAAACCGCATTGGATGCTCGAGGTCGTTAATGAGATGTTCAATAAATGGAATTTCACGCCCCCCATCAATCAACCGGTGGTCAATGGAATGACTTAATGGAAGAATCAATCGAGGAACAATTTCATGATCAACAACCCACGGCATAAGCCGGGCACGCCCCACAGCAAGGCATGCAACGGTGTTTTGTTGAATGATTGGCGTTGAGTAGCGAGTACGTCCAACCGCACCAGCATTTGAAACGGTATACGTTGCACCCTTTGTATCTGCAATAGTGAAGCTGGCACTTCGTGCATTTGCTGTAATTTGCTCAAGTTGTGCTGAAATTTCTCCAACACTCATTTGGTCCGCATTTCTAATGACTGGTGCAATTAACCCACGTTCAGAATCTATTCCAATGCCGATATTTACAAATTGCCTAAACAAAACGTCGCCGGTGTCGCGGCAAATTGCAGCATTCAGAATTGGATATTTTTGTAAAGACCGACAAATTGCTTTTAACACAAAAGGCAAAAGAGTCAATTTTAAATTCGGCTGGTCTGGATCTTTAAACTCGCGTCGCATCTTGTCTATTTCAGTAATGTCAGCATCGTTGCAATCGGTAACATGAGGAATGGTTTCCCACGCATGGCACATTGCTTTGGAAATTGCTTTGCGAGCTTGTGACATTGGTTGGCGAATAACGATGCCAAATTCAGTTTGTTCTTGAACACCTTCAATTTCAGTTTCAAGTTTTAGTGTTGGTTGTGCATTCGCGGGGCGAGTTGTTGCAATTGAGCTTGATTCAACAACTACGGATTCAACCGTTACTGGTTCAGCCGGTGTTGCCGTTGCATCTTGAACATCTTGTCGCGTCACTCTTCCGCCAGAACCAGTTCCAATAACGGTTGCAATATCAATGCTAAGTGACCTTGCAAATTTTCTAACAGATGGCGAGGATCTAACTTCAGCTTTTAATTCTTGAGGGACAGTTGGCGCGGCTACTTTAGTACTGGATTTCGCTTCAATATTAAAAGTAATCATTACATCCCCGACATGCACAAGTTGTTTGTCTTTTATGTGGACAGTTTTTACTGTACCCGTACAAGGAGATGGAATTTCTACAGCGGCTTTGTCTGTTTCTACCTCTAGTAATGGCGCATCTTCTTTAATTGATTGACCCTCAACGACGTGAATGGCAAGAATTTGCCCTTCATGTACGCCTTCACCTAAGTCTGGAAGAATGAAATCCATCATTTCCAATCGATTGTATCTTTTATAGCGAGAATAATCTCTTCACTTTCGGGAAGGAAATGCTCTTCAACTTGGAAGTAGGGGAAGGGAATATCAAAACCGGTAATTCGTTTGATTGGTGCTTCAAGGAATTCAAAGACTACTTCGTTTAAGCGAGCGATAATTTCTGAAGCGACACCGCAAGTTCTTTGTCCTTCATGCACGATGATGCACCTTCCAGTTTTTTGAACCGAAGCGGCAAGTGTATCTGTATCCATAGGCGAAATTGTAAGTAGGTCGATGAGTTCTACATCGATGCCATGGTCATCTGCAAGATCATTCACTGCTTCTTTACAAGGGCGCATCATTGCTCCGTAAGAAATAAGCGTAATGTCTTTGCCCCCGCGTACAATTTCGGCTTTTCCAATTTCCATTATTTCTGGTTCATCAGGAACATCTTCACGAAATGCTCTATACAAAGCTTTCGGTTCATAGAAAATTATTGGATCATCTTCGCGTATAGAAGCAGCGAGTAATGCTCGCGCATTTCGTGGGCTGGAAGGAATGACAACTTTTAGCCCCGGAGTGTGTGCCCAGTACGCCTCTCGAGATTCACTATGGTGTTCAACGGCTCGGATACCACCACCAAAAGGTGTTCTTAAAACTATTGGAATGTTGTACTTGCCTCTGGTCCGGTTCCGAAGGCGTGCCATGTTCTGTTCAATTTGATCGAACGCTTGCATGGTAAACCCAGAGAATTGAATTTCAACAACCGGACGAATACCATAAACAGCCATGCCGATTGCAGTACCAACGATACCGCATTCAGCAAGTTGTGTATCCATTACACGATCATCACCATATTTTTTTTGTAAATCCTTTGTTGCTCGAAAGACGCCCCCGTTTACACCAATGTCTTCACCAAGCATACAAACATTTTCGTCGCGCTCCATTTCTTGCGATAACGCAAGATTGACAGCTTCAACCATTGTTAATTTACTCATTCGTCAACCCCTTTTTGATGGAGCCGCTTCAAGTATTCTTCTTTTTGTTTTTGAAGTTCTTCTGGAATTGAATTGTAAATATGGTCAAAAATTTCAGTCGGATCAGCTGGTGGCATTGCATAAAAAACATCTCGTGCTTGAATTACTTTTTCATCACAAGAAGCTACTGTTTCTTCGATTGAATCAGCGTCGAGAATGCCTTTGTTTGTGAGATATGTTTCGAACCGCTTGATTGGACATCGAGACTCCCAAGCTTTTACTTCATCTTCATTTCTGTAAACAGTTGGGTCGTCAGCAGTCGTGTGCAAACTCATTCTGTATGTAATTGCTTCAACAAGAGTTGGGCCATCACCATTTCTTGCACGATCTGTTGCTTCTTTCGTTGCACACATCATTGCGAGGATGTCATTCCCATCAACTCGGATGCTTGGAATGCCATGTGCAATTCCGTGAGTTGCGATAATTTCATTCCCACTTTGTTTTTTAGCTGGAGTTGAAATCGCCCAACCATTATTTTCGCAGATGAAAACAACAGGGGCTTTGTACACTGCAGCAAAATTTAGAGCTTCGCTTACAGCACCTTGTGAACTTGCTCCGTCGCCGTAATTAACAAGAACACAATCTTTTTTCTTTTTATAATTCATTCCCATGCCGATTCCAACAGCGGGGAGGACGTGCGAGCCGATGACAATTGAGAATGGAAGGTCATTAACATCTTTTGGTGGCGGAAAACCGTCATGAAAGCCAGCCCATAACCGCATGAGGTGTTCCATCGACCACCCGCGCATTATTTGCGCGCCGAATGAACGGTATGAAGGCGAAAACCAGTCGTCTTTTGTTAGCGAGGTTACTTGGCCGACAATGCACGCTTCTTGCCCAATATTTGGCGCAAAAGTACCCATCCGACCTTGGCGTTGCATGGTCATCATTCGTTTGTCGAAAGCCCGTGCCAAAACCATTGAGCGATACACGCCTAAAAGTTTTTCATCGCTAAAGTCTGGCTCTAGACCACCATCCACTTCGCCATGTTCGTTCAAAATTTGAAGAACTTCTATATGTCCAAGATCAATCGGCGATGTATGCATTGCAGATGGAGTATTTGGAGAAACGACCTCTTCGCTTGAAGTGGTTTTATTCTTTTCGTGTTCTTGAAACGCCATGACCCCGTATTATAGCAGGCAAGAGATTACACTTTTTTCATACGTTCAAATGGTTGCCTGCATGCGTTGCAAAAGTGGATTGACTTGCATCGGGTTGGCCCAAACGGGCTTGTAAGCGTCGTATCGGTGGAATTACACCAAGGGCAAGTAAACGCAGAAGTGGTCAATTCAACGGTATCGGTTGTTCCAGTGTTGCAACATGGTGACGAACCATCTGGGACGGAAATTCCGTGTTCTGCAAGTGATACGCGACCATTGTCGGTAATTCTATCGGTGTTCCAAGGCGGGTCATGAACAAATTCGATTTCTACAGAGTCGATGCCTTGGAGTTCAACTACTTTTTGTTTAATGTCGTTGGCGATTGCCGGAAGAGCAAAGCAACCAATAAACGTTGGCAGTAATTTGATTAACACGTTTGTATCATCAAGAATAATTTCTTCTATAAGCCCGAGGTCAGTAATGCTGATTGGCATTTCTGGGTCGGGAATTGTTTTTAACACTTCAAAAATTTCAGACGTTGATACCATCGCTACTTACCATGCTGCCAATGGATCGGTTGAAAAAACTTCTTGCAATTCGCTTAAAGAAAGCGTGAAGTCGGCATCGTGAACCCCATTGCGACCGCCCTTGTTATTACTTTGTTGGATGTTCAACGCTAAGCCAGCATTGTTGATTGTCGTTTCTATTGAACTTATCCATGCTGTGAAAAAATCTGAATGGTCAGCTAATACATCAGCTTCATGTAGAGTGTCAAGCCCTTCCGGTTTTTCAAAGAGCATTGCAGCATATGGTGCGAAAGTATCGAGTGCGGTTTGTATTCTTGCCGCTGAATCTTCGTTGCCTTTTCCTAGATGATCAATCCATGAATGAACATGGTCTACATGGATTGCTTGTTCTGCGCAAAGTCTTTTCGCGAGCGAAGACAACGGTACCCATGAAGATTCACCAAGTCGTTGCAAGCGAAGAAAATCGAATGTGTTGCAATAAAACTGACGCGCAATTGCAGACGCCCAATTGAAATCATCACTTTTTGTAACGATGTCAGCACAAAGATACGCACATTCAGTTCTGTGAAAAGCAATTTGATCAGGATCTTCTCCGGTTAGTGTATGAATGAGTTGATAGATAGCACTTGCATGCGCAATATCATCTTGCGCGAGAGAAGAGAACGCGATATCTGCTTCAAGAATTGGTGCGATACCAGTCCAGTCGCTGTTTCGGTGCCCGAGGAATAATTTATCGTCAGCAATGGAAAGCAGTAAGTTGACCATTGGTGTTTGAAATTGTTTTTCTAGTTCTGTCATTAAAATGTGTCTTTCAAATCTTCTTCTTGATAGGCATCCACGGCTTTTTTAGCACGCAGAGCATCCCATTTTTGTCGGACGATTCGACTGTACCCCTTAGCTAGTCGATATTCCTGCTTCGTCGTTTCTCGCCAAATCATATTGGTTGCGCTATTTATTTTTGTTAGTTTTGAAATCGGTGCTACCCATATTGAACAATTCGTTTTGTCTCCAACATATTGTTCAGCGCCTTTAACTTTAGCTTCAGCGCCGTTGGCTGCTTCAACCTCACCGACATGTTCGTGTTTATCTCCAGATTTCCATTGGATGAAGATTTCGTACGTTTCTAAACCCCCAGTATCACACGTAAATATATTGCGAAGACCAACCCATAACGATGTACATTCTTGATCTTGTCCGTAATGCTCGCGTGCAAACTGTTGCGCAAAAGAAGCATCTGGCGCGCTTAGCGAACCCGCATGTAGGTGAGCATTGGTTTCTTTCTTCTGGGTGAATACTTCCCACACAGGGAAACCTACAACTTCTTTAGTTGTCAACTCGCCAGAAACTAGAGGTACATTTGATCTCGCTTTTGATAGCATGCTTGCCTTAATTATTGCAGGGTTTTTTTGTTGAACCATCTAAAATAGCACGTCGAACCCACTCGCCTTGTTCGTATGAAAAACGCCTGAGTGCTAGCCGATCTTTGTTGCACGGGCCGTTTCCGCGGATGACTTTGAAAAATTCATCCCAATCTGGTTGGGTGAAATCCCAATTGCCAGTTTTTTCGTTTAGTTTGAGTTTTGGGTCTGGTGTTGTGCTTATGACTAGACCATTTTCATCTTTTTTGCAAACGTTAATTACAAGTCCTGTTGCCATCGCAGCTGGTGCAAAACGATTCACAAATTTTTGCCGAAGTTCATCGTTCGTTGCTGTTTTCATTCGCCATTTCATCGCGGGTCGTTCCCGTTCGTCTGGTCTATCGTTTGGTCCAAAGAACGCAAGTGATGGGTCCCACCAACGATCGAATGCTTCTTGCGCCATTTTCTTTTGTTTAGCGGTGCCACTCATAAGTGTGAGCACCATGTCTTCACCATGCTT
>JABIWU010000013.1 GCA_018701395.1 Phycisphaerae bacterium | reverse complement strand
TGACCCGAAACACACCATGTATTACGATTCCAGATGACCACGATGTATATCACGGAAACCTCTGGGGTGCTGGTGAACGTGATGCACAGAGAGTTGAAGGTCTTACCGCTCAGGATAGTGGCGGATACAAAATGGAACCACGCTTTGTAAACGCAGTACACAGAACACAAACGAGCCACTTACCAGATCCAGTAGACCCCCAACTAGATGCACAGGGCAATACGGTGTACTTCACGCGTATGCACTACGGCGGCTTAGATATTGCAATTCTTGGTGACAGACAATTTAAAGAATCTCCTGCTATTGCTGTACCAAATGGCGGCGTGTATAACGGTTGGTTTAAAGCTGAAGGGTTCGACCCAAAAACGCAAGCCGATTGCGATGCGCCCTTGCTTGGCTCAAGACAAGAACAATTTTTAGACGACTGGTCTACTGATTGGCAAGAGGATGATTGGATGAAATTCGTTTTTTCACAATCACCATTTGTAAGTTTACAAACGCTTCCAGAAGGAACATACGGCGGTCATCAAGCAGGGCTGACAATTTACCCAGAGGGTGAATCAGCACCCAACGATATGCCCGCAGCAGATGCAGATAGCAATGGCTGGCCCCAAACTGCCCGCAATAGAGCACTTCGATCAATCAAACAAGCAAATGCTATTCATGTATGTGGCGATCAACATTTAGGATCGCTCGCACAGTACGGCATAGACAAACATGGCGATGGTACATACGTATTCTGCACACCTGCAATTGCGAATACTTGGCCAAGAAGATGGATGCCAAGGGGTCTACCGATTACTGGAAATCATGAAGATGGATTTGGAAATAAAGTGACAGTACTAGCGGTTTCTAATCCTCACATTTCGGGACATGCGCCATCAGCACTTCATGACCGAGCACCAGGATGGGGACTCCTTCAATGCGACCCTGAATCAAATTCAGTTATAGTCAACGCATGGCCTAGATGGGCAGCGCCTAATGCACCCGATAATGACCAATACAATGGATGGCCGGTAACACTTACACAGATTGGAAAAAATATGCCCGCAGTACTCGGAATTTCTCCTGATGAACTTCAACAATTACTTCAAGATGACTCGATCGTCCTTATAGATGTGAGAGAAGAAAATGAATTCGAGGAAGTGCGAATCAAAGGCGCACTGAACGTACCACTTTCATCGTTTAGCAATGAAGAAATTTCACAAATTGCAGGTGATAAAGAAGTTGTATTCCAGTGTCGTTCTGGCTACCGCTCTGCATTAGCCGCGAAAGAATACTACAACGGAAAAGCACCTCAGAAACACCTTGAGGGTGGAATCCTAGCATGGGGAAAAAGCAGCAAAGAGACCATATCAAATTAGAGTGACTACGAAAACTATCATTGCATTTTCTCTAACTCAGCCCAACGATCGTAGAGGGCACGAACAGTACCGTGAGCACTTGCAACATCAGCACACGCCTTGGCATGTTTCTTATGATTCTCCATCAATGCTTCATCGTTGACAATTAACTCCGCTCGCTCTACTTCAGCCTCAGCAACTGCAATTGCTTTTTCCATGCCATCAAATTCTCGTTGCAAGATGTAAGTCAATTTTACAGAGGCACTTTTCACTCGTTTTTTCGAAGGATTAGAAGTAGGAAGAGTCTTAGTTTTCGGTTTCTTTTTTCGCCACACTTCCCATTGTTCAAAAGAAGCAAACTCTTTCGCGGTACCCTTGCCATCAAGGGCCAGATACTCCGTAGCAATGCGGTCAAGCATAAAACGGTCATGCGTAATCAATAATATTGCACCTGGAAAATCAAGAAGCGCTTCTTCCAATACTTCAAGAGTAGGGATGTCAAGATCATTTGTCGGTTCATCAAGTAACAATATATCTGCAGGTTGCAACATCAAAGAAGCAATTTGAATTCTTGCTTGCTCGCCTCCTGAAAGAGAGCCGACTAAAGTCCCTAACTGTTCGCGGGAAAACAAAAATCTAGTCGCCCAACCAGAGACATGTATTTCGTTGCCCATATAGTTCACCATCTCGCCGATGGGGCAAAGTGTATCTTGCAATGTAATAGAAGGGTCTAAAAATAATCTATGTTGACTAGCTGTGACCACTCTCAACTTATCTGCCCGTTTAATCGTACCACCATCTTGTTGCAATTCGCCATTAATCAAACGGAGCAGGGTTGTTTTTCCTGAACCATTTGGTCCAACTAGGCCAATCCTTCTTCCAGGTGTAAGTTCTAAATCCAAATCTTGAAAAAGCAACTTGTTGCCCATCGATTTTTCAACCGAATGCATCACAAGTAATTTATTTGTTTTCCTTCCTACTGTATCAAAATTAATTCCGGCACGTTTTGTCGGAGAGAGATTTCGAGCGTTTATCGATTTAAGTTCTGCTCTGCGAGATGCAGTATCTTTAACTTGCGTTTTGTTTCTCGTCTGTCGACCTTGTATTC
>JABIWU010000001.1 GCA_018701395.1 Phycisphaerae bacterium | reverse complement strand
GTGTGCTTTGCGCTTGATGCTGATTCCATCCAAGTTCTCCAGCCAACCACGCACCAAGTTTTGGTCGTTCGTCGTTGATGTCGTAACTTTCTTGAAGCATCACGATGTCTGGTTTTGTATCCCGAATAATCTTGAGTGCTTTTTCTGCGCCATTGGTCACATCGTTTGCGCCGTGCAACACGTTCCAGACCATGACGCGTAGGGTATTGCTCACTCCAGGTGTATTAGTGGTGCGAGGTGTAATCGCACATCCAAAGACCGAGAGATTAAAAAAGATAAAGACAATTGCTAATTGCAGTTTTGATTTTGGTTTTAACATATGTATTTTTGTTCCATGGACTTATCTTATACTATCTATTCTATATATATAGGTTCAAATACACAACGGAGTAACAGGGCGCTCTGTTAAGATACTTCTGATGCTAAAACCCAAAAACACAATTCGAGAAATGAAACAACTATGTGTCGATTATTTATAAGTATTGTTTTTTTATTTTCAATTGTTCTTAACCAATATGCCTTTGGTGTTGAACGTACTGAAATAAATATTGGTAGGGGTGGCGCGGATGTTGTCTATCCATCCGATTACAGCGATGCTAAGCCTTTGCCTGTCATTGTTGCGCTGCATGGTTTCACCGGAAATAAAAAGCAACTTGATACCTATTGGAAATTAAGCACACTCGTTGATCATAAACAATTTATTCTCGTCTCCCCTCAGGGGACAAGAGATTCTAAGGGAAGAACTTTTTGGAATGCAACAGAAGCATGTTGTAATACCGAGAATCTCGAAGTAGATGATGTGGGTTATCTGATGGCACTTTTAGATACCATCGAGCAACAGTTTTCAGTTGATACAGACTCAATTCATTTTATTGGTTGGTCAAATGGTGGTTTCATGTCCTACCGATTGGCTTGTGAACACTCGGGGCGCATCGCGTCATTCATGAGTCTTGCTGGCGCAAATTATAAAAATGAAGGTGTGTGCGCAAGTGCATCGCCAGTGCATGTTTTACAAGTGCATGGAACAGAGGACCAAATTGTTGAATATGGCGGTGGCTGTTGGCCTGATGAAATGACTGAAGGCAAATTTAATTGTTATGCAGGTGCCTTAGAAAGTGTCGCTGATTGGGCGAAAATAAATGGTTGCGAAACTCTTCCAAAACAACTTGGTCCACTTGATCTTGATAAAAGCATTCCGGGACCAGACACGACAGTGTTGTTATTTGAGAATAAATCCAGTGGTGCTGTTACAGAACTTTGGACAGTGCATGGTGCAGGGCATGGTCCTAGGTTTAATCAACGGTATTCAACTATGGTTATTGACTGGCTGCTTTCGCATCGACGTATTCCAGAAAAGCAGAATGAAGTGGAGAAGGAAAGTGCTATCGATCTAGCATCAAGTATTCAAACAATCCAATGATACGTGGTATGGACGATTGCTCATAAGAGTTTTACATACCACAGGGGCGTCAATCAAATTGCGACATGTTTGCGCCAAGTAGCCCAACTTTGAACCCATGTTCTTTGAGATACATAGTTGCACGTTGGCTAACAGCAAGCAAAATCAAAATGTTGACGCATGGAACAAGTAAGAAAATACCAAGAACGATGCCAAGAATGACGCTGTTGTACACATTAGCAGTGAGGAGAATGCCATTTATGAGTGCGTAGATATTTACAACGTAATAGGCAATTGATGTCCAGTGCGTGTAGCCCGCACCGACCCAAGCATTGTTGTTGAAGATAATCGCAGCGATGGCAACGAGTACGAGAAGGAGTATAGAAATACAAATTTGACGCTGGTTTTGTGCGATTCGCTTAAGTCGTTTTTGATCGATTTTTTTTTGTTCCATAGACTCATATTACACTATATATATAGATACACAGATTTGGTAGTATTTGCCTATGAACGTTCGTCTATGCCTAGTATTCCCATGCTTGTTACTCAGCGGATGCCTTAATTATTACGGTTCATCAGGGTCAGCGTATTCCACAGCCACACTCAATAGGTATGACAACTCGGCCAACTGCTCGGGCAGAGCAGCCAACCCATTTGGAAAAGGGTATGTCCAAAACACGAATCCATTCGCAAAGGGGTATGTCCAAACCACCAACCGATTCGCAAAAGATTACGTGCAAGACACTAATCCATTTGGGGATGGTTATGTACAGGACACCAATCCATTTGGAGACGGTTATGTACAAGACAAATGTCTTATTGGGCTAAGCCACGACTAATCAAAAGTGCTTACATTCAGATGCGCCAGAAGAGTTTTACATAACAGGGGGTTGATTACTCGCACGCTCCCCAATCACTTATCAATGTAAGTAAATCAGTAACATCTACAGTCCCGCTGTTATCAAAATCGGCATCGCACGCACTAGTGCATGGGCCCCAAACCGCTATAAGCGAAAGCAAATCAGTAACGTTCACAACACCATCGCCTGACAAGTCAGAGAGGCATCCAGCAGTATCACAATAACCACCACTGAGTAACAACCCATCAACACCAGCTTCGATGACAGAACCAGTATTTAGGTCGCTGACTAGGAATCGTATTTGGAATTGATTGTTTGGCACAAAACCAGTAACTGTTGTCAAGTCAAATTCCTTATTGAACCAACCGCCACTGACTTCCGAGCCACCTGGGCCAATAGTTTCAAGGTTCATCCAAGTTGCACCGTCATCGATTGAGAATTCAACTTCCATACTGTCGTTCATCGAATCTCCGCCGCCACAATCAGCGCCATTGCTGTACCAACGAGAATAATTCAGCGTAGGTGAACTACTTGCATCCATCGAAGGTGAAGTGAGTATTGTAGTTCCGCCGTCAACGTCACTGTTGCCATCAGTATTGTCGGTGAGGTAACAAGATCCAGAGCCATCGCCATCGGTTGCTGGATCACAACGATCACCACCACCAACAGGCACGCCGCGGTCCCATTGACCATCGGTTGCGTCACCTGAAACTGACCAGCCTAGATCCAGTTCAAAATCGTCTTCGTAATTCACTTCATATCCACTGAGCGCGATACCCGACCATGTCGATTTAGGAGCATTGCCAGGGCTAACTATGGTGTTGCCATCCGTACTCTGTACAGAGATATACCAGTTCACAGTCGCTTCACAATCGAACGAAGGAAATACAGCTTGATACGTATCATTGCCAAGTGGAGTGAGTAGTTCGTCGCCAGCGGTTCCATTTGCAGACCAGTGCAACATTGCACTGCCAGAAACGGGATCAGAAGCTGCGGAAGAAATTATGATGTCTACAGTTGTGCCACCATTTGGATTAAACAATGCTGGTTGACCGTTTGGATAATTGACTATCAAACTAGGGGGTGTTCCCGTTGGAATATTTGTTGCCATTGAAAAATAATCTGGACCAC
>JABIWU010000102.1 GCA_018701395.1 Phycisphaerae bacterium | reverse complement strand
GGACGGATCCCGACAAATATAGCGCCAACAGAGGAGGATCCTACCATGCGCAAAGCACTACTATTTACAACGGGCATCATGACACTTGTCAGCATTTCTGCAACAGGCTGTGTAAAGCACGACCGATACGATACTGCAAGGACGACGACCCACTCACTTCAAGAACAACTTGTATCAGCGCAAACTGATTGCAACACTGCAACGAATGCACTCGCAGCTCGCGAGCGACAACTCGCACAAGCAGAAGCAAACTTAAATGCTTTGCAAGGTCAATACGATTTGCTAGCAAACGAATTAGACTCAATTGATGCAGAGAACAACCAACTTCTCACAACAGTTACTGACATTAAGTTCGGTCCACTTCCAATTGCAACACAGCAAAAACTTGCAGCACTCGCTGCAACATACCCTGAAGACATGTGGTTCAATGCTGAAACTGGAATGATTCGTTTTGGAAGTGATTTTACATTTTCAAGCGGGAAAGCAATTCTTAAAAAAGGCGCAACAGACGTAATCAGCCGAGTTGCGACAATTCTTAATTCACAAGAAGCAAATAATTTTGAAATCCTTGTTGTTGGGCACACTGATGACATTCAACCAAAATCATCTGCTCAGCGATATCCAACAAATTGGGAACTTTCAACTGCTCGAGCAACGAGCGTTGCAAAAACACTAACAGCAAATGGTATCGCCCCTTCACGATTTGAAATAGCTGGATATGGAGAATTCAGGCCACTAGTTGAAAACCGCCCAGATGGCACAAAAGAGAATCGTCGAGTAGAAATCTACTTACGCCCAATGGCAGATTCTAATGCATGGGATACTCCATCGACTACAACAACTACTGAAACAGTAACTGTCGATACGATGGAAGAACCAATGAAATAATTGAAACGAATGTTTCACATTACAAAACAAAACCCATTACCAATTACACACCGATCCCTTCAAAGGGGTCGGTGTGTTTCGTTTGGGATTTGCATCTTAGTACTCTGCGTACCCTGTTTATTTGGAATTGCATTCCCCGCTGATGGAGATCCAGAACCTCCGCTGACTCGAGACACGCCTCGGATCTACAACATCATTATTCGAGTTGAACCTACTAGCAAAACGAGTTTGGGATGGCCATACGTAGAAAAGACGAATTGGATTACCCTCGATGCAAGCTCTTTTCGAGTAACAAATCAAGTCAATACCGATTTACCCTATACCTATGAGCAACTAAAAAATCGGCCTAAACAATGGCACGTGTATATCGACTCGGATAATTATCAAATACATTTTACAGAAACAGCGTACGCAAGCAAACTTGATGATGCTGCAGCATCGTTGATTGACTGGAATGACACTTGGTCAGAAGAAGTTGCTTTTTACTTACAACCTTCTTTGTATTTGAGGTCGAACGATGCAATTTTTAATGAAATAGTAACCAAACTCATCGACAAAAAAGAAATTACACCTCATATCGCAGCCAAAAAAATCTTACGATATTGTTTGCAAAACACAAACAGTAATGGTCTGTTTGCAAATAATAAAAATCGAATTACAACCGGATTAACTATCAGGGGTGCAAAGTATGCTTTTACCACAGATAAACCAGTCAGTGCATGCGACGAACTCTGTGCTTGCATCGCGACGCTTCGCGCTGTTGGAATACCTGCTCGACCATTGATTGGAATTACCACTGTAAACGCAGATGGGCATCGACTTGACCACCCGTCGTATGTTGTCTGGGGCGAATATGCTCTTGCGGGTTCTGGCTGGGTACCATTTAACGCAAAAAAATTACGAGGAACTGTAAACAACCTCAAATTGAGTGACCCTTGGGATGGGCTTGGCACTTGGCAAACACTTAACAAGCATGTACCGCTAGCAATTAATTTCGAATTATACGATGCAAGAAATTCCGTTCAGGAATTACAAATGCAATTCCGAAGTAGCCCAATCGAGGAATAACGATTCATGTATGACGAAGGACCAAGCCAAGAAGATGTCGAACGTTTTTCCGAGAGAGAAACCGGGTATTGCCCAAAGTGCGGCGATGAAATTTGGGACGACGTTAGCAAATGCCCTTCTTGCGGTGTTTGGATACAAGGTAGTACTTCACATCGTGACCCTGTTTCTAACGAAATTCGCAGGAAATTGATTGGGTTAATAATCGCAATTGTATTTGTTGCATTCGTTCTCGGTGCCTTTAGGTACTTCTAAAACCGCCATACCGCATAACCCGCAGAGTACGTCCGAGAGTATCGTTTATTACAGTATGTATGCCGAGAAATTGTCCCCTTTAGTGGACGTTTCCTTAAGTTGGTGCATCTTGACAATGTAGCACGTGTGTTGTTGCAAACAACTTAAGAAACGATTGAGAGAACAGAGATGAACGAGAGAAATATTGAAGAGAGAATGTGCAGATTAATTGAGAAACTGCAGATACTTCCAAAAGAGCATCGAGACAAACTTGAGAAGTTATGTCAACATGACGGTGCACAACGGTCGCAAATTGAAGAGTCAGTTTCTAAATTGCAAGATTCACTTGACTACCTTCGACTAAGCGTGAAATACATGGTGTTCGATCTTGAGGCAACTAGGCGTGAAAATGTTTACCTAAGAAAACTTGTTGAACAAATTCGTAGAGATAGTACCCGTCAAGATGACCGCGATGACAATCAATTCTTCGGCAATGACGGCGCAGATTAAATTAAGAGAGTTCTGAAACAACTCGGCGAGCACCAGAGGGTGCTTCGTCGACAATTTGCTTCAATGTGGCTTTGTCGTCTTGAAATTCTCGAAGTAACTTCGAAAGATGCTTTTTTAACAAAAATGAATATTGCTTGAAGTACATCTCAAGCTCGGTACGGTTAAAACGAGTTAATGGATCATCCATTCCGGTCTGAGCCATCGCCCAATGCATTAAACCTTTACCACTCGTGTCATATTTATATAAATCAAGCGTCCTGCGCATTCGGTGTTCAAGTGTATTAAACGGATCACGGCATGGCATTGGTATTGCAAACATGATCTCTTCAAGTTTTTGCTCGACCGCATGATTCAAACCAGAACGTTCAAGATCTTCAACTTCTGCAATCGCTGGACGCTTACCGATTGTGTCGCCAGGCATTGCATGGTCTTTTTCCATCACGACAAGTGGAAAACTTGTACCAACAAATGTTTTCAACCCAGCGTGTGTAAAACGAGCAGTTACCCGCTTCATTGGTTCTCCATTTGCATGCGTATTCTCAACTTTAATTACAGCACCACTTCCCCATTCAGGAAATTTAGGGTGTGTAACTCGGTCACCAAATTCGATAGAAATCATAGTAGTCAATGTAATCATTGCTCCTTAGCACGACGATAATCGTGCATAATAATAAGTACAGCGCTCGTTACAAAGAACGCCGATTCAAAAGTACTTTTTCAACACATTGCATCAATTCCTCATTGCATGCAATTTCCCCAACTGCGTAAATTATAGCACAGGTTAAGCGAATTCAACAAGAAAACACATATAAAGTTCCAGTATTACACGATGCCTTGGGCCATCATTGCATCCGCAACTTTAATGAAGCCAGCAATGTTTGCGCCGTCAACATAATTGCCTTCAATTCCAAATTCATTAGAAGCATCAACACATTGCTGATGTATTCGAGACATAATTTGACTCAACTTCGCATCCACTTCTTCCCGAGTCCAAAATAAACGTTGGCTTGCTTGTGCCATTTCTAAACCAGAAACAGCAACACCACCAGCGTTCGCTGCCTTTGCTGGCCCGTACAAAATGCCGGCATCTACAAATACATTTTGTGCTTCAGCAGTACTTGGCATGTTTGCGCCCTCGCTCACAACACCAACATTATTTCGAAGTAAGTTATCAGCATCTATTGCGTTGATTTCATTCTGTGTTGCAGAGGGGAATGCGCAATCCGCATCCACTGCCCACATTGGGTTATGATCAAGGGAATCATTTCGTTCGTGAAATTCCGCGTTTGGAAATTGAGTTAGATACTCGCTAATTCGTCCACGTCGGTTATTTTTAAGATCCATTACCCATGCTAATTTATCAGCGGTTATTCCATCGCCGTCAAAAACCCAGCCACTGCTGTCTGAAAGCGTGACCACTTTGCCACCGAGGTCATTTATTTTTTCGCAAGTAAATTGTGCAACATTACCAGACCCAGAAACTAAACAAGTCTTCCCTTCAAAAGTTTGGCCACGCGTAGCAAGCATTTCAGCTGCAAAGTACACACATCCATAGCCAGTTGCTTCAGGACGAATCAAACTTCCACCCCATTCTAATCCCCTGCCAGTAAGTACACCAACAAATGTATTTGTTAACTTTTTATACTCGCCAAACATGTATCCAATTTCTCGAGCACCTACGCCAATGTCGCCTGCTGGAATGTCTGTGTCTGGTCCAATATGCCTAAATAGTTCTGACATAAAAGATTGACAAAATCGCATAACCTCGGCGTCACTTTTGCCTTTAGGGTTAAAATCTGCGCCACCTTTGCCACCACCCATCGGAAGTGTAGTCAAACTATTCTTAAATACTTGTTCAAATCCTAGGAACTTCAGAATTGACAAATTTACAGATGGGTGAAAACGTAGCCCCCCCTTGTACGGCCCGATTGCACTGTTAAATTCAATTCGATACCCACGATTAACTTTCACTTCGCCGGCATCGTTTACCCACGGTACTCGAAATTGAATTGCGCGTTCTGGCTCTACAATTCGTTGCAAAATATTGCCAGAAAGATACTGCGAGTTACTATTCATTACGCCTTCTAATGAAGAAACAACTTCTTGCACGGCTTGTAAAAATTCTGGTTCATATGGATTACGTTCAGCAACGCCGCCCATAAAGTCTTGAATGAATTGGCTATAAGATGAAGTTGAGCGACAGCGCGTAGTAGTCATTTTGAGTATTCCGAGAATCTGGTTGAGGTTTCGTAACTAACGTTGAAACAAAGATGGTACCCTGTCTAGGGTCAAAATGGAACAACAAAATCAATCTAATTTAGTGCCCGAAGCACTACTTCCACTACGGGCAGAAATCGATGCTATTGACCATAAAATAGTCGATTTATTACAACAAAGAAATACCATTGTCGAGAGAGTTGCTGCCGTTAAAAAAGTTACTGGCTTTGGCATTCGTGACTTCAAAAGAGAAAAAGAATTACTTACTGACAGAGGGGAGCTCGCTCAGTCAGTAGGGCTGCGATCAGAAGTTATAGAGAGTTTATTTCGCGTGATTCTTTGGGCAAGCCGAGACCGGCAAGCAGCGCTCGGAGTTGCTATTCCTAAACAAATTGAACATAAAACGATTGCAATCATCGGCGGGAACGGAGAAATGGGACAACTGTTTGCAAAACTCTTTGAGGGCTTTGGACATACCATTGTTATCGCAGATTTACATACAAGCTGCTCAAATATAGAAGCTGTAAAAGAAGCAGAAGTGGTTCTTATTACCGTTCCCATCGACAACACAATTGAAGTGATTAAAGAAATTGGACCGCATTGCAAGGAAGATGCCCTCCTCGTTGATATCACTTCAACAAAACAGGAACCCATCCAAGCTATGCTTGATACTTTCAAAGGAAGTGTTATCGGCACGCATCCACTGTTTGGACCGAACGTTCACTCATTGCAAGGGCAACGCATTGCTGTCATCTCTGCACGCGACACCGCCAATTGGCACGATTGGCTAAGCACGATATTTCTTGCTCGTGGTCTTTCTGTGCTTGATACAACTGCAGAGGAACATGATCATGCCATGAGTATTGTCCAAGTTCTAACGCATCAAACAACAGAAGTCCTTGGAAGAACAATTCAAAAACTCAATGTCGATGTTCGAAAAACTCTCGAGTTTACATCGCCAATTTATTTAATGGAGTTGTTAATGGCTGCGAGGCATTTCGCGCAGTCAGCCAACTTATACGCTTCTATTCAAATGAATAACCCCCAAACAGAAACTGTTCTTTCTGCATTAAAAATTGCAGGCGACGAACTCCGAGAAATCGTCTTGAATAAAGATACAGAAGCATTCAGAGAACTATTCTCGGAAGTACACGAACATTTTGGAGATTTCTCAGAGCAAGCACTCGAACAATCTAGCTTCTTAATTGATCGCCTCGTAGAACGAGTATAGCAATTACTTTCCGCTGAGCACAATGCCTTTGTCAGTTGAGCTTGTAACAACATCTTTTCCAACTAGGTAATCAGCATCCCAGCCGGCTAGAACTTCAATGCGATGCGTTACGCCTGTACTGTCTTCAATTTCAGCGGTCGCTTCTAACAACTTCGTTGTGTCAACTGCCATTGTGGCTTCCGTAGCATTGCGAGGCCAAAGTAATGCGACTAAGCGCCCTTCTACTTTTGTTGTTTCTGTCATAATGGCATTGTACTACTTTACGTAAAAACTTCTGCAATTCATCACGAACCATCCTAAAATATATGCGTACAGGTCAATATGACCACAATAAATCAAATGAATAATCCTACACATACAGATATACAAGCACTTGGCGAACAAGTATCAAAGGCAAGTGAACCATTCACACGTTTAAAAGATTCCATGCACAGCGTCATCGTTGGGCAAGATAATCTGTTACACAAAATGTTTATTGGTTTACTTGCAAATGGACACCTTCTTATCGAAGGCGTTCCTGGACTTGCAAAAACACTCGCCGTTTCTAGTTTAGCGAAGGGAATCAACACCTCATTCCAACGCTTGCAATTTACACCAGACCTTCTTCCCGCTGACTTAACAGGAACGTTAATGTACAGACAGGACAAAGGCGAATTTATTGTGAACAAGGGACCAATATTTTCAAGCATAATCCTCGCAGATGAAATAAACCGGGCACCTGCAAAAGTGCAATCCGCACTACTTGAAGCTATGCAAGAACGCCAAGTCACCATTGGCTCAGACACTTTTAAATTGCCAGATCCGTTCCTTGTTCTTGCAACCATGAACCCAATCGAGCAAGAAGGCACGTACCCACTTCCTGAAGCGCAAGTTGATCGATTCATGATGAAAGTTATCGTGTCTTACCCAACACGAGACGAAGAACGTGAAATCCTTAAACGGATGGCTACGACAACGCAAACAACTGAAGTTACATGTGTCATGAACCCCGAAGCGATTGCAACTGCACGCGAACTTATCGACCAAATTTATGTCGATGATCAAATTGCGAATTACATTGTTGAACTTGTACAAACAACTCGCACGCCTAAAATAGTTTCTACCGAACTTTCTGAATTTGTAGAATACGGTGCATCACCTCGCGCCACTCTTGCACTCACGCTCTGCTCAAAAGCAAACGCGTTTCTCGATGGGCGTGGGTATGTAACTCCTCAAGATGTCAAAGACCTCGCACACGATGTTTTGCGGCATCGAATTGCCACAACCTATGAAGCAGAAGCTGAAGGAAAAACTTCAGATGATATAGTTGCAGCAATTCTGGACTTTGTACCTGTACCGTAAGGAGTAGCAAACATGATTCCCCAGGATCTCCTTAAAAAGGTTAGGCGAATCGAACTTCGAACTGCGCGCCTCGTTGACGATGTTCTTGCAGGCGGATACCACTCTGCTTTCAAGGGCAGAGGCATGGAATTTGAAGAAGTTCGACAGTACCAAGTTGGCGACGACGTACGCACTATTGACTGGAATGTTTCTGCTCGATATGGCGAACCATTCGTAAAACTCTATCGCGAAGAACGAGAATTAACGGTCATTCTGCTCGTTGATGTCAGCGGTTCGCAGCATTTTGGTACGCATGAACAATTCAAAGATGAACTTGTCGCTGAAATCTGCGCAACGCTTTCTATTTCTGCTATTCGCAACAATGACAAAGTTGGATTAATTTGCTTTAGCGATCGCATTGAAGCGTACATCCCGCCTCGGAAAGGTTCCAAACATGTCCTTCGGGTAATTCGCGAATTACTTGCAATTAAACCCGAGGGAAAAGGAACAGACATTGGCAGTGCTATAGAATTCTTGAACAAAGTACAGAAAAAACGCTCCATAGTATTTCTTGTTTCAGACATGCAAAATCGCAACTGGCAAAAACAATTGCAAATTGCAAATCAAAGGCATGATGTAGTTGCAGTTAGTACAAATGACATTTCTGAAACTCAACTTCCAATCGTTGGTTTGATGCGAATCGAAAATCCTGAAACAGGCGAGTTACACTTGCTAGACACCTCTTCAAAACGTGTCCGTCGAGCATGGGTACAACTTGCAAAAGAACGCGAAATCGCTATCGAACAAACCCTTCGAAGAAGTAGGGTCGATCAAATTAAAGTAAAAACCGGAGAACCTTTCACAGGCGCGTTGCGTAAATTTTTCCAACGAAGAGAAGCGAGGCGCGCATAATGTTTTTTGTACTACCATTTTTATTCCCTGCACTTCTAGCTTTGCCAACAGATACTTCGATTGTGAATCTCCAGCAAGACGGCATCGAAGTTGAAGTATCGTTGGAGCCAATTAATTTTCTTGTGGGCGACACTTTATTTCTTCAGATAAAAGCGATTGCTCCAGACGGAATACAACTTGCGCTACCAAACGATGAAACTTTTGGTTCATTCACAATAGTTGACACAACAACATTATTGGATATCCCCTCTGAAGAAGGACGGATTTGGAGTTGGTCGATTCACCTTGACACTTTTGATGCTTCCACATCTGCACTTGACGGCATCGCGATTGAATGGACACGAGGCACTGGAGAAAATGGAACCCTCCTTATTGACCCTATTCCAGTGACGGTTAATACCATCCTTGGCGAGATAACTGAAGAAACATCCATTCGCCCAATTAAAGAGCACGTCCCACTCTTTTTAAGAAATTTAACCCTCTCAATTATTGTCAGCAGCATCACTTTTTGTTCTCTGTGCTGGCTCTTGTTTCAATTTTCAAAAGGCAAGAAGCAACTTCCTTCACCACACGTGATAGCTATGGCAGGTATTGAAAATCTTAAGAACACAAATTTTGAAGTTCACTCGTTTTATACTTCTCTTAGTGATATTGTTAGGCACTATCTTGAAGGACAATTCAACATCGCTGCAACTGGTCAAACAACTCGTGAATTTTTGATTGAAGCGAAACAAAATAATCACTTAGAGCACTTTGACCGTGAGTCACTTGGCTCATTCCTTGTTGCAGCTGATCTTGTTAAATTTGCAAAACACGAACCAGGCGATACATGCAGTAATGATGCATTGAAGAAAGCTGAAACGTTCATCGAAGAAACGTCAAAGGTGACAGCATGATATTTCAAAACGCATGGATACTACTTTTATTGCTCATCGTGCCAGTACTCTGGTGGCACTGGCACCGCTACACATTTAAAACAGGCATTTCATACAGCACGCCTGTTGACCTTTCACTCCTTCCTACTTCATTGCGAAGTAAAACGAGTTGGCTTCCTTCGGTTTTACGAACTATCGCAATCATACTTTTAATTATTTGCGTTGCTAGACCACAGAAACGCTTCGAAAAAACAAAACAAGCCGCAGACGGCGTTGCGATTGAAATGGTAATTGACCGTTCTTCAAGCATGAATGCACATGACTTTACAATTGACGGCAAAGCAGTTGATAGACTTACTGCCGTTCGAAGAGTCGCTGGCGATTTCATTGGTGGCATGGGTTCACTTGATGGTCGAAGTGGCGATCTTATTGGCCTTGTTACCTTTGCTGGGTACGCCGACAGCAACTGTCCAATGACTTTTGACCATGAATACCTTATTACTGATGTATTAAATAGCATTGAAATTGTGACTGAACAATCTGAAAATGGCACGGCAATTGGTGATGCGATAGCACTCGCTGTCGAGCGTCTTTCTTCGTTAAATGATCGTGTAAAGTCAGAATCTGGCTCGACTATAAAATCAAAAGTAATTATTTTATTAACTGATGGAGAAAATACCGCAGGTGATATTGAGCCAAAAACTGCAGCGGATATGGCAGCGGCAATGAACATAAAGGTGTACACAATTGGCGCAGGTACAAATGGGTGGGCACCAACACCTGTGCATGATGTGTTTTCAGGCAGAACTGTCATGCGAAATCAAGAAGTCCGTATCGACGAGGAAATGCTGAAAGAAATAGCAAGCATTACAGATGGCAAATATTTCCGCGCTACGGACACCGCTTCCCTTGAAGCAATCTATGCGGTTATCGACGAAATGGAACGCACTGAAATTACACAGAGAACATATGTTAACCATGTTGACATGGCAGTCAAGAGTGTCGTGCTTGCAGGATTTACTATTCCTCCAATTTTATTCGTTGTATTTATTTTCTTAATTGCAGATGTACTACTTCGCTCTACCTACTATAGGATTTTAGATTAATGGATATTCAATTCAATACTCCAACGAACATAATCTATTTCTGGGCAGTCGTTGCACTTTCAGTAATACTAGTTGTCGGTTACTTGCGACGTTCTTTATTGCTCAATCGAATTGCTCCTATCCGGATGATTCCACGGCTTACAGGTGCAAGTTCTAATGGTCGAAGACGATTTAGAATAGGCCTTCTCATTGCAGTGACAATGTTGCTTTGCCTTTCCATACTTGACCCACGCTGGGGAACAAAATATAAAGAAGTTGAACAAACAGGCATAGATACATTTTTTGTACTCGATGTATCGCGATCAATGCTCGCTGAAGACGTAAAACCTAATCGTCTCGAACGTGCAACAACTGCTATTCAAGACGTTCTGGATGTCATGGGAAGTGACAGAGCAGGCCTAGTCACAGTCGCGGGCGATGCCGCGCTCTCCGTCCCGCTTACACTTGACTATGCATCTTTGCGATTAGCTTTAGATGACATTTCGCCTCGGAGTGTTTTACGTGGTGGTACAAAAATCGGCGACGGCATCCGATTAGCACAAAAGAGCTTTACTGATGAAGTTCAAGATTACAAAACAATTATTGTTTTAACAGATGGCGAAGACATGGGAAGTTATCCAATTGAAGCTGCAACTGATGCCGCGGCTTCGGGCATTACTGTATATACCGTAGGCATTGGTGATTCGAATACTGGCGCGAGAATCCCAACAACTTTGTATGGACAACCCTCTTATATTTCATATGAAGGCAAAGAAGTGTGGTCGGTCATGAATCCAACAGAACTAGAAAATATTGCAAATGCTGGCGGCGGGGCGTTTGTGCCAGCGGGAACAGCAAATCTAGATTTAGGTTCAATTTATGCACTTCGAATTGCTACAGATGCAGGCAAAAGCTTTGACAGTGTCAAACTAGAACAATTCATCCCGCGATTTCAGTGGTTCGCATTCCCTGCCCTTCTTCTTTTACTAGGCGATTCATGGCTCAGTCTTAGACCGAGAAACAAAAACGCAATACAAACGTATGAGGTATCGACATGATTTTACCTACTATTTTATTTTCGTTATTGCTCGTTGCTTCTTCTACTGAAGAATTGCTTTCTCGTGCTCAAGAAAATATGGACCAACAAAAGTGGCAGCTTGCTGCAGATGCTTTGGATGAACTAGCAACTACATCGAGCCCAAGGGCTGAAATATTTTACGACAGGGGCATTGCGCATTATGAATTAGGCTCGTTCGAAACAGCCGCAAACTCCTTTGAACAAGCAATGGTTTTAAGCCGAGATGACATGCTAAGCACATATAGCGCTTTCAATTTTGGCAATGCGATTTTTGAAAAAACTATGAGCGAGCTCGAAGGGACAGGCACTGCAACTTCTAGCGAAGAAGCAATCCAATCAATTGAAAGGGCAAAAAGCCAAATCAAAAAGTCATTGCGAAGCTATCGCGCTGCTATTTCCATAGATCGCAACGACATGGATGCACGCGCTAATGGCGAATTCGCTTGGAACGTACTGAAAAATCTTGACCAAATGCAAGATCAGATAGAAGAACAACAAAAAGAACAGCAGCAACAACAGCAAGGCGAACAAGAGCAAATGCAAGACGAACAATCTGCTGATGAACAAGAAAAAAATCAACAAAACAGAGAAGAAGGCGAATCTGAACAACAACAAGACGGTGAGCAATCTGATGATGAGTCAGCCCAACAGCAACAACAAGACGGCGAGCAATCTGATGATGAGTCAACCCAACAGCAACAACAAGACGGTGAGCAATCTGATGATGAGTCAACCCAACAGCAACAACAAGACGGTGAGCAATCT